>NZ_BDUD01000001.1:2758711-3013444 GCF_003113895.1 Nostoc commune NIES-4072 | reverse complement strand
GACCGTGATTTTATGGGATTTAGATTTCGATAATTTATTACACAGTGGTTGCAATTTGCTAAATAATTATCTCATTGCCCATCCAGAAGTGTTAGAAGAGTTGCGATCGTGCCAAAGTCCATCTCGCTTGGCGCAAGGGGCGACAGTGTTAGTTATCCAAGGTGAGAAGTTAGCGCGAAATGATGATATTAATGGCGCTATTGAGAAATTTAGCAAAGCCCAGCAGTGGGATAATAAATTAAAGTTTGATTCCCAAGCGAGAGCAAAAGAGTTGGCGAATCAAACCAAAGTTGAAGGCTTAGTTGATGAAGGGAACAGTCGCTTAGAAGAGAAAAAGTTTAAGGAAGCGCTAGCAGCTTATACCAAAGCTCTCAAGCTCGATCCAAAAGCCGAAATCCCTGCTGATTCTTGGAATACACTATGCTGGGACGGTAGTCTGCAAAAACAAGCCGCCGATGTTTTACCAGCCTGTGAAAAAGCCGTTACACTTGCGCCTGAAGATAGCAATAATCGTGATAGTCGTGGCTTGGCTAGGGCGCTGATAGGCAACACCCAAGGAGCAATTGAAGACTTTGAAGCATACATCGCCCAGACTAAAGATAAAGATAGTAAAGCACAACGGCAACGCTGGGTAAAAGATTTACGGGCGGGGAAGAATCCGTTTACAGAAGCAGAACTTAAGAAGTTACGAAATTAGGGCATTGGGCATGGGGCATGGGGCATGGGGCATGGCAATACGGTTCGGATAAGCATTTTTCACTTTCCTTGTGGTCTGGGGAAAGGGTAAGGGGTAAAGGGTAAAGGATGTATTGAAAACCTTTCCCCTTTTCCCTTTGCCCTTTAACCGAACCGTATTGTGGGGCATGGGGCATGGGAAAGAGGATTTGGGGACTCTTGAGAATTGGGGACAAGGGGAAACACTTGTTGCAAGTTCTTATTTAAGTCGCCTTGTCCCCTTGTCCCCTTGTCTCCCCTGCTCCCCCTGCCTCCTCATCTCCCTTATTGCATAGAATAGTTGTATTGAGTCATCAATTCGCCATGACTGTAACCACCAAAAAACTGACTTTTGCTGAGTATCTCAAATATAGCGACGCCACCGATACCCAATATGAATTGCTAGATGGAGAATTAATCCCCATGAGTCTTGGCACTGGCAAGCACGGCGGTATCTCAAAGTTTTTAGAACGAAGCTTTGATGACGAAAGTGCCTTCAGGGATAAGAACTGGACAGCACAAAAGTTTTCTGTGGGAGTGCGTTCTCCACGCTCTGGACGTTGGGACACCTCACGAATTCCAGATGTGGTAGTATTACCAACACAGCAATGGGAAGCACTTTCTAATCGAGAAGCTGTAATTGAACTCAACGAAATACCTCCCATACTAGTAGTAGAAGTGGTCAGCGAATCTACACAAACCACAGACTACCGCAGTAAACGTTCTGAGTATGCTGTTCTCGGAATTCCTGAATACTGGATTGTTGACCCGATTCAAGAGGTGGTAACAATATGCACCTTAGTAGAAGGGTTCTATGATGCTGTTGCATTCCGAGGACAAGAACGCATCATCTCTTCGACTTTTCCACACTTAGATTTGAGTGCTGAACAAATCTTGGCAGGACACAAGTAAATGGCATACAGCGATTTTAGTCTGGCTAAAGTGAAAAAGAGTTTTGACTTAACACTCGATGAAACTCGGAATTTATTTGCTGATACAAAACCTGTTACACCATCAGAAACTCTCAGAACGATTTTAATAGATTACATTCCTTTAGCAACTGCAATTTCAACCGAAAAAGCTAGGTCAGAGTTTTTAATTGCACCAATTCTTGCAGAGGTCAGACGATTATTAAATAATAAAATCTCATTGTTCTCTGGAAATGAATTTAATGTTGATGCAACTCAAGGCTTGCAAGGTTTTTATGATTACATCATCAGCAATTCCCAAGAGCAATTATTTATTTCTGCTCCGGTAATGTTGATTTTTGAAGCGAAAAAAGAAGATATTATCGGCGGTCTGGGTCAATGTGTAGCAGCAATGATTGCAGCGCAACTATTCAATCAAAATCAAGGCAATGAAGTTGGGCGGATTTACGGCTCGGTTACTAGTGGAACTAACTGGAAGTTTTTATTTTTAGAAGATACGACTGTTTATATAGATTCGACCGAGTATTATATTAAAGAAGTTGATAGAATTTTGGCTATTTTATTGCAACCTTTTCAACCTGTTTTAACTACTGTTTAAATATATAGCAGATGCTAATAATGTAACTTATACCATTTCACGAAGAATTTGATACAGATGTAAACCTTGCCCACACCTGTCTCGTCCTGAACTTCTCGCCTCAATATTAACTAGTGATTAATTTTTTGAGCAATCCAAAATCTTTTGCCCAAGTGGACTATCTTATCGGTGCATTGGCGCAACCCGCTATAGGCATCGCTCATAATAGATGAAGCCCGATAAAGGTAAACTGGTATGGATTGGAGAACTTATATTCATTCAGACCCGAAAATTCTCCTTGGAAAGCCTATCGTCAAAGGAACGCGGCTATCTGTGGAATTCATATTGGGGTTGTTTGCCGAAGGTTGGACAGAACAGCAAGTTACAGAAAGCTATCCAACTCTTAGCGCTCCTGCAATCCAAGCTGTGTTCGCATTTGCGGCGGAGTGTCTCATAGGACTTACGCACACTCTACGAATTCTCGGCGCTCTTGGCGTCTTGGCGGTTCGAGAAATTAAGCTTTTTAGCAATTTTTGCGTAAGTCCTATCTCAAAGAGGATGTATTCTACACATCGTTGCTGTCTACTGAGGCCAGGTAATGCGGTTTCTGGCGAATGAGAATTTCCCATTGGCTTGTCCTACCATACTAGGTGCTGTGTAACCTACTTTCACAGGGGAGTAACGCGATTTTGTGATGTCGGAAAAAAACAAGCGATCGCTAAATCACTGGTTTACGTACAAAAAAATATTTAATACAAATAACTCAAAATTAGTACTTAGACAACCTGAGTTCGGGTTAAGCAGGTTGTGATAAAAGCCACTCCATCTGAAGGCTGGGTTTCTTTGGTTGATGGCAATAAGCGATTAATCCGCACAGAACATTAACGCAAAAATTAACGGGACTTCTGTGCCAATACGCTTGGGTTAAGCCTTTTTTTCTTCCCCTGCTTCCCCTGCCTTCCCTGCCTTGGTATTAGTGGGATAGGTTCAGATATCCGAAACCTGGATTTACTGTACAGGAAGGCTTACGATACGAGCTTTTTAGCCCAATTGCACGGAGGAAACATGAGTCTCAAGTCAGTAATTTTCATAATGAGATTTGCTGACTTTAGGTATATTTTATCGTTGTTTAGGTTCTCAACCTGATTTATTCCTATTTTTTTTAATTTCTCACCTATCAATCCTGATTTTTTATTCTTTGATTAATTTAATACCTAATTTTATATAAAATATTTTCCTGACTTTTTCCAATTGTGTTCTAGTTTGATTTCCAGAATCATAGTAAATGGAAATAGTTATTTCGAGGAAAACGCTAACATTTATAAACCATTGTTATTTTGATAATTCTGCATTGAGCGAGTTTAAATTCTCTTTAATTCAGGGCAAACGCATCTAAATTACTCTTACTCTTAACTAAATTTAAGAAATAACGAAAAAGGTTTAGTTTGATAGATTCAAAGCGATTACCTAAAGTTATGTAAATAAATGATACTAATTCTCTGTAAAGTCGCAAAATTTTGAACGTTGTTTCTGATTTAGGATTGCCATAGCAAATTCTAATAAAAGGAAAATCTATGAATGTTGAAGAAGTTCTCAACTTTACTGATGCCTTAATATTCGCAAAGAAGGGTAAACATCTAAGTGACATTCAACAGCTGATAATTCAAGCAGCTTGGTCTGGGACACGTCAGTGTTATGACCAGATAGCACAAACAAACGGTTATTCCCCTAATTACCTTAAGCAAGATGCTGGTCCTAAATTATGGCAACTACTTTCAGATATCTTTGGGGAAAAGATTAAAAAAAGCAATTTTCGCGCCGCAGTTGAGCGGCAAGCGAGTTTAGTGTCCCATGAAAGCGGAGTTATTCATCAAGACCAAATCTATCTGACCGACCGATGCCAAGATTGGGGCGAGGCACCTGATGTTTCAATTTTCTATGGTCGCAGCAATGAACTGGTTCAGCTAGAACAATGGATTGTTGTTGAGCGCTGCCGCATAGTAGGGCTTGTAGGCATGGGGGGAATTGGCAAAACCCATCTGTCTGTGAAATTAGCTGAACAAATTCAAGAGCAATTTGATTATGTCATTTGGCGATCGCTACGTAATGCCCCATCTCTACAACAGATTCTAGAATCTTTGCTCCAATTCATTGCCAAAAGTCAGGAAACGGATTTACCAGCAACCTTAGATAAGAAAATATCACTCCTAATTGATTATTTCCGAAAGCATCGATGTTTATTAGTACTGGATGATGTGGAGACGATTTTATGCGGTGGGGATTATACGGGCTTCTACAAACAAGGTTATGAATATTATGGCGATTTCTTCAAACGTCTGGGAGAATGCCGCCACAACAGCTGCTTGGTACTCATCAGTCAGGAGAAACCTCAAGAAATTTCTGTAATGCAAGGGGAAACCCTGCCAGTTCGCTGCCTCAACTTACGCGGTTTAAGTGTATCAGCCGGACTACAGATACTTCAACTTAAGGGTTGTTACTGCAACTTGGATGCTGAATGCACAATTCTAATTGAACAATATTTAGGTAATCCATTGGCATTAAAGATGGTGGCAGAAGTGATTCAAGAATTATTTGAGGGAAACGTAGGGGAATTTCTTAAATATAATACCTTAGTTATTGATGAAATTCGCGCTCTCCTACAGCAGCACTTAAATCGATTATCAGAGTTAGAAAACACAGTTTTATACTGGTTAGCAATTAATCGCGAACCAGTGTCTATTGAGGAATTACAATCAGATATTTATCCCTGTGTTTCTCAACAAACATTAATAAAAAATCTTAAATCTTTAGTTCAACGTTTATTAATTGAAACCACTGCAAATTCTTTTTATTTGCAGCCATTACTAATGGAATATGCAAGTAGCTTGTTGATTGAACAGGTTTGTAAAGAAATTGAGACAGGCGAACTTATTTTGCTAAAAAGCCATATTTTGCTTAAAGCTGACGCTAAAGATTATATTAAAAAATCTCAAACGAGTTTCATAATTCAACCTATTATAGATAGGCTGCTAGTTGTTTTTAAAAATCAGAGTAATTTGGAAATTCGGTTCAAGGAAATTATCTCAGAACTGCAAGTTTACTCTCCCCAAGAATCTAGCTATGCTGCCGAAAATATTCTGAATCTCCTTTGTAAACTTTAAACAAATTTAAATGGCGATGATTATTATGATTTAAATGTTTGGCAAGCGTATTTACAAGATGTGAATTTACACAATGTCAACTTTACGAGTGCTGCGATCGCTAAGTCAATTTTCGCTCATTCTACTACTAAATTATGAAAAAACCACGATTTAAGCCTCATTTTCACGTTGAAATTGTTCCACCTAACACTGTTTATCTATTAAGTGAACAGTCTTCTATTGCCCTTAAGGGAAGTCTTTACTGTCAACTAGCTCCTATGCTGGATGGTAATCATAGTATTGAAGAAATAATCAGTAAGTTGAAGAAGGCAATTCCTTTTACTAGCATTTACTACGCTCTTAACCAGCTTAAAAGCAAAGGTTATACTACAGAAGCTGTCGATTCTCTTACCCCAGAAGTTGCAGCATTCTGGAGCCTACTCAACATAGACCCTCAAGTGTCCTTCAACCGCTTGCAGGAAACTTTTGTATCTGTAATTTCCTTTGGCAATGTACCAACTGAGCCTTTGATTGTTGCTTTGGAATCTCTAGGTATTCAAGTACGTTCTTCGCGATCGCATCAAGGTTTAAAATCCCTAGCAGTTGTGTTAACCAATGATTACCTACAGCCAGATTTGCGTGATTTCAATCAAGCAGCCATTGATGCCAACCAACCGTGGGTACTGGTCAAGCCTATTGGGGTTGAACTATGGATAGGCCCGATTTTTTACCCAGGTAGAACAGGTTGTTGGCAATGTTTAGCCCAACGTCTTTATGGTAATCGGGAAGTTGAAACCGCAATCCGACATCAACTCGGCTCTCTTGAGAGTATTCCCACCTCCCGTGCCATTTTGCCCTCCACACTCCAAATTGGGCTAAACCTTGCAGCGACAGAAATTCTCAAGTGGATTGTTCTAGAAGATACACAAAAAAACTCAATCCCTACTTTGGAAGGCAAAGTTATTACTTTTAACTCAGCCAAGCTGGAACTACAAACCCATATCCTTACCAAACGTCCTCAATGCGCTGTTTGTGGAGATATTTATCGACAAGATAAACCCAAACCGATTATTCTTACAAGTCGTAAAAAGCAGTTTACTACTGATGGTGGTCATCGAATTTTCTCCCCAGAGCAAACTCTCAAGCATTACGAGCATCACATTAGCCCAATTACAGGTGTCGTCAGTGCTTTGGTACGTACTTCTGAGTCTAATAGTAACTTGCTTCATAGCTATTTAGCAGTCCACAACTTTGGTACTGCAAACGATCTACAAAGCTTGCGCCATTTACTACACAATAAAGCAGCCGGAAAGGGAAAGACCGATCAACAAGCTAGAGCTAGTGGCTTTTGTGAGGCGATCGAACGCTATTGTGGAGTTTATCAAGGTGACGAAATCCGGGTCAAAAGTACTTATGCTCAGTTGGTATCCGCGATTCATCCTTCTGTATGTCTGCAATTTAGTCCAATCCAGTACCAAAACCGCGCAGTCTTGAATCAGAAATTTGGGGTAGATTTTATCCCAGAACCCTTTGACGAAACTAAGGAAATTGAGTGGACTTCAGTCTGGTCTTTAACGCAACAAACCTTTAGATATTTGCCCACAGCTTTATGCTATTACAATTATCCTTTACCCCCAGATCATTTGTTTGGTTTTGCCAACTCTAACGGCAACGCTGCTGGCAATACCTTGGAAGAAGCCATTCTTCAAGGCTTTATGGAATTGGTCGAGCGGGATAGTGTCAGTATTTGGTGGTACAATCGCCTGAATCGTCCTGCTGTAGACCTAGCTAGTTTTCAAGACCCCTATCTGCTAGAATTGCAAGCTTATTACAAAAGCCTAAAACGGGAATTTTGGGTACTTGACTTGACATCTGATTTGGAAATTCCTGTCTTTGCAGCAGTTTCTCGTTGCACAGATGAAGCTGAGAAAATTGTCGCAGGCTACGGATGTCATTTTGATGCCAAAATAGCCTTATTGCGGGCTGTGACGGAAATGAACCAATTCTTGACAAGAGTTGAGACACAATACCCAAGAAAGACTGAGGGGGAACTCCACGAATGGCTAACATTTGCGGCGATCGCAAATCAACCTTACCTAACACCAAATCACCTTGCGCCAAAAGTTTACACAGATTATCCACAACATTGTAGTGACGATCTTCAAGAAGATGTACTCAGTTGTGTAGCAATAGCCAAGCAGCATAATTTAGAAACTTTGGTGCTGGATCAAACTCGCCCAGACATTGGACTGAATGTGGTGAAGGTAATTGTTCCAGAATTAAGACATTTTTTGCCTCGGTTTGGTTCTGGAAGACTTTACGACGTACCAGTAAAAATGGGCTGGCTACCAGCACCTTTAGTAGAGGAACAAATGAATAAAATCCCAATGCCTTTTTGATAGATATGTCCGAAGCTTTTACCCTCTCCTTCAGAAAGGACATTTCTCTAGTCGAATTACCGCAAAATAAGGAAATTATTCTCCAAAGCAGTACGCGCAAATTGACATTTTCTCAACCTGCCTCTGGCTTGCGAGTAACTTTGAAAACTCTCTACGGTATTGGAGGCACTGCGGTTGAACTCAAACAACTGGTGCAGCAAGCTGATGGAATTTATGGAATGCTCAAGTTTCATTCCTATTTGCAAAAATTCATCAGTTTAGGCTGGATTTGTCATTCAGTCTTACCTTTTGCCACTGCTGTCCCTCAATGCGAGTACGAGTTTTCTGCCCCAGTTGTAAATTGGCAAGAACATTTCACCTTGTCTCGCTTTGCCTATCTCCACCAAGTAGAAGGGCAAATGGTATTAGAATCACCCTTGTCCAAAGCCAAAGTCATTTTACCAGATTGGCGTGGTGTAGCAATAGTTGCAAAGCTATCTCAACCTCAATCTTGTAGTAATTTAGTATCAGAAATTCCTGGCATCACACTAGAGATTGCTCAACAATTTCTCTACTTACTTTTGGCTAGCCAAATGTTATCACAAGAAACATACAAAGAGGTTCAAAATACTACTCTCGCTCAATGGGATTTTCATGATTTACTCTTCCATACCCGTAGCCGTCAGGGAAGACATACCAATCCTACCGGGGGTACTTATCGTTTCTTAGGAAAAATAGAGCCGCAACCAGTTGTAAAACCCCCAATGTCAAAAACTGTGATTCAACTGTATCAACCCAATATTGAACGCCTTAAAACTACTGATATTCCCTTGACAGATGTTTTGGAAGAAAGACGTTCAATCAGAAATTATCACTCTTCTCCTATTACTGCGCAACAGTTAGGAGAGTTTCTCTATCGCAGTGCCAGAGTCAAAAACCTCAATGGAGAATACAGCAGCCGTCCTTATCCATCTGGGGGTGGGTTGTACGAACTGGAACTTTATCCTGTTATCAATACATGTGATGGGATTAGTTCAGGACTGTATTACTACAATCCCCTAGCACATCAACTAGAACGGCTTTGTGAGAGAACCAAGGATGTAGAAGCACTGTTCAAGGATGCTTGGGGAGCCAGTGGGCAGCAGGATATGCCACAGGTTTTGATTGTTTTCACTGCCCGATTTCAACGGTTGTCATGGAAATATGAAGCGATCGCCTATTCACTGATCCTCAAGCACGTTGGCGTTTTGTACCAAACTATGTACCTGGTAGCAACTGCCATGAATCTTGCTCCTTGCGCTCTAGGTTCAGGTAATGCCGATTTATTTGCCAAAGCAGCACTCACTGATTACTACGCTGAATCATCGGTGGGAGAATTTATGTTGGGTAGTAAGTCAATGTAGTAAGTTGAGTGCCACAAGATTGAATGTAGAAAATCCCTTTCCTTAACTTACGTTAGGAAAGGGAAAAAAGTATTGTTTGGCTAAATTTAGCAAACTTTAAGGTATATCCTTTTCATTTAACTATTTTGTTCAGCGATGTGGGTTGCTACTTTGGTTGCTCCTCCGACTACAGGACCAATAAGTGTTCCAATCAGAGCAGGAGTACAGAATCCACCCGCAACAGCTTCTAGTTCCTCTTCATTCAGTTCTCCTGCATTTTGTCTTTGTTGAAATTCGCTCTGGCGGTTCTGAATTTCTGCCTGAAGTTCATCGGGAGTAAATTGATAACCGTGTTTGGCAGCCAAATTGGTAGCAGCTTGTAGGTCATTTCCTGCTTCTAAGGCTTTAGCGAACTCCTGTTGAAGTTGTGGTTCTTCAGTGACTTTTTGCAAGAATTGATTAACAGCTTCTGTGGTCATAACAGAAATCTCCTTAACTTGTACTCTTCTAATTTATTAGGAAATATTCAAAAAATCAATTTGTAAAACTCAGATTAATTTAGTAATATTTCAACAATTATTTTGGTAAGTTTTTCAAAAAAATCAGGTTTTTTCAGCATTAATTTAATATTTTAATAATTAGAGATAGCAGATAAAAAAATATTATTACAATGCTAAAATTAGACTAAATCCTATTTTTACAATTTTCTTGGAAAACAACATTTAATTTAGTGACGTGTCGTCAGTGGGAAAATTTATCTTGGGTAGTAAGTCAATGTGTAAGTTGAGTGCCACAAGATTGAATGTAGAAAATCCCTTTCATAACGCAAGTTAAGGAAAGGGAAGAAAGTATTGTTCGGCTAAATTTAGCAAACTTTAAGGTGTATCCTTTTTAATTTTCAGTGAGCTTAGTTACTAAATTGGCTCCTCCTATGGTTGCACCAACTATTCCTATGACAGGAGTACACAATCCGCCTGCGACAGCTTCTAGTTCCTCCTCATTCAGTTGTCCTGCATCTTGTCTTTGTTGAAATTCGCTCTGGCGGTTCTGAATTTCTGCCTGAAGTTCATCGGGAGTAAATTGATAACCGTGTTTGGCAGCCAAATTGGTAGCAGCTTGTAGGTTATTTCCTGCTTCTAGGGCTTTAGCGAACTCCTGTTGAAGTTGTGGTTCTTCAGTGACTTTTTGCAAGAATTGATTAACAGCTTGTGTACTCATAACAGAAATCTCCTTAACTTTGACATTTCTAATCTATTAAAAAATATTCAAGAAGTCAATTCATAAAACTCAGATTAATTCAGGAGTATTTTTAATACTTAACTTGGTAAATTATTCAGAAAAATTTAGTTTTTTCCAGTAAATTTTCATAAAAATAATAACTAACCTAAATAAACAACAATACATTAATTACAATATTATAAAGGAATAGACTAAATCTGATTTTTGCAACCTTATTTAAAAACAACATATAATTTAGAGTCCTGCCGAAATTACGTCTCTACAAAAAAGGTGGTTTTCAGGTGTAGGTTTGGTATTAAAAGATGAAAATAGTCAATTTCCCTTTGTAAAGTTGCATTTGTATTTAATAGTATTGTGTAAACAATCGCTTATGTCACCACATAATTACACCTTAAATCTGACATCACTTGTTGCTAAAGCTAGTACTCTAACAGAACGTTTAAATAATTCTTCTCTTCCTCAAGTCACTGACAAAGATGAAACACAGATTTCAGAACGCTTAGAGCGATGGTGTCAGGTTGTGGCTCAGGGCAAATTAGCCAAATTCCAGAGGCGTTTAGCGTGTCTTGGATTAGACATTGACACTATTCGCCCTCTGTTGGTTAATGCTTACTCTAATGAGCAGCAACCCCTACCCTCATGGGCAACTACTCTCGAACAGGTAATCCAGACTGCACAGAACTTTGCAAACAAGCATTGGTATCCTTACCGTTACTTGAACCCAGAAAAGCCGATTCCCTTTGAGCCAATCTATGTTCCCTGCTTGCAAGTAGCAACACAACTACTTTTGGCACAAGTAGGCGATCGCTTAAAATTACTGACAGACAGTGCAATGGCAGCGTTAGAGCGAGAGCTTGTGTTACAACTTAGCGTTTTGTGTTCTTCGACTCTGATGGAGGAATTCTCAACATTTCGCTCATCGGGAAACGCCGTGCGCGACTTCTTATTACTCTGCGTCAAGAGTCCTAACAGCAAGGAAAAGTACTATGCCTTTATCGATCAATTATTTCAAGATGGCTTACTGTCCTTATTTCAGGAATATAGTGTCTTGGGACGACTAGTAGCCACTGCAATTGATTTCTGGGTAGAAGCCACCACCGAATTCCTCAACTCATTAGCAACAGACTGGTCTGATATAGAGCAATGCTTCGGGGGAGACACACCATTAAAGCAAGTTGTGGCGGTAAAACCAGGCTTGTCAGATCCCCACAATCGGGGAAGATCTGTGATTGCTCTCACTTTTGACACGGGAATGCAATTAGTTTACAAACCCAAAGATTTTGGCTTAGATGTTGCCTATTATAATTTTCTGGAATGGTGCAACAGCCACACTACCCTTTTACCCTTCAAAGTTATCCAAGTCCTGAACCGTTCTACCTACGGTTGGGTGGAATATGTGGAATCGCAGCCTTGTGAAGATGAAAGCGCTGTTCGACGCTTCTACGAACGCTCAGGAATGTTGCTGTGCCTAATCCACACCTTAGAAGGGACAGACTGCCACTCTGGAAACTTAATTGCCAATGGAGAACAGCCAGTATTAGTGGATCTAGAAACCCTATTGCATCATCGAAATAAAAGTATGGGTTCGAGCGAGTCTGATGCGACAATGTTGGTAGAAAAGCAGCTAGCGGAATCAGTATTACGTACCTGGATTCTACCCCAGTGGGGCATATCCCAAAATGACCAGTTAACAGTCGATCTTAGTGGCTTGGGAGGAGTTGAGGAGCAGAAGGTGTTGGCTACTCGTATACAAAACATCAACACAGATGCGATGAATTTGGGTTATGAAACAGTTGTCCTCAAGGAAGCCAATGTGCCGACAATCAGAGGGATTTCTCTTTCCCCAGACGATTACTTAGAAGATTTGGTAGCGGGATTCGAGCAGATGTACCGCCTGCTGTTTTCCCATCAAGCAGTTCTCTTAGCCCCAACAAGTCCCTTGATGATTCTGGCACATCAGAAAGTCCGGTATGTGTTTCGCTCTACCAGAATTTATCATCGTATTCTACAAAACTCTTATGCTCCAAGTTTGTTGCGATTTGGTATTGATCGCAGTATTACCCTTGATGTTTTGAGTCGAGCTTTTTTAACGTGGGAACAAAAGCCTGTTTTCTGGTCGATACTGGCAGCTGAATTACAAGCTGTGGAACAATTAGACATCCCCATATTTACTGTTTTATCCTCAAGCGATAGCCTTGAGCTACCGAAAGGTCTAATCATCCCAGAACTGTTTGAAGAACCAAGCTTCAGCCGAGTGTTGAGGCAGCTTTCAACTTTAAGTGAAGCTGACTTGGCTCAACAAATAGAAATCATCAGGGGTTCTTTCTACTCACGGTTTGTGAGGGAACCGAATCTGGTTTCTTTTCAGGTAGTTAGCACTCCTGCAAAAGAAGTAATGCCTTTGACAAAAGAACAGTTAGTGCAACAGGCAATTACTATAGCTGTAGATCTGCGACAACGTGCTATTTGCGCCGTTGATGATAGCGTTAGCTGGATAAGCTTGAAATATAGAGCTAATACCCAAGGTTTCCAGCTTCAAAGTCTGGGTGTTAGTTTATACGATGGTAGTTCTGGTGTCGCTCTATTCCTCGCAGCTTTGGCAAAAGTTACAGGTAACTCAGAGTGGCATGAGTTAGCTTTAAGAACTTTACAGCCTCTATGCAAAGTTCTTCAAGATTCAAACCCTGAAAATGCAGCGAGATTGACAAGGCAAGTAGGGATGAGTGGAACTACTGGGCTAGGTTCGATCGCCTACGCCCTCGCACAGATTAGCCAACTTCTGCAAGAACCAGCACTACTGCAAGATGCCCTTAAAGCTGCTGCCCTAATTACTCCAGATCTGATTGCTGCTGACAAATCTTTCGACATTATGGCAGGTGCAGCAGGAACAATTCTTAGTCTTTTAGCACTGCCAGCATCAACTTACTTGGAAATGGCGATCGCCTGCGGTGAGCATCTGCTTAAGCATCAAACTAATATTGACAAACGCCCTAAGGCTTGGAAAAACTCAGCAGGCAAACAACTGACTGGTTTTTCCCAAGGCGCAGCAGGAATCGCCTATGCTCTTGTGCGGTTATATGCAGTGACGCAAGATTCCCGGTTTCTTGATGCGGCGAATGAAGCGATCGCTTATGAACAAAGTGTTTTCTGTACTGAAGCTCAAAATTGGCCTGACTTGAGATATGAAGAACCTTGTTTGAGAGTAAGTTGGGCAAATGGCGCTGCTGGAATTGGATTAGGGCGATTGGGAGGATTATCCGTTTTGGATACTGTAGAAATTCGTCAGGAGATTGCTATTGCCTTAGAAACCACTATAAAATTTGCGATCTCAAATGTGGATAATCTCTGCTGGGGTAATTTAGGTCGGATAGAGACTTTGCTGGTAGCCGCCCAAAAGCTAAACCGACCAGACCTTTTAGAGTTTGTTCATCAAGTAGTTACCCACATAGTAACCCAAGCCCAAGCTCAAGGTACATTTACTCTTTTCCCCGATTTACCGCCAAAAGTTTACAACCCAGGCTTTTTTCATGGCACTACTGGCATTGGTTATCAACTCTTACGAATTGCCTATCCTACTTTGTTGCCCTCTGTTTTATTATGTGAATGAAAAGGTGGTTGTGACGGTGGGATGATTTATCTTTGAAAAACATCTAGAGATGTGAAAATTCGCGTCTCTACAAAATAATTCAGGCAACGCAGAATTAATTTTTGCAAATGTCTCTTGGGAATCCCTAATCTAAATCTGCTGGTTGCGAAACTTTCTTCTTCGCTTCGTCTATAGCTTTCTTCGTTTTGAGCGTCAGCTTTAACCAAGCTTTTTGAGCCTTCTAAAAAGAGCGGCAAATTCAGCAGGACTGTGAAGATTTAGCGGGAAAAATCAGGTCAACTCCTAGACTTTAACTCTTACTTTTAAATCATGAATTATTCTAAGTTTTTTAGCTATGAATCATGAATTATTCTGAGTTTTTTAGCTGGAAATACTCGATAGACTTGAGTTAGTACTCTTGAAACAAACACGGCAGTTCGATAGTTTGATTTAAGGAGTACAACCCTTAGAACAGCTGCAATAAAACGATGAAATCAAAGCAAGTTGTTCTTTGAACATTGTTCAATTCGTTAAATCTCAACAAAGAGGAACATTATGGACAACAATCATGAAATTGAAAACCAAGACATGCGTCCTAGCACAATGCCCGATGACAGTGCATTAGCCAACCTGCCAGGGGAAGAACTATCGGAGCAAAACTTGGATGCTGTCTCTGGGGGAACCCCTCTTTCGATGCTAACACAAGGACTTAGCACGATAGAGGAACTAAACCAAGCACCCCCTCCTATTGAGAACATACCTGGGCCGGCCGGAGATATAGTGGAACTACCGGATGCAGTAGGCAACATGGTCGATAATGTCTTTGGATGACACTTAAGCTACTTCTATGACTTGAGGCGTTCTGATACTTGACACTGCGACCAAGGTAATGCCCTTTAAGTAGCGATCGCCGATCTTACCTCGACAAACTCCCACAACTTTGCTATTTACTTGTCAGAGTTGTGGGAGTTTACTCGCTTTACAAATGTTTGCTTATAGAACACTAATTCATTAATAAAACACAAGACTGATAAACTCTGTTTTAATGTCTTTTACAACAAAATGTTCCTTGCTGAAACCTAATAAAACAGGTTTTTTTGTCATAATTCAGATTACTAAATCGGTGTTATATCGGATTTTGTGGTCTACCTGTTTTAACAGGTATTTTCAAACTGTTGATACAGCTTTAAACTGCCACCAATTAATTACTGAATTTTTCTAAATATTTCTATATTGTTCTAATTAGTAATGCCGTCTATATTGATAACAGTTGACAAACAAAACGATGTTGTCAACCGTAGTTTTCCAAAAAAAACTACGACAACAAGGAGTATTCATCATGGCTGAAAAAATGATGCAAGAAAGTATACAGCAGTTTTTCCAAATGGCATCTCAAGACCAAGAGTTGCAATCAAAGCTGAAAGCAGCGCCGAACCGTGAAGCTTATATAAGCTTGGTTGTGGAGCTGGGTAAAGAGAAAGGCTACAGTTTCACCAGCGCTCAAGTAGGGAGCGCACTTGACACCGCAGCTAAAGAAGCAGTGGAAAATGGTGAGGAAGCTTCACAGCTATTAGAGGAGGAGTTAGATGCTGTGGCCGGGGGCACTAACAATCCGCCTCCGCCGAATCCGCCGACGCCGCCACCTACACCTCCGGCAGGCACAGGTGGTAATACCATGGCAATTTGCTGCATCGTAAACGTAGTCGATGATATATTCGATTAGGACTTACGCAAACAATTGCCAAAACCCTGATTTTCAGGTAGGGTCAATTCATAAATTGCCCCAGAGCGCCTGTAGTTTTGCATAAGTCCTATTGATGATTGACAACTAACTACAATAGCTGCATCATACACCATTTCAAACGAGTTCTCAGGCCCAATTGCGCCTGGATAAATTTTGGCATCACATGCATAACTTCCGGGCGTTCTGATACCTGGCACGCCTACGAGAGTTGTAACTAACTGGTCAACAAGAAAGGCAGCTATGCTGAGGCTATCGGGCAGGAGATAAGCCTTCTGTCCGATGCACAATCCTTCTGGGAGCCCTTAGTGCCCAAGGGTTTGATTCCCCTACTGAAACCAAACATTTCCATGATACCTAAATGCTAATAGTCTGAATCTACGGTGTTGACTTTCTAAGAAAGTAGCTGGAAGTTTTTCATACAGGTTTTGTGTCGTTAATTTGTGGACAAAAACCGCATTTAATAAGGCTTTCATCCTTATACTTTGAGACATAAATTTTGCCTGAAAAATTATTACCTCAAAACCCGAGAGAGTCAACACCTTAGTCTGAATTCCCTACCAAATTCTTCCCTTCAGCATAGCTACTTTCTGCCTTCTTTTCAAACCATCATCCATATTACAATGACGAAATCCGACATAGCACAGATTGTTGCCTTCGCCAGCTCTCTATATGAACGTCTCAGCAATGGATTGTTCGGGGTTGACGCAGACCAAATGAGCGAACAGCAGGCGATTGATGAGCGCATAGCGCACTGGTGTCAGGTGGTTGCCCAAGGGAACTGGGAAAAATTCCAGAAGCGGCTCTTGTGGGATGGGTTGGATATTGATGAAGTGCGTCATGCCTTAGGCTCGGTGCATCTGGCTGAAGTCTACCCATTGCCAAGCTGGGCAGAAATTTTGAGTGAGATTATTCAAACTGGCACAGACTTTAGCTTGCACCCAGACGCTACTAACCCCGACAAACTCCCCATAGAGCCGAAAAATCCGCTACCCTTTGAAGACGTACTGCTGCCTGCCATCTTGGTAGCGCGGCAGAAATTACTCACAAGTCTTGGTTGTGCTTCATTATACTCAAACCATCTTCTCCTGGAACTGCTCTCTTTTGCAGCTTACCTGAGTTTAGAACGCAGCTTGCTCCAACAATTGGTGAATCTGTGTACGAAAACCTTGGAATTGGAATTTTCCTGTTTTCGTCCTCTAGGACACAACTTGTTTAACTTGCTGGTAAAAGAGCCAACAGGCAGCCAGAGCAAGGCTCATTACAACGCCTTCGTGCAGAAACTCCTGCAAGATGGGCTGCTGGCTTTTTTCCAGAAATATCCAGTGCTTGGCAGGTTAGTTGCAACTGCAATTGATTTGTGGGTGGAAGCGATGGTAGAGTTTGTGCAACGCCTCAAAACTGATAAAGCTGAAATTCAGCAACTGTTCCTACCAAAGCAAGGGAGTAAAGGGGCAGAGGCTGATCGGGAGGAATTTCGCTCTTCCTTGTCTTCTCCATACCCTGATTCCCAGTTAGGAAAAGTTATTGAAATCCGCCCAAATCTATCTGACCCTCACAATCGGGGACGCTCTGTGATTGTGATCGAGTTTGAGTCTGGGCTAAAGCTAGTCTACAAACCCAAAAACTTAGGCTTAGAAGTGGCCCATAACCAGTTTCTAGACTGGTGCAATCAGCATGGCGTGCCTTTACCTTTTAAAGTGCTTAAAGTGAGCGATCGCCAAACTTATGGCTGGGTGGAATATGTCGAGCAACTGCCGATTGAGGATGCACTTGCAGCGCAGCGCTTCTATCAACGGGCAGGAATGCTGCTGTACGTTCTGTATCTCCTGCAAGGGACTGACTGCCACCACGAGAATTTAATTGCCTGCGGTGAACATCTAGTGCTGGTTGACATGGAAACCCTAATGCACCATGAGGCGAGTGAGTTCGCCGACTCACTCGAAGCGACAGGGGCTATTACTGCTGCTCAACAGCTGTTTGACTCGGTCCTCCGCAGTGGGCTACTGCCGCGCTGGAAATTTATCAAAGATAACCTCATGGTCTATGATGGCAGCGGCTTGGGCAGTGTTAGCCCACAAGCCACCGCTTTGATGGAGCGATGGAAGTCTGTCAATACGGATGATATGCACAAGAGGTTTGAGAAGACTACATTCCCAAGCAAGGCAAATGAAGCCATTTTAAATGGAGTTGCCCTATCACCTAACAACTACATCAATGAGTTAGTCGAAGGGTTTGAGCAGATGTATCACTTCCTAATAGCGCAGCGCTCAACACTACTTTTGGCTAATGGCCCTTTGGCAAAGCTGCAAGCACAGCAAGTGCGGTTTGTTTTCCGCGCCACTCGGGTTTATAGCGTAGTTTTAGAAAACAGTCTTGCCCCCGAATTCCTGCAAAATGGGGTAGACCGCAGCATTGAACTAGATATCCTCAGTCGAGCTTTTCTCACAGGTGAGGATAAGCCCAAAGCTTGGCCGATTTTGCGATCAGAACTGAGGGCAATGGAGCAGCTAGATATTCCCTACTTTGGAGCCAAATCCAACAGTGATGACTTGACCGTTGGGCTAGAACAACCGATTGAACGGTATTTTAAAGAATCAAGTCACAGCCAGGTCCTGAAGCGGCTGCGAGTGCTTAATGAGACAGATTTAGTGCAGCAAGTGGGGATTATTCAGGGCGCTTTTTATGCTAAGATGGCGCACAATAGATCAACTAAGCAGGCTAAAGCAGCCAACACATCCTCTGCTACTAGTGTTGATTTCTCAGACATTAGACTTTTGAGTGCCGAACAGTTGCTCTACTCAGCGCAAGCAATTGCTCAGTCAATCCAGGAACGAGCCATTAGGGAAGCCGATGGCAGCGTCAGTTGGATAGGCTTTGGCTTTGTTCCCAACGCTGAACGGTTTCAACTCCAGATATTGGGTCATAGTCTCTATGATGGTAATTGCGGCATCGCTTTGTTTCTAGCAGCTTTAGAACGTATTAAGGGCGATCGCCAGTTCCGTGATTTAGCTTTGGGGGCAATACAGTCTTTACGGAAATTTATCCAAACAGCCGATGCGGATTCTGCCCAAAAATTTGTAAGGGCAATCGGGATTGGGGGCGCTTCAGGACTTGGTTCTATCATCTATTGCCTGGTCAAAATGAGCCAATTCCTTAAGGAATCGGCGCTCCTAGAAGATGCTCGGCGTGCCGCGAACCTGATTGCTCCGGAAGTCATTGCTGCGGATCGACAATTTGACGTGATGGCGGGGGCAGGGGGAGCTATTTTAGGGTTATTGGCACTTTATGACGAGACAGGAGAGCCAGCAGTTTTAGAAAAAGCGATCGCCTGCGGCCAGCATTTGCTAGCGCATCAAATTAGTGTTGATGGTTCCCCAAGAGCTTGGAAAAATTTTAAGGAGAAACCGTTAACAGGTTTTTCTCACGGGGCAGCTGGCATTGCCTATGCCCTGCTGCGACTTTATTGGGCGACGCACTTATGCGCTTACAAAGAAGCATCTGTTGAGGGAATTACCTATGAACGTAGCGTCTTTAAGACCTCTGCTGCCAACTGGCCCGACTTTCGTTCTTTTACTCAACAAAACGGTCAACCTGGGTTTATGGTCAGCTGGTGTCATGGCGCTCCTGGGATTGGCTTGGCCCGCTTAGGCAGTCTGGAGTTTTTAGACACTGAGGAAATTCGTCAAGATATCGAAGCGGCATTGCAGACTACTCACAAGTATGGCTTGCAGGGGATAGACCATCTATGCTGCGGTAACTTTGGTCGGATTGACGTGCTGTTAGTAGCTGCGAAAACTTTGCGACGAGAAGAATTGTTCAAAACTGCACACCTCCAAGCTTCTCTGGCGGTAGCACGAGCAGAACAAATAGGGGGATATCAACTGTTTGCCAACTTACCTGCTTCTGTGTTTAGCCCCAGTTTTTTCCAAGGAACTGCTGGGATTGGCTACGGACTGTTACGGTTAGCATACCCAGAGATTTTACCTTCAGTACTACTGTTGGCACTTTGAATAGTGTTTCGGATGCTCAGTCTCCGATCCTACCGCGTTCTGGTTGGCAAAACCGACGAGCCTTTTTAAAAGTTCTTGTTAAAGCAAAGCAGTCCTTGGATATGGCAGAGATTACTGCAACTCTTTGGGATTGAGGCAACTTATTTAATAGCCTCTTAAAATATTATGTCTGTTGAAAGCGCACAAGCCTTTTACGAGCGGATAGCCACGGATGAACTGTTGCAAAAGCAACTGCAAAACGCTGCCAGTGATGAGCAACGCTTAGAGATTACACTAGCTGCTGGCTATAGTTTTACACTGCCAGAATGGGAAGTTGCTTTAGCTAAAATCTCAAAGTCAGGTGATAGTATCAGTGATGCTTCTCTAGATGCGATTCTCCAAAGGAGACACTTCGTGAACGCAGGCGGAGTAAGTGCTGTCCCTTACCAGCCACCCAGCAGTGTATGGTCGGGTTTAGAGCAAATCGGCTCAATTAAACTCTTGCGTCGGTTGTTTAACCCCTCTGCCTGGTCTATTAGGACGAAACTCTCGGTAGCACTACTCTCAGTTGCCCTTATACCGATGAGCTTCACCACCTATCACAACCTCCAAGAAAGTCTCAAGAGTGCAGAAGACAGCGAATACCGCAAACTGGAACTCTTAGCCACCAGTAATGCTAGTCGCCTTGACCAGCTAATTATTGACATCCAGCGTGTTGCTGTTCAAGTCAGTACTGATAAGGATGTGGTGGGTTTTCTCGCTGCTACCATCCCTCAGAAGCAAATAGCTTTCCGCACCTCGATGCAACGAACGCTTGATAACGTCTTTCGCTCTAATCCCGACTATGATGTTGTTTACATCATAGACACAAAGGGACGCTGCGTCGCTGCCACCAATCCTACATTCATTGCTCAAAACTACGCTTTCCGCGAATACTTCCGCTTTAGCATCCAGGGACGCCCTTACGTCTCTAGCGTTCTTGTCGGTACAACGAGTGGACGACCAGGCATCTACTTCTCCAACCCTGTGCGGTCTGAAGGCGGCAAAATTGTTGGTGTAGCGGTCTTAAAAATCAAGGGAGAAGACATCTGGGCGATCGTGAATGCGTTGCAGGCTGGCTCTAAAAGCTATGCCTTCTTGATTGACGAGCGTGGGGTGATCATCAGCCACCCTGATAAATCACTGCTTTATCATAGCCTAGCCCCCTTGCCGCCAGAAAAACAAAAGCAGAGTGGGACGCTCTATGGCATTGATCAGATCAAAAGCTTGAACATTCCAGAGTTAGCAGCGATGGTAGGAGCCAAACAAACGGCTCACACTAGCTACTATTCCTCTGTTGAGCGGACACGCCAAATGATCGGCTTTGCTCCTTTACAAGAGCAACCTTGGGTGTTGGGCGTGAACAAAGCCCACGCACAGTTTGATGCTCCTTTAAATCAACTCATTTGGCAGAACAGTCGCAGCTTACTAGCAGTAGGAGCGATCGCAACAATCATCGCCTTGATTTTAGCGCGAAGTATTGCCCAACCGATTCGTACCCTGACAAAAGCAGCCCAATCCTTGGTAGAGCAGGATGATTTTGATGACCATCAGTTAGCTAAGGCATCTTACGCAAATGATGATATTGGTCAACTGGTACACGTTTTCCTGCAAATGGCTCAAGAGGTGAAAGCACGAGAACAAAAGCTCAAACAGCAAGTACTGGAATTAAACGTTGAAATTGACGAAGCGAAAAAGGCACGTCAGGTAGCTGATATCACACAAACAGATTATTTCCAGCAACTGCAACAAAAAGCGCAAACAATCAAGGGGCGATTGTCCAAAAATGATGCGCCAGAGACAGATTACTTCCAGCAGCTACAGCAAAAAGTGCAAAATCTTAAGGGTAAATCTATTAGGACTTATGCACAAGTTACGGAAGAATCAAACCACAAAGGCACAGAGGACACACAGAGAAGTCTGAGCGGCAAAAGCCAGCAATCAGAACCTCTCCCTTTGGGAGAAGGGGAAACGCCAAAGGCAAACGGGAAAAATGAAAGTTAGAGAGGTATTTTTTGTAAGTTCTATCTATAAAAGTAGCTGATTGAAGAAAGGCAGAAGGCAGAAGGTAAGAGGGTTGAAGAAATCCGCAGATAGCAACTATATCAAATTCACATAACTGGGGTATGACATTATGTCCAAAATTGTATCTATTCACTCGTTTCGTGGTGGTACGGGCAAATCAAATTTAACTGCAAACTTAGCCGCTACTATTGCGCGTCTTGGAAAACGTGTAGGTATTATTGACACCGATATTCAATCACCAGGGATTCATATTATTTTCGGTCTAGACGAAGAAAAGATGAACCGCTCCCTTAATGATTACTTATGGGGACGCTGTGTAATTAAAGATGCTGCCTACGATGTCAGTCATACTTTAAACGTGGAAGGGGAGACATCTAGAGCAAATGGCAGCCTCTACCTGATTCCTTCCAGTATCAAAGCAGGTGAAATTTCCCGTATCTTGCGCGAGGGTTATGACGTAGGCAAACTCAACGATGGCTTTGAGGATTTAATCCGCCATCTCAACCTCGACTATTTGTTGATTGATACTCACCCTGGTTTGAATGAAGAAACCTTACTAGCGATCGCTATCTCTGATATCTTAGTCGTCATCCTGCGTCCAGACCGTCAAGACTTCCAAGGTACTGCGGTAACAGTGGAGGTGGCGAAAAAATTAAACGTGGATAAAATGCTGCTAGTAGTTAATAAGGTGCTACCCGCAATGGATTTCAAAACTTTACAAGAACAGATGGAGACGACCTATGACACCCCAGTGGCTGGTATTGTGCCTCTTTCTGAAGAGATAATTCAGCTAGCCAGTAGTGATTTATTTTGCCTGCGTTACGCTGACCATCCGTTTAGCCAGACGGTGCAAGAAATTGCTCGGCAGATTGTGGATAAAGTTGAGTTAAATAAAGTATTGGTGGGAGGCGATCGCACTTGAACCAACACCAACTTCGTGCTAATGTACTTGCCGACTATGGTGCTACTGCCCAACAGACACAAGAATTGCTTGCCTACAATCAAAACACCTTTGATCACAGCTTTTCAACACTAAGAGCCAAGTTTCCGCTTCCACCCGAACCCCATGTAGCCGCCTGGGAAGAGTACGCTGTTATTGCTCAAGAGATAGGAGTCTTTCAAGCTTTATCAAGCAAGTTGGTACAGTTAAAGTTCCCCATACTCCAAGGCATCAGCCAAACCCAAGTATACCGCTTTGCTACTCGTAAGGGTATGACAGTGGATGGCATGATTGAGGCAACTGGTTTGATTTTGCAGCAACCCGAACAACTCCAGTTGATACTACATCAAAGCTTGGCTGGAGTTATCCCGGTTTTGCTCACCAGAAACCGAGAAGATTTTGTTTCTTTGGTACAGGCGTTAACAATGCGGAATGAACCCAAACCAGTCCCTGCTTCTATGGGAGCTTGTATGGTTACTGGTTTAAACAACTGGGATCGGGTTCGCCAGTATCGTCAACAATGGTCAGCTAAAAATTTTGGTAACTGCTCCGAAAGTAGTTGGTTAGAAGAATTTGGGCGACTAATCCCGCAAAAGCAGCTTTATCAAGATCGGTTGATTATTTTGAGTGACGGTTTTTATAGCAATGTTTCAGCCAGCGACATCGGACTTTTAGAACCAGAATGGTGGTGTATTTCCATGACCATTCGGCTGGAACATGAATGTACGCACTATTTCACACACCGCTTATTTGGCTCCATGCGGAATAATCTACTCGACGAACTGATTGCCGACTACAGAGGTATTGTGGCAGCTATAGGACATTATCGGGCTGATTGGTTTTTGCGTTTTCTGGGGCTGGAGTCATTTCCAGATTACCGAGAAGGAGGTAGATTGCAAAATTACCGGGGTCAACCGCCGCTTTCAGAGGGCGCATTTAAGATTCTGCAAGCATTGGTGAAGTCTGCTGCTGAGAATTTGGAACGCTTTGATGCTGAACATGGAGGCGAGTTAAGAACTCTCAATAGTCAACCGATTATGTTAATAGCTTTGACTTACTTGACATTAGAAGAATTAGCTGACTCTAAGGCGCATTCGTATATCCAAAAAATTCTAGACCAATTGCCGACAACTCTCACAGAGGGGCAAGTCGAGTATCCAGAAACTAAACTTAAATTTATATGAGTTATGACAGAAGTTCTACTTAAAGAGTTAAGTAATAGCGACATCAATTGGATGATCGCTACGGGTCGGAAAAAGGAGATCCCTGCTGGCACTATCCTTGTACAGCAAGGAAAAGCCCTCGATACCCTACATATCATACTAGATGGAACATTCACAATCTCTGTGTCACAAGCTACAAACAATCCTCTAGATCAAGCTTTTGCAGCGATGGAGGATAGCGAAACATTAGGACGAGAGATTGGTAGGTTATCAAGCGGTGAGATAGTAGGAGAAATCCCATTTCTTAATGTTCGCCCAGCCGTTACTACTGTTGAAGCTGCCCAAAAGTCAGTGGTAATATCTATTTCCCAGCAGCAATTGAGGGCAAAATTGCAGCAGGATGTTGGTTTTGCTTGCCGGTTTTATCGAGCGATCGCTATTCTACTTGCAAACAGAATTACTCAACTTGGTCATAGCAAACTTGTTAAGAACAAGACACTCAGAGATATGCTGTTTGTTTTGGAAGAATTGCATGATAGTGACATCGATTGGCTGATTGCTACAGGTACTAGCCAAAAAATTGCTGCTAACACAGTAGTTATCCGTGAGGGAGGGGCTGTAGATGCGTTGTATATCCTGCTAGATGGAACAATGACACTTTCTATTTCTGAGGATGAACGCAATCCTTTAACTCGCGCCTTTGCAGCTTTAGAGGGTGAAGAAACCACAAGCAGAGAGATAGCAAGATTATCCAAGGGCGAAATCGTCGGAGAAACAGCTTTCATTGATACCCGTTTGCCGGGAGCAACTGTTAGGGCTACTGGAGACTCGCTTGTATTGTCAATTCCTCGACAACAATTAGCAGCAAAATTACAACAAGATATAGGTTTTGCTTCTCGATTTTATCGGGTGATTGCTACCCTGCTTGCAAATCGATTACAGGAAATGTTTAGTCGGCTTGGTTATGGTAGGCGCATTTATAGCAAAGGTCAATCACTGGATGAAAATGTTGAATATGAAGATGAACTGGATGCCAATATTTTAGATAACATGGCATTGGCTGGAACCAGATTTGATTGGATGTTGAGTCGTTTGAGAAAAAATTAACTTTATTGCCAAGAAAGTTTAAGCTTTTAGGTTTTGACTTTAACATCTAAAGAAAAAAGTGTATTGTTTTCGGAGATTTTACTTTTTCAACTTTTAAATAGAACAGGTAATTTTTTCAGTCTTCAGTTCAAGCAGAAGTGATTGTCGAGGCATTTTAAATGGTCGAACAAAATCAAAATTTATTCCGAAAAGAGTCATTAGAGCGTTTATCTTCACCTGAAAGGCTAGACCAACTAATGCAAGTAGTCAGTCCTAAAAGCTGGCTGCCTTTAACAGCTTTGGGTTCCTTGGTAGCAGTTGCCGTGGTCTGGAGTATCTATGGACGGATTCCCATCACTGTAGAAGGTCAAGGGGTACTAATTTATCCACGCAACGTTTTGCCGTTGCAATCGAAAGGTGCAGGGCAGTTACTTGCTCTAAATGTCAATGTTGGAGATGTGGTCAAAAAGGGAGATGTACTAGCAACAGTTGACCAAGTTGATCTGCGTAAGCAATTACAACTAGCGCGAGCTAAACTAGTCCAACTAGAGGATCAGGATCGCAACGCTAGTTTGTTACAAGGGCAGCGTCAGCAGCTTGATACAAAAGCAATCCAAGAGCAACGCTCAACTCTTGAGCAAAGACTCAAGATTGTGCAGGATTTGACACCCGTGTTGAGGGAGAAAGGGCTAGTGTCTATTGGGCGCGATCGCCTCAACTTACAACGACGTTTACAAACACTCCAAGGGCTACTTCCTACTCACAAAAAGAGATTAGAAAACCGCCAGAAGCTTTTAAAAGAAGGGGCGATTCCTGATGATGTGGTCTTAGAAGCACGGCAACAATACGACGATGCGCGTGCAAGTATTGATGAAGCACAATCTCAGTTGAAACAATTAGACCTTAAGGAAGCAGACGCACAACAGCAATATCTTTCAAATCTGAACGAAATCAAAAACATTCAAGCCCAATTGCAAGAACAAAACAGTAAAGTAGCAACTCTGGCTCAAGAAGACCTACAAACTGCAACTACCCGCAAAAATGAGATTCAAGAAGTCAAGCGAGAGATTGCCAGACTAGAACAACAATTAGGCAATAACAGCCAGATTATCTCTCAACACTCAGGACGTATTCTCGAAATCACTGTGACAACAGGGCAAGTGATTGATGCCGGAACCCGTTTAGGCAGTATAGATGCAGAAAATCCATCTAGCAAAATGGTTGGTATCACCTATTTCCCGGTTGGAGAAGGCAAGAAAATTCAACCAGGTATGACGCTGCAAATTACACCCCAAACCGTGAAGCGGGAACGCTTTGGCGGTATTGTCGGTAAGATTACCACTGTCTCACCATTTCCCATTACCAGAGAAGCAGCCGCTAGTGTAGTGGGTAATCCCGAAGTAGTGACAGGTCTAGTGGGTGAGAAGCAAGAGGCACTTATTCAAGTCTTTGCTGACTTGCAGCCAGATTCTACCACTTTTAGCGGTTACAAATGGTCTTCATCCAATGGGCCGCAGCTAAAAATCTCTTCTGGAACGACTACATCTGTGCGAGTCAAGGTAGAAGAGCGAGCGCCAATCACATTCGTTTTACCTATTCTGAGGTCTGTCAGTGGTATCTACTAATTTTTCATTAGTGACACCGATTAATCTTTTGCAGTACCTGCAAAACCTGCTGAAAAATCCTCTTAAGCGGGTAAAGACACCCACGCTTTTGCAAATGGAGGCAGTGGAATGCGGTGCCGCAGCTTTAGGAATTATTTTGGGTTACTATGGTCGGATTGTGCCTCTGCCAGAACTGCGTCGAGAGTGTGGAGTCTCCCGCGATGGTAGCAAAGCTTCTAACGTCCTCAAAGCTGCCAAAAGCTATGGACTCCTTGCAAAAGGCTTTAAAAAGGAACTGGATCAACTTCCAGAGTTAAGCCCTCCCTATATTGTGTTCTGGAACTTCAACCACTTTTTGGTAGTAGAAGGATTTAGTTCTAGTTGGGTCTATATTAATGACCCAGGTACGGGACCACGAAAGGTATCCCGGCAGGAGTTTGACGAGGGGTATACCGGAGTGGTGCTGGTCATGGAACCAGGGCCGGAGTTCACCAAAGGGGGCCGTAAACCCAGCCTAATTTTATCACTATGGTCACGGCTACGGGGTGCTACTGGTGTCTTAATTTACTGTCTGATAGCAGGATTTTTGTTAACACTTATCGGGCTGGCAGTACCAGTATTTAGTCAAGTGTTTGTAGACGAAATCCTGGTGCAAAGACGGCAGCACTGGTTGCGTCCGTTGTTATTAGCAATGGCGATCGCAGTAGTCCTCCAAGGAGTATTAACACTGCTGCGGTTGCGCTATCTACGCCGCTTGAAAGTCAAGCTGTCTGTGGGAATGTCCAGCCGTTTTCTCTGGCACATCCTGCGATTACCCGTTAGTTTTTATGCTCAACGGTTCGCGGGTGAAATTAGTAACCGTACCAGTCTCAACGACCAAGTGGCTGATGTGCTTTCAGGGCGATTGGCGACTACAGTTATCGATGCAGTAATGGTGATTTTTTACGCCTTAGTCATGCTTCAATATGACTGGGTACTGACTTTGGTTGTAGCTAGTTTTGCTGCTGTAAATGTCTTAACTTTGCAGTGGATATCCCGTCAGCGCGTCGATGCTAATCAGCGATTAATCCAAGAGTATGGTAAAGCTGCGGGTGCATCGATAGCGGCTCTCCAAAGTATAGAAACTCTCAAAGCATCAGGGTTAGAATCAGATTTCTTTTCGCGGTGGTCAGGGTACTACACCAAGGCGATTAATTCTCAGCAAGAACTGGAGGTGACAAACCAAACTTTCTCAATATTGCCTACACTTTTGTCTTCACTCTCATCAATGGCTTTATTGGTTGTAGGTGGTTTACGAGTGATGGATGGACACCTCAGCATCGGAATGCTTATAGCATTTCAAGGACTGATGCAGAGCTTTTTGCTACCTGTTAATAATCTTGTGAACTTCGGTAGCACCCTCCAGGAAATGGAGGGCAATTTGATTCGCCTAGATGATGTGTTGGATAACCCGATTGATGGAGCAGAGGGAGCAGGGGAGCAGGGGAGCAGGGGAGCAGGGGAAGCAGGGGAAGCAGGGGAAGCAGGGGAAGAAAAAATCTCTTTGTCTTCCTCATCTCCTCTGCCTAGATTACAGGGGTACGTCGAATTAGAGAATGTCACATTTGGCTATAGCCGTTTAGATCCGCCTCTGATTGAAAACTTTAGCCTCTCAGTCAAGCCTGGACAACGAGTAGCTCTAGTAGGCGGGAGTGGCTCTGGCAAGTCTACTGTTGCCAAACTGGTAAGCGGACTCTACGAACCTTGGTCGGGAGAAATTTGCTTTGATGGTCAACCTAGAAAGCAGATTCCGCAATCGATATTAACTAATTCTGTCGCTTTGGTGGAGCAAGATATTTTGATGTTTGGCGGAACTGTCAGGGAAAATTTGACTTTATGGGATACTACGGTACCAGATAAAAATCTAGTGCGGGCTAGTAAAGATGCTGCCATTGATGATGTAATTTTCTCCATGTCTGGCGGATTTGATGCCCAACTAATTGAAGGAGCCGCCAATTTAAGTGGAGGTCAACGACAGCGATTAGAAATAGCCCGCGCCTTAGTTAACAATCCTTCAATCCTGATTATGGATGAAGCTACCAGCGCCCTAGATTCCGAGACGGAAAAAATTATTGACCAAAATCTGCGGCGACGTGGGTGTACCTGCCTAATTGTTGCACACCGATTAAGCACGATTCGCGACTGTGATGAAATCATCGTCCTTGAACGGGGAAAGGTGGTGCAACGAGGTACTCACGAGGAATTGTGGCAAGTAGAGGGGGTGTACTCACGGTTAATTAGTAGTGAAGAGGGAGCTTAATTATGGTCATCAACCAAATCAGAGGCAAAGACTTACAGGGGCAACTGTACACCCTTAAAGGCAATGAGCCAATACTGCTAGACGACCCGCAGACCATTTGGGTGGTGCAGTCCGGCTCTATAGCGTTGTTTGCTGTCACTATTAAAAATGGCATCACGGAAGGAACTCGCCGTTATTTGTTCACTCTTGATCCTGAAGAGGCACTTTTTGGAACTGCTCCCGACTCTATTGATCAGCACCGCCAACTTTTAGCAGTGCCGATGGGAGAAACAGAATTGCTGAAGGTAGACCGAGAATACTTTGAGGAGTTAGTTGTTGATGGGGATACTAGAATAGTTGCTTTGGTGGAGGGTTGGGTCGAGCAAATTAACACTACACTTTCCCATATCGCCACCCCAGCAATTCAAGTCCGAACAGTGGGAGAAGCGCGATTTTCTCTAATTGATGGTCAGACTCTCCAGCCGGAACCCCAGGCGATCGCTTGGGTACAAATTCAGCAAGGAAATGCTCGATGGATGGGGCTTGAGGAACTGATTCTAGATGTGTCAGCAGAAATTTTTCCTCTAGGCGACGGGATGTGGTTGGAAGCCGTAGGGGAGGTTCAGCTTACCACGGCTTCCACAAACGGCATCCGCAACCCAGATACCCTGCTTGGGGGGCTATCCCAGCTTCATACTCAACTGCTGCAATGTATTAACTTCCTAGAACAGCAAGAAGCTGATGAAGAAGTGCAACGGTTGACTGAGCGGGAACGTCTCAATCGTCAGGTGACAGCAGAAGCTCTAGGCGAACTAGCATCTTCCTTGGGAACTAAAGAAGCAACCTTTTTCCTGGAAGGCACACCATTGTTAGTTGTTGCCGGTGCTGTAGGTAGGTCTTTGGGTGTGAAAATTCGTCCTCCTGCTCGTTCACAAGACCTGAAGCGGATGAAGGAGCCATTGGAGGCAATTGTCCGGGCTTCGCGGTTACGAATGCGGCAGATTCTGCTACGGGACAACTGGTGGGAGAAGGACTGTGGCCCTTTGGTTGCCTACACCCAAGAGGACAACCGACCGATGGCACTGCTGCCGGTTTCTGCCACTGGCTACGAAATATTTGACCCAAGCGATCGCACTCGTCATCCTGTAGATGCTCATGTTGCCTCAACACTAGCGCCGATTGCTTATATGTTTTACCGGTCTTTGCCTGATAAAGTTCTTAACGCTAGCGATTTATTTCGGTTCGCCCTGAAGAATCGTGGCAGGGATGTGCTGATCGTTTTTTTGACTGGCATTGCCGCTACTCTGCTGGGGATGCTTACACCCCACGCTACTGCTATTTTAATTGATAACGCGATTCCAGATAGCGATCGCGGATTGTTACTACAAGTTGGTTTGGGGTTGCTGGTTGCAGCTTTTGTGACGGCAGTATTTCGGCTGTCTCAAGGGTTTGCGCTCTTGCGGATAGAAACGATTTCCGATGCCTCTACTCAAGCTGCTGTCTGGGATCGGCTGCTAAATCTGCCAGTATCGTTTTTTCGCCAGTACACCACAGGGGATCTTCAGTCCCGTGTGACATCGATTAGTACAATCCGTCGTCAATTAAGTGGTACAACCCTGATTACTCTAATCACTGGTCTGTTCTCATTATTAAACTTAGGACTTTTGTTTTACTACAGCTGGAAATTAGCTTTAGTTGCTGTGGCTGTAGCAGTAGTTGTTATAATTGTGACGGTTTTGTCGGGGATGCTCCTCGTCCGCAAAGTTCGTCCATTGTTGGAAATCAAGGGAAATATCTTCGGGCAGACGGTGCAGTTGATCAATGGTATTTCTAAACTGCGTGTTGCTGGGGCCGAGGAGCGGGGTTTCGCTTCTTGGAGTAAAAACTACAGTCGGCAAATAAAACTGGAACTTAGCACCCAAAACGTTGAAGACGCTGTGGTTCTTTTCAATACAGTCATGCCCACGCTAACTTCTGGTATCCTGTTTTGGTTTACCATCCAACAGCTTCAGGAGGCTCAGACGACAGGTGCGCTTGGACTAACAATTGGGACTTTCCTCGCTTTTAACAGTGCGTTTGGTACTTTTATTAAAGGTGCCACAGACGTTAGCAATACAGTTACTGGCGCTTTGCAAGTTGTCCCTCAGTGGAAACGCGCTCAACCAATTTTAGAAACTATACCAGAAGTGGATCTGAGCAAAGGCGATCCTGGTCAGCTCATGGGTAGAATTGCTGTAGTTCATGTCACATTCCGCTACCGACAAGATGGCCCTTTGACTTTGGATGATCTGAGTCTGTATGCCGAGCCTGGGGAGTTTATTGCGCTTGTAGGCGGTTCTGGGAGCGGTAAATCTACTATATTTAGATTGCTATTGGGGTTTGAGACTCCTGAAGATGGCACTGTCTATTATGATGGTCAAGATTTGTCTGGGTTGGATGTTGAGGCAGTGCGCCGACAGTTAGGTGTAGTTCTGCAAAATGGCCGGATTATGTCAGCTTCTATTTTCGATAATATTGCTAGCGGCGCCCAGATTACACTTGATGAAGCTTGGGAGGCAGCGCGAATGTCTGGGTTTGCTGACGATGTTGCAGCCATGCCAATGTCTATGCATACTGTGATTAGTGAAGGAGGTGGCAATCTCTCTGGAGGACAACGACAACGGTTACTAATTGCTCGTGCTTTGGCCTTAAAACCCCGCATTTTGTTATTTGATGAAGCTACCAGTGCGCTCGATAACAAAACTCAAGCGATTGTTAGTGAAAGTCTAGATAAATTGCAAGTTACTAGGATAGTTATTGCTCATCGGCTTAGTACTATCCGTAATGCTAACCGTATTTATGTACTGCAAACAGGTAGAGTTGTTCAACAAGGAACTTTCCAAGAACTTGCTGCTGTTGAAGGGCTATTTGCCCAGTTAATGGCTCGGCAAATGGGCTAGAACACCGATTCAGTAATCAGGATAAAGTAGCAGACTGCTCGGTAGTGTTAGTAAAAATTTTGGCTCTTGACATGAAGATTATGAACAACGGCGGTACGGCGGAGGTCAAATAAGTTTTTGCGAGTTCCAACGTAACGGATACCGTTGGCGAATTCCCAAAACAGCTAAACTGAACCGATTAGTTCAGAAATGAAACGATTGAGAACCTTCTGAACATTTTTATACCCAGTAGCTTGCTTACCTAATTTCAGTTCAGACATAATGCGATCGCTTCCAGCGGGCGGGTACGCCATCGCGTAAAATTTCAAGTTCTCTTATAGTTGGTAAACCAACAGACTGTCTTTCGCGCTCCGTATCAGATGTTAGAGAAAACTCGCTCTGCCGTGTAATACTCGGTTGGGGTTCGTTTTGCCCCTGATCAGGAGCTAAAAATTCTGAGTCTTCCCGTGTAATACTTGGTAGAATGTTATGTCTAACAATGTGTTCTAAATAGTCAGCCCTAGTTAAACCCAAACATTCAGAGGCTATCCCTAAGCTTTTCCAGGTGTCATCAGTCAGTCGCAAAGAACGTACTTCACGATAATCATCATTCTTGAGCGCAAACTTTCCCTGAATATCCCGTTTTAACATCAATTTCACCGTGTATTACATCGTAAGTTTAACTTAGAATAGCCAGCCTAACCATGTAATACACGGGAAATGCTCAAATTGGCATCCAAACGATAGAAACCATCAAAGCTTCTGGGCTGGAGTCAGATTTATTTGCTCGGTTTGCGGGTTATTATGCTAAAGCACTCAACGCCCAACAACATTTAGGCTTACAAACTCAAATTCTCACTACATTACCCACAATTTTGACAGCCCTAGCCACAGCTTCTATTTTGCTGGTTGGTGGTTTACAGGTAATTAAGGGCAATCTCAGTATTGGAATGCTGGTTGCCTACCAAAGTTTAACACTAAGTTTTTTAGAGCCAGTTAATAGCCTCGTTAACTTCGGCAGTGCACTCCAAAATTTAGAAGCTGATTTAAATCGGCTTGATGATGTATTGCAAAACCCTGTTGATTTGGAAGTGGAGGGGAGTAAGAGGGCAGGGGGCAGGGGGAAGAGGGCAGGAGGCACTAGCTATTAGTGATTCTCCCTTATCTCTCTGGCAATTACAGGGTAATGTTGAGTTGAGTTACGGAATGTCACCAAAACAGTGCTGAGTGCCGAGTAACGAGTGCTGAGTAAAAAGTAAAATTAATTGCACTCAGCATATAGGGTCTGAATCCTTACAATTTATTTATGAAAAAAATAAAAATATTTTTTTTGAGACACGTAGTGCAAGAAAAAATACGTCCTTGTTTTCAATCCCCTAGTTTTAACTATGGGGTTATACTCAGCACTCAGCACTCAGTACTCAGCACTACTGAATTTTGGGTACAGTCGTGTAGAACCTCCGTTGATTGAGAATTTGAGCTAGACTGTCAAGTCAGGGCAAAGAATAGCTCTTGTGGGGGAAGTGGTTCTGGTAAATCCACAGTTGCTAAATTCAGTAGATCGAAAACTTTTGAAAGTTGACGAAATCATAAGGGTTTCAGGCGACGTTTCTGGGGCTGGCAATCACAATTACTTGCGATCGCTCTTAAGTCCATCCAGAACAGAGGTACTTGAAAGGCAGATCAGAAGCTGATTTCGGCGGATTGCATTCCCCAGTTCAAATTCAAGGCTGGTAAGGCTTCTGGAAAACTTTTCGGTCTACTGAATTTAGATACTCCCGATGCAGTTGTCAGATTAAATGTTTATATGGCGGCTACTCGCTCAATCGTTACATCTATGGGATTTTTTATAGAAGACCTGTTACTTACTAGTTCTGATACCGTTGAAAAAGCTCCTAATAAATCAGGATGGGATTTGGTTAAAACTACGAGTAATGGTGAAAAATTTTGGTTGCAAATAAGAGTAGTCCGCAAGTGAATCCTTCTTCAAAAATCTACTCCCTTCAAGCAAATCAACCAGTACTGTTGAATGACTCAGAAACATTGTGGATAGTGCAGTCTGGAACATTGGCGGTGTTTGCAACTAGAGTTAAAAACAGTTTACCAAAGGAGCATCGCCGCTATTTGTTTCATGTCAACGCTGGTGAAGCATTGTTACCGGAATTAATAGCACAAAGCCAATGGAGTTTTGTAGCGATCGCAATTGAACCCACCCAATTATGCCAGATGTCAATGGTTGATTTGGTTAAGGGAATCGCGGCGGCTGACTCTCAAGCCATAGAATTTTTAGAAGGTTGGGTAAATCATTTAGGACAATCTCTTAGCGCCCAGCAAACAGTTTTGACAACACCATTAAACCTTGTGCAGACATTAGGGCGGGATTTTTCATTATCGCCTGGTGAAACGCTACAGTGGAGGCAACAAACACTTTTATGGATGAAGTTGCAGCAAAGCAATACTCACTGGATGGGAGTCGAGGAATTAACCTTGAATTCTACCTCACCAGCGTTTCCACTCACGAGGGATATGTGGCTGGAGGCAGAAGATGCAGTTATCGGAGAAATGTTGCCAACGGCAGATTTAGAAAATTTCGAGGAACTTCTGGCAGGTTTAGCCAGTTTGCATACTTGTTTCTTTCGCTACTTCAGTTTGCTGACAAATAAAGAAACAGAAGCAGAATTTCGGCAGTTTCAGGAACGCGAACAATTTAATCAACAAGTAATAGAGGGGGCACTCTCTGATTTAGCAACAGTATTGCAGCCGCAGCAAGAGGCGATTTTTTCTCAGGAAGGGCCGCCCTTATTGGTAGCATTTGGTGCAGTTGGGCGATCGCTGGGAATAGAAATTCGTCCACCAGCAGAGGATTTGAATTCTATTAAAGACCCTGTAGCCGCGATCGCGCAAGCATGAACTCCAGGCTGTGCGAAGACAGTTAGGAGTGGTACTGCAAAATGGTAAAATCGGTACAGGCTCGGTTTTTGATAACATCACCGCCGGGGCTTTAGTTTCCTTAGAAGAAGCTTGGTCAGCAGCACAGATGGCAGGCTTTGCTGATGATATCAAGCAAATGCCAATGGGGATGCATACGATTGTTGCCGAGGGTGGTAGTAATCTTTCCGGTGGACAACGGCAAAGATTATTGATTGCGCGATCGCTTGTTTCCAAGCCTAAAATTATCTTGATGGATGAAGCAACCAGCGCCCTAGATAACCGCACCCAGGCAATTGTAACTGAAAGTTTAGCTAAGTTAAATGCTACCAGAGTGGTGATTGCCCATCGCCTCAGCACCATTCGTAATGCCGATCGCATCTATGTTATCGACGATGGTCATGTCGTCCAGGTAGGTAATTTTTCGGAATTGATTGCTCAATCAGGGTTATTTGCCAGACTGGTAGCCCAACAATTAGAAGGGGAGTAGGGGCGCAAGCAATACGGTTCGGTTAAAAGGGAAAGGGGAAAGGTTTTGAATACATCCTTTACCCCTTTCCCTTTCACCAGACTACAAGGAAAGTGAAAAATGCTTATCCGAACTGTATTGGACGATGCGAACGCATTTGTTATTTCGGCGAACGCATTTGTTACTTCGGCGAACGCATTTGTTACTTTGGCGTGTCTATAACGCACTCTAATCTATACTTTTCGGGTTTTTGGGAAAAGGTTAAAGGGTAAAGGTTAAAGGTTAAAGGGGAAGGGGACAATGGAAAGGGGAAACGTTAAAGGGTAGTATTTCAATACTGCTCGGGTTTTGGATTTTTAACTCAGAATCAGGTTTGAGGAAAAGGTTACTGGGTTTGGGTTAAAGGTTTTTTCTTTCCCTTTTCCCCAAAACCCGACAAGTATTGGGTAGTATTTAAACCTTTTCCCTCTTCCCCCTTACCCTTTTCCCCTCTTCATTTTCCCGACAAATGCCAAGAAGTGTTAACAGTTAAGTTGCGACTAGTTGGTGGCGGCGTAGGTCAGAGTAGTACACTGTTCCATCAAAACCGTTACTTTTCGTCGGTTATGCGAGCAGTTTCCCAGTTTGGAGCAAATAATCTCTAGTCATCTAACGTATGTTTGACTACTCTGGCTATCCTAGAAGTTGAACGAGATAATTGGGGTTCTATAACTCGCGTTCGCTTCTGTGAGTTGCATTTAAGGCTCAACCTGACACTTTTCAAACACCCTCTTACACTGAGAGAGCTTTTTAGAAGCTGAGGACTTTTCAAACAACCTCCAATGAGAATTGCTGCTTTGAGGAGCGTTTTCTCATCGTTTACGTTTTGAACCTGATTTATTCCTATTTTTTAATTTTTCACCTATCAATCCTGATTTTTTATTCTTTGATTAATTGTATACCTAATCTTATATAGAATATTTACCTGACTTTTTCCTCTTGTATTCTAGTTTAATTTTGATAAATATAGTGAATGTAAAGAGTATTTCTGAATAGTGTATGAGGCTAATCGTTATGTAATTGGTTCTGATCCAACTCAACTCAGGCAGCATATTTACTTATCTTCAATATAGGTGACTTTTTTCGCACTTACTTATTTTCTTCAATTAATTTAGGATTTTTATGGCTATGCGTACTCATATTTTTTCAACACTGATTGGCTTAACCACAGTTTCCGTATGCATGTCTCTACCAGTTCAGGCTGCAACTTTTAATTACGACCAACTGAAAAATATTTCATCACGACCAATCAACTCTGAGAACCGCCTAACTTTTTCTGGAGAGCCATTTCAGAATCAAGGATATACAGTTTTCTCCAATCTAAATCCCATCTCTCTAGACTCTGGTCATCAAGTTATTAATCTAAATGGAGTAGGTAATGCTCCTTATTACGTGACTGGTCGCCAAGGAAGTCCAGAAGTTCCTCCAAGCTATGCTACTAGGGCAACAAGTTTGAATGAAATTGCTGGATTTCCTATGTTTAGTAAATACATAAAAAATAATGGAATTACGCTGGATAATGTTGGCTTTGCCTTTGGTCAAAAGAGTGACCGTGATTTTACCAAAACATGGAACTTAGGAGATGATCGTCTCGGCAAAGATTGGTTTGCTAGTTCTGATTCAACTATTGAAGAAAGAATTTATAAAGCTAATCCAGATGATGTTGAAGCATTTCTCTCTTTTGACAGGCAAAAGATAGTTGATTTTGGGTATTCAGATATTTACGGAGCTATAAATTACGGTGCCACAACATCCGTTTCTGATGATAGTGACGTTGCTTTTACCGATCCAATGACAGTCAAAAAAGTGATTGGGTTAGATCCAATTGAGGACGCTTTAGCTAATGCTTTCTTACAAGATGTTGTTGCTGGCGGTGGTAAAGTCCAGCTAGTTCACGAGGAATACCAACCTGACGAAACTAATTTTATTCTCGGAAATGGATTTGGTGGAATAAATCTTCGATTTGGAGCTTCTATCCAGGTGGTAAGCACTAGATCAGTACCCGAACCTTCTCTTGCATTGGGCTTATTAATGTTTGGAATTTTCAATGCAATTTATTTTTCAAAAAAACCAGAAAATAGCTAGACAAAATTTGCATAAAAGGTGCAATAACGCCTGATTAAATGTTAGTGAGATAGAATTAGAGATTTTACAAATTTAGGGATAAATGTTATGAATCGTTACTATATAGGTTTAGCAAATACTTGCCACGATCCAGCGATCGCCATTGTTGATTCTACAGGTAAAGTGGTGTTTGCAGAAGCATTAGAACGTTACCTACAGAACAAAAGAGCTTGGGATGTTCAACCAGATAACTTCAATCAAATTGTGCAACTGATTGAGACTTATTGCGACCCCAAAGCAGAGTTTGTTGTGTCCACGACTTGGAGCTTTGATACATGGCAAGTTTATTTACATCAACTGTACTTTTACTTCTATTTGGGTATCAAAGGAACTAAAAGTATTATGCAACCATCTTGGAAAAAGCTATTGCCCTATCGGCAAAACTTTGACTGGTTGGCAGTTCTCCAATTTACAGCGTTACTCAAGACGGGTAGAAATTTAGCCTTTCAAATGCGCTCTCGATTCAACAACGATCGCGTGATCTTCAAGCAATACCGACACCACCTGACTCATGCAGCCACTGCTTGTTATAGCAGTCCTTTCACCGATGCTGCTTGCATCATTGTAGATGGCGAAGGTGAAAAAGGCTCAGTCAGTTGCTACAGCTACAGAAACGGGCATTTAAAGCTTGTGCAGGAGTCTACAGGTACTGGTAGTTTAGGAGTTCTGTACGCACAAATTACTGAACTTTGCGGTTTTGATTGGCGCAAAGGTGAGGAGTGGAAAGTAATGGGTTTAGCACCTTACGGTAAAGTCGATCCCGAAGTATACAGCTTAATCCGTTCGATGATTGAAGTTAAAGACTACAGCTTGAAATTTGCCTCTGCTGATCAGATGGCTAGTATCTTCGCCGACCTCAAGCGTAGAGCAATACCTTCTAGCTCCTCTTATTGGGAAGCAGTAAATCTAGCCGCTAGTGGGCAAAAGGTATTTAGTGATGTGATGGAAGAACTTCTAAATAACTTCTATAAGTTAGGCATTTCCGACAATCTAGTTTTAGGTGGAGGATGTGCGTTGAACTCAGCATTTAACGGTAAGCTGCTCGAAAAAGTCCCCTTCAAAGCCTTGCACGTTCCCTCTGCGCCAGCAGACGACGGTAATGCAATTGGCGCAGCTTTACTAGCATATTATGAGGAGCATCCCAGTGAATTACATCAGCCAAGTCTTCAATCACCCTACCTTGGCTCCACCATCAATGAGAAATCGCTGCATAATCTACTCCAGTTCGGTAAAATTGAGCGAGTACGCCACTTGCCAGGAACAGTACACTTAGAGGCCGCAAAGTTGCTATCTCAAGGTAAATTGTTGGCATGGGTTCAAGGACGCGCTGAGTTTGGCCCCCGCGCACTAGGAAATCGCTCTATTCTGGCAGATCCTCGTTCTCCAAAGATGAAAGAGGAAATTAACAAGCGTGTCAAATTCCGTGAAGAATACCGACCTTTTGCTCCATCTATCTTGCATGAGTTTGGACACAAGTACTTTGAAAACTATCAGGAATCACCCTACATGGAACGCACCCTCTCCTGGCTGCCAGAAGTTAGGGAACAAGTACCAGCAGTAGTTCACGTCAACAATACCGGACGTTTGCAAACAGTCAAGCGGGAATGGAACGAAAAATATTACAAACTGATTGAAGCCTTCTACGAAATCACATCTGTTCCAATTATTCTCAATACCAGTCTTAACGTCATGGGTAAACCAATTATTCACACCGTTGAAGATGCTATTAGCGTATTTTATACAACTGGTCTTGATGCACTGGTTATCGAAGACTATCTGATTGAGAAGTGAATGGCACTCTTGTTAAGCATTAACCTTTGATGTTACTGGATTTGAGGTGTGGGGAATTAAGAAGTAGTAAGTAGGACGGCGTAAATAATTAAAAGTTTGTAGTGAGGGCTACCCAACGGGAATGTTTTGCGAACAGCCCTCTCTACGAGACGTACTCGCGTTTACTACAAACTAATTTCAATCTTTTTTACATTAATTAATATAGGTTGAATTCTTCTCATCGTCTTACTTAAGCTTTATTTTACACTCGGACTTCACGTTAATTAAGCCTACACCCAATAGCCTTGGTTTTGCAAAACCAAACTATTTACTTTTTTCCCAATTATCAAGATTATGTCTCAATGCACAAACTTATCTATTCCCGAAAACGTGATACCTGCGTTAGAGCAGTTACAATATGAGGTAGAAAAAGTTGAGAATACGTTGTTAGAACTACGTCAAAAAAAGCAAGAAGTTATACAGCATCAATTAAGCGCAGGTATTCACAAATTAGCAACCATAGCTAATAATATCAATGTTTTAGCTAATAGTATTGAAAACGAAATCTTTAATTTCCAAGTAACTGCTGTTGAAGTTAATCATCTCTATCAGACTATCCAAAATTCTCCACTTTTTAAACTACCTAACGAGGAGAAATCGACAATACCTCATTCCATGCCTATTAATATCTGGAAAATTGCTGATTCAACCATCTTTATTCCTACTGTTATTATAAGTAAATCTCAGTTTATCTTGACAGCAAAATCCGTTGATATCCATAAAAAAGAGATTGTATCTCAAAAAAATGATAGTAATTATTTGCTATGGTAGGTGTTAACAGACTGACTGTTTTGCATCTAAAAATAAATAGTAAATTTTAGCTGTCAAAATTAATCTGATTTAGCACTCGTAGTCATCTCATTTTCGTTTCAAATACTATTCATCTGAACTAATTTCTGAAATAAAGAGTCCACAGTAGCCTTGTATTCAAATTTTAGAGTCATCACCCATGATTATTACATCTGAGAACTTGAACTTAGAATTTTCCCAAGACATTGCCACTCTAGTAGATATTCTGCGCTATAGATCAGTTGCTCAACCAAATAAAGTAGCTTTTACCTTTTTAGAGGATGGAGAAATAGAGAGAGCAAGCTTGACTTATGAAGAATTAGATCGTCAGGCTAGAGCGATCGCAGTACAATTACAAACCCTTGGAGTTGCAGGCTCTCGTGCTTTGTTAATCTACCCACCAGGACTAGAATTTATTAGTGCCTTCTTTGGATGTTTGTATTCTCGAACGGTAGCTGTTCCCGCTTATCCGCCACGGCGCAATCAAAATTTATCAAGGTTGCAAGCGATCGTATCAGATGCCAATGCTAAGGTAGCACTGACCACAACCTCAGTTTTGACTAATTTTCAAGGTCGGTTAACTGAAAGTCCAGAATTGGCATCTCTGCAATGGTTGGCTACTGATAATGTCAATAATGACTTTTCATCAAACTGGCAACAACCAGAAGTGAATGGCGATACCTTAGCTTTTCTTCAGTACACTTCTGGCTCTACGGGTACACCGAAGGGAGTAATGCTAACTCATGGCAATATACTACACAACGAAGAAATGATCCGTAGGTCATTCCAACATACAGAAGAAAGCATAGTTGTTGGTTGGCTACCTCTATTCCATGACATGGGATTAATTGGTAATGTGCTACAGCCTCTGTACTTAGGGATACCAAGCATTCTCATGTCACCTGTAGAATTTCTTCAGCAACCTTTGCGTTGGCTCAAAGCAATTTCTCGCTACAAAGCAACTACCAGTGGCGGCCCAAATTTTGCTTATGACTTGTGTGTTCATAAGATTACGCCAAAACAGCGAGAAGGTCTAGATTTGAGCAGTTGGAGTTTAGCTTTCAATGGTGCTGAATATATTCGTGCGGAAACGTTAGACAAATTTGCAGCTACTTTCGCACCTTACGGTTTCCGTCGGGAAGCATTTTATCCCTGTTATGGAATGGCTGAAACCACTTTATTTGTCTGTGGGGGTGAGAAAAAATCACCACCTGTAGTTTCTCAGGTCGAAGCGATCGCTCTTGAGCAAAACTTGGTTGTAAACTATGAGGAAGACAATTCTAAAAAAATTGTCGGTTGCGGTCATGCTTGGCTAGATGGAAAAATCGTCATCGCTAATCCCAAATCTTTACGAGAATGCTCATCTGATGAAGTGGGAGAAATTTGGGTGTCAGGTGCAAACATTGCTCAGGGTTATTGGAACCGACCTACTGAGACTGAAAAAGTTTTCAACGCTTTTCTGACGGATAGTGGTCAAGGACCGTTTCTTCGCACCGGAGACTTGGGATTTATCCGAGATGGTGAATTGTTCGTTACGGGTCGCCTCAAGGATGTAATTATCATTCGGGGTCGCAACTATTATCCTCAAGATATTGAACTAACTGTAGAACAAAGCCATCCTGGACTTAACCCAGGTTGTGGTGCGGCGTTTACAGTGGAAATCAACGGTGAAGAACGACTGATTGTTGTTCAGGAAGTTGAGCGTAGTTATCTACGAAAATTCGATATGAATCAGGTGTCCGCAGACATCCGTAGGGCAGTATCGCAACAGCACGAGTTACAAGTTTATGGGGTAGTACTGTTAAAAACTGGGAATCTTCCGAAGACTTCGAGTGGTAAAATTCAACGTCATGTCTGCCGCAGTGGTTTTATTGCAGGTAATCTAGCTGTTGTAGGTTCGAGTATCTTAGAGCAGACGGATAACTCAATCGCAGACATCAACACAAATCCAGAGCTATCATCAATTTCATCGTCAACACAATCCTCATTAGAATTAATCTTGCGCGACAAAATCGCCCCAATTTTGAAGATTGCTGCAACTCAACTCCAACTAGAACAGCCTCTTCATAGCTTAGGTATTGATTCCCTACAAGCGATCGCTATTAAAGACGAAATCGAATCTAACTTCGGTCTAGTTTTACCGATAGAAGTGTTCTTAGAAAATATTAGCATTTCTGAACTAGCTGCCCGTATTCGTCAGAACAGATTACCTTCTCAAAACGTCTCAGCTAAATTAGAATCTGCGCTTCAAATCCAAACTAAACCGCAAATACAACAAAGTTCCGCAATAACTCACAATCGAGTTGTTGAACAAGGTTTGCAATTTAGCTTGTTTTACTTCTCAAGTAACGAAGCCGAATTTACAGACAACAAATATAAACTTTTGATAGAAGGAGCCAAGTTTGCAGACCAAAATGATTTTACTGCGGTTTGGATACCAGAACGACATTTTCACGCCTTTGGTGGACTTTACCCTAATCCTTCTGTATTAGCTGCTGCTTTGGCAATGGTAACTAAGCGGGTTCGCATTCGTGCTGGTAGTGTTGTCTTACCCCTACAAAACCCGATCCGAGTCGCTGAAGAATGGTCGGTTGTCGATAATTTATCGCAAGGAAGGGTAGACCTAGCCTTTGCTAAAGGTTGGAACCCAAATGATTTTGTGCTTTCACCAAACACCTATGCCAATAGTACAGAAGTTTTGTACTCAGGCATTGAAAAAGTGCAAAAGCTCTGGCAAAGTAAGTCAATCTCGTTACCAAATGGTGTTGGTAACGAAACGGAAATTCAAATTTATCCTTTACCCAAGCAGCAAGAATTGGCTATTTGGTTAACTTGTAGTGGCAGCAAAGAAAGATTTATTGAAGCTGGAGCCTCTGGATTTAACATCTTAACAGCCCTTCTTTTCCAATCCACGGAAGAATTAGCCGAAAAAATCGCCCTTTATCGGCAGTCACGAGCCGCACACGGCCACGACCCAAATACAGGCCGTGTTACCTTGATGCTGCATACATTTATCGGTGATGACATCAACAATGTTCGTCAAAAGGTTAGAGAGCCATTTATTGAATATCTGAAAACATCTGTTAATTTATGGCGACAGGGAGCTAAAAGTCTAGATGATTTAAACGAGCAACAGCGCTCAGACTTATTAACTTATGCCTTCGAGCGCTACTTTCAAACTAGTGCGCTATTTGGTACACCAGAAACCTGTTTGCAAATGGTTAATCGCCTTGAAGAAATTGGTGTTAACGAAATTGCCAGTCTCATTGATTTCGGCATTGATGGCGATTCAGTAATAACTGGTCTTGATTCTTTGAAAAAACTCAAAGAACTTGCTCATCAAGTCGAAATTTCAGATACAGCTAATACAAAGATTTTTCCTCTTTCTCGCAATCAGCAAGCACTATGGTTTTTGTACAAACTTGCACCAAAAAGCCCAGCTTACAACACTGCATTAACAATGCGTATATGCGGTAATTTAGATAAGCAAGCTTGGCAAAATGCTTTGCAAAAACTGGTAGAGCGCCATCCAATTTTGCGAACCACTTTTACAGAACATGAAAGTGAATATGTACAAGAAATTCGGTTATCTCAAGAAATATCTTGTGCAGAAATTGATGCTAGAGATTGGACTGAAGAAAGACTAAAAGAGGAAGTAATCGCAGCATATCAACTTCCCTTCGATTTGGAGCGAGATTCAGTATTAAGGGTAAGTTTGTTCACTCGTTCTGAGCAGGAGCATATTTTCTTACTTGCAATACATCATATTGTCCGTGATGGCTGGTCAGTATTAATTCTGCTTGATGAATTGCAAAAGCTCTACTCGGCTGCAAAAGCGGGTACAAAAGCCTCCTTAGCGCCAATCAAATATCACTACAGCGATTATGTGCAATGGCAAACGCAAATGTTGGCAGGTGATGTTGGGGAGCGTCTATGGCACTATTGGCAACAGAAACTTTCTGGTAACTTAACTGTTCTAGAGTTACCTAGCGTTAGCGAAGCTCGCCGTAGGCATCGCCCGCGCCCACCAGTACAAACATATCAGGGAGCTTCCCATGTCTTTAAGCTGAGTGAAGAGATGACTGTACGCCTCAAGAGGATGGCAAAAGCCGAGAAAGCGACATTGTTTACACTCTTGTTAGCAAGCTTCCAGGCACTTTTGCATCGCTACACAGGCGCTGAAGATATTCTTGTGGGTTCTCCCTTTGCAGGTAGACAACACACTAAATTTGCCCGCACGGTTGGTCATTTTGTTAACTCTGTAGTTTTAAGAGCAAATCTTGCTGGGAATCCCAGCTTCAAGGCGTTTTTGGCTCAAGTTAGACAAACAGTATTGGAAGCGATCGCTCATCAAGATTATCCTTTTGGGTTATTGGTCGAACGCTTGCAACCAAACCGGGATCTGTCCCACACTCCTCTGTTTCAGGTAAACTTCGTATATTTACAACAAATCGAGCGATTTGGCAATATTTTAGAGTTTTTCCTGCCTGAAGAAACAGACCTAGAAATTGATTGTCACGATTTGCAGTTGAAACCTTTTGTGATTCCCCAAGAAGAAGGACAATTTGATTTAACTTTGGAAGTGGTAGAAGCAAGCAAATCTCTGTTTGCTGCCTTTAAATACAACACTGACCTATTTGATGCTAGTACTATCGAGCGGATGGCGGGGCATTTCCAGACAATGCTTGAGGGAATTCTTGCTCAACCAGAGCAGCCCATTTCCCAATTACCTCTGCTAACAAAAGCTGAACAACAATTGCTCCTGGAATTTAATCATACTCAAATAGAATATACTCAAGATCGGTGTATTCATCAGTTGTTTGAAGAACAGGTAGAGCGGACTCCAGATGCAGTAGCTTTAGTATTTGATTCACAACAACTCACCTATCGGCAATTAAACGAACGTGCGAATCAATTAGCAAATTACCTGCGGACTTTGGGTGTGAAACCGGAAGTCCTGGTAGGCATCTGTGTAGAACGCTCTTTAGAGATGGTGGTGGGACTGTTAGGAATTCTGAAGGCTGGTGGAGCTTATGTACCTCTAGACCCAGCTTATCCTGATGAACGTCTGAGTTTTATGCTATCAGATGCTCAAGTGTCAGTATTGTTGACACAACAGCAGCTTGTCGCAGGTTTACCCAACCATGAAGCGGTTGTATGCCTAGACACCGACTGGTATCATATCACTAAGCATTGTCAGAAAAACCCGATCACTGAGGTGACATCTCACAACCTGGCTTACACTATCTACACTTCTGGATCTACGAGTAACGACTTTTACCTTTGACATTGCTATCTTAGAAATTTTTCTGCCAATGATTGTAGGTGCTTGCTTAGTGATGGCAAAGCGTGAAGTCACTGTTGATGGTAAACAGTTGTTGGATTTGCTAGTCAACTCTGGTGCTACAGTTATGCAAGCTACCCCAGCTACTTGGAGATTATTGCTAGAAGCTGGATGGCAAAATTCCCATAAATTAAAAATACTTTGTGGGGGTGAAGCTTTACCCAAGAAGTTAGCCAATCAATTACTAGAAAGAAGTACTTCCCTGTGGAACGTTTATGGCCCAACAGAGACTACCATCTGGTCACTAATTTCTCAAGTTGAGTCTGAGGCAGAATTAATTTCCATCGGTAGTCCTATTGCCAACACTGAAGTTTATATCTTAGACCGCCATCTGCAACCAGTTCCCATTGGCGTACCTGGGGAACTGCATATCGGTGGTGCAGGTTTAGCGCGAGGCTACCTTAACCGTCCTGAGTTGACAGCAGAGAAATTTATCCGCAATCCCTTTAGCGACGAAGAAGGCGCACGGCTTTACAAAACTGGAGACTTAGTACGTTATTTGAGCGATCGCCGTATTGAGTATCTGGGACGTATCGATTTTTTAGTAAAAATACGTGGTTTCCGCATTGAGTTAGGAGAGATAGAAGCTGTATTGAGCCAAGACCCATCTGTACTCCAGGCAGTAGTTATTGCCCGCGAAGACGTTCCTGGGGATCAGCGCTTAGTCGCTTACGTAGTGCCAAATCAGGAACTAACACCGACAACTACTGATTTGCGTCGCGTCCTCAAGGAAAAACTGCCTGATTACATGATTCCTTCGGCTTTCGTCATGGTGGAAGCCCTACCACTTACACCTAATGGCAAACTAGACCGCCGTGCTTTACCAGCTCCTCAAGGTTTACGCCCAGAGATGGCTGCTAATTATGAAATGCCTCAAACCGAAGCTGAAGTCTTGATTGCAGCCATCTGGCAAGAAATACTTCAACTAGAAAAGGTGGGTATTAATGACAACTTCTTCGATTTGGGTGGTCATTCATTACTCATGGTGCAGATTTATAACAAACTCCAAAAGATTTTTGCCCAAGAGTTCTCAATGGTTGAAATGTTTAAATATCCAACTATCCACTCTTTAGCTAAATACTTAAGCCAGGATGTAAATGATAAATTTGTTTCTTTGCCAAGCTACGAACAATCTCATAATCGTCAGGTTCGCAGAACTTCTATGAACCAACGAAGGCAGTTAAGGTTTCAAAACAGTTCATTGAGCAAATAATTAATAAATATTGAGGAAATTTCTATGAAACCAGTTGATGTATTTGATGCCAACAATAATAATGGTTTAGAAATAGCCATCATTGGCATGGCCTGTCGTTTCCCTGGTGCTAAAAATATTGATGAATTCTGGCATAACCTGCAAAACGGTGTAGAATCTGTTTCATTTTTCTCTGATGAAGAGCTACTATCTGTAGGCATAGACCCAACTTTGTTAAGTAAGCCTAATTACGTCAAAGCTAATGCTGTCTTGTCAGATGTTGAAAATTTTGATGCTACATTTTTCGGCATTTCTCCTAAAGAAGCGAAGATAATAGACCCGCAACAACGTTTGTTTTTAGAGTGTGCTTGGGAGTCTCTTGAAAGTGCTGGTTACAACCCAGAATCTCCCAAAACTTCGATTGGTGTTTATGGTGGGGTAGGGATGAATACTTACCTGTTGAAAAACCTCTGTCCTAGCTTAGATAACTTAGATTTGTCAGTCGAGAATTATCAACTGATGATTGCCAATGATAAGGATTTTCTACCGACGCGAGTCTCTTATAAATTAAATCTCAAGGGGCCGAGTGTCAGTGTGCAAACTGCCTGTTCTACTTCTTTAGTTGCTGTCCACATGGCTTGTCAGAGTTTGCTAAACGGCGAATGCAATATGGCTTTGGCAGGTGGGGCTTCTATCCGCGTTCCTGAGAAGACTGGTTATTTGTATCATGAGGGAATGATTCTTTCTCCTGATGGGCACTGTCGAGCCTTTGATGCTCAAGCTCAAGGAACAGTTGGTGGTAATGGTGTGGGAATTGTCGTGCTGAAGCGCCTAGAAGATGCGATCGCTGATCGAGATTGCATCCATGCAGTAATTAAAGGTTCAGCTATCAATAATGATGGTTCTCTCAAAATTGGTTACACAGCTCCGAGTGTAGATGGTCAAACAGCAGTAATTTGTGAAGCCCAAGCAGTAGCAGATGTTGCAGCCTCAACGATTACTTATATAGAAGCTCATGGCACTGGCACAAATCTAGGCGACTTGATTGAAATGGAAGCCCTAACAAAAGCTTTTGGTGCTAGTACCCAAAAGCAAGGCTTTTGTGCTGTTGGTTCGGTAAAAACCAATATTGGACATTTGGATGCAGCATCTGGTGTGGCTGGTCTAATTAAGACTGTTCTATCCCTGAAGCACAAGTTGCTACTACCTAGCCTACATTTTGAACAACCCAATCCTCAAATTGATTTTGCTAACAGTCCATTTTACGTTAATAGTACCCTTTCAGAATGGCAAACAAACGGTACTCCTCGGCGGGCTGGGGTCAGTTCTTTTGGTATCGGTGGCACTAATGCCCATGTAGTTGTGGAAGAAGCCCCTGTTTTAGTTCCCGATGTATCTGAGGTTGAACGTAGCTGGCATATATTAACTTTGTCAGCGAAAACTGAGAAAGCTTTGCAGGAATTAGCACAAAGTTATGCAGATTTCTTAGCGGTTCATCCAGAAGTACCTTTGGCAGATATTTGCTTTACTGCTAACGTCGGGCGATCGCATTTTGAACACCGTCTGGCTATCTGTACTCAATCTCATGCACAGTTGCAAACAGCACTCAATGATTTTACTGCTCGTAGAGAGAATCCTTTAGTTATATCTAGTCCAAGCAACACTAAAAAACACTCAAAGATAGCGTTTTTATTCACTGGACAAGGCTCTCAATATTTGGATATGGGTCGTCAATTATACGAAAACCAGCCTATTTTCCGGCAAACTCTCGACCGTTGCGATGAAATTCTACGTCCTTATCTAGACGAACCACTGCTACAAGTCCTTTATCCAGAAGAGGCGAAGTCTTCACCCTTAGACCAAACCGCCTACACCCAACCAGCCTTATTCGCTCTAGAATACGCCCTGGCACAACTTTGGAAATCTTGGGGAGTTGAACCGACTGCCGTTATGGGTCATAGTCTCGGTGAATATGTAGCGGCTTGTGTGGCAGGAGTCTTTAGCTTGGAGGATGGACTGAAGCTGGTTGCTGAACGGGCCCGCCTGATGCAGAACCTCCCGCAAATCGGAGAGATGGTAGCAGTGTTTGCCTCAAAGATAACCATTCAGACAATTACAACTATTGATGAGGAAAAAGTCAGCTTTGCTGCCTACAATGGACTGCAAAACACAGTAATTTCTGGAGAACAACAGGCTATTCGGAAAATTTGTCTGGTCTTAGAAGCCGCAGGGATTAAAACTAAAAAGCTACAAACTTCCCACGCCTTCCATTCACCTTTGATGGAGCCAATTTTGGCAGAGTTTCATCGGATTGCTGCGACTGTTAAATATAGTGTTCCCCAAATTGACATCATTTCTAATGTTAGTGGACGACTAAAATCTGAAGCGATCGCTCCTGAATATTGGTGTCGTCATTTACGCGAGGAAGTACAATTTGCCCAGAGTATGGAAACACTGCATAAGTATGGTTATGACGTGTTTGTAGAGATGGGGCCAAAACCAATATTGTTAGGTATGGGTCGTCATTGTCTGCCAGAGCTAAAAGCAACTTGGCTTCCTAGCCTGCGTCAAGGACAAGAGGATTGGCGAGTTTTACTCTCAAGTTTGGCAGACCTTTATGTTCGGGGGATATCAGTTAACTGGTCTGGTTTTGACCAAGAGTATGTACGACAACGGGTAAATCTACCAACTTATCCTTGGCAACGCCAACGCTATTGGGTGGAACCAGTGATTGACCGCAATCAAACAAAATTGCCAATCAATAATGACAGTTTGATTGTTCCTATTACGCCTCTTGATCATAGCGATCGCTCTCAATCATTGCGTTCTTATCTGTTGGCAGAAATAGCAAAAGCCTTACAAATTCCTGTTGCTAAAATAGATGTGCAACAATCTTTAAGTACCTTGGGAATGGATTCCTTGATGTGTCTGGAATTAAAAGACCGCATTCAAGCTGAATTAGAAATAGAAATTTCCATTACTCAGTTTTTTGCCGCCCCAAGTATTGACCAGTTAATCACGCAACTACTATCTGATATGAACTTGGCAGATACAGAGCCAAGAGAAAGTCTCATCATCAATAAAAATGAAATGTTGACAGTAGCAGACAATTGGTTAATAGAAAATCTCTTATCTAATCTCAATGAATTCTCAGACTCAGAAATCGATTCTTTACTTCAAGAAGCATTAAATTAGGAGCAAGACAAATGACCGATCTAACTACAAAAATATCAACTTTGTCCGTAGAAGAAAAGCGCAGCCTTTTGAAACAACTTATTCAAAAAAAGACAAGTGCAGTAGAAATATTTACTAACGATAACGATAATGATGATATTCCCCTGGCATACTATGATTTTTCCCATTCTCCCCAGTACCGCAACCTAGAACAAATGATTTCTGGCATCAAAACTAAAGGTGGAGTTGTTGATCCTTATTTCAAAGTTCGTGAAGGGATAAATAGCAATACTATAGTAATAGATGGTCGGGAAGTTATTAATTTTTCGAGTTACAATTATCTAGGATTTGCCAACGATCCAGATGTATCTTTAGCAGCAAAGGCAGCCATTGATCGCTATGGAACATCCGTATCAGCTAGCCGCTTGCTCTCAGGTGAAATTACGATACACCGAGAGTTAGAACAAGAAATTGCATCTTTAATAGGTGCAGAAGATGCGATCGTTTTTACAGCAGGTCATGCTACTAACGAAAGCACAATTGGTCACCTTTTTGACAAAAATGACCTGATACTCCATGACGAGCTAATCCACAACAGTATCCTCCAAGGATGCTTGTTATCTGGTTCCACCCGCATCAGTTTTCCACATAACGACTGGCAAACTGTAGATCAAATACTTACCGAACAACGCCGTCGCTACAAACGTGTATTGATTGTCATTGAAGGTGTTTATAGCATGGATGGCGATATTCCTGATTTGCCCAAGTTTATCGAAATTAAGAAGCGTCACAAAAGCTTTTTAATGGTAGACGAAGCCCATTCTATGGGTGTGATTGGTGATCGCGGTCGCGGTATCGGTGAGTATCATAGTGTTAACCCTGCTGACATAGATTTGTGGATGGGTACAATTAGCAAATCATTCGCTAGCTGTGGAGGCTATATTGCAGGTTGTCAGGCTGTAGTCAAATATCTGAAATATACTGCTCCTGCTTTTGTTTATAGTGCTGGTATGTCACCAGGAAACACAGCAGCAGCACTAGCTTCTATACGCAAGCTAAAAGCAGAACCAGAAAGAGTACAATCTCTGCATGAGCGAGCTAAATTGTTTTTGGAATTAGCAAGCGATCGTCGGCTGAATACTGGTATGAGTAAGCATTCTGCGGTGATTCCTGTGATTGTGGGCAACTCTGTGCGTTGCATCCAACTCTCCCAAGCCCTGTTTGACCGTGGAATTAATGTACTACCTCAAATTTATCCTGCGGTAGAAGACAAAGCCGCTCGCCTACGATTTTTTATCAACTTCAATCATACACCTGAGCAAATTCATTTCACTGTTAACACTGTTGCCAAGGAACTAGATCAAATCTAGTAAGATTTACGCAATTGGCACACTAGACATAGGAAAACGTAGAGACGTAGCTACGTCTCTACAAGGGTTCTGGGTAACGCATATTTAATTTTACTAGATATCTACTAATACAAATATGACCAATTATTCCTTGATGGTACAAGCCCCTAAATTCATTTATGGATAGATAAATTTTAAACTTTGCTTGGTTCTAGCCCCCAGATTTATCCGTGGGCATTAATTGCGAATTGCGAATTGTGCTAACTGCTATAAACATTGCAACTATTAACAAAAGACATGGACAAACCTACCATAACCAATAAATTACAGGTATTTATGATTACCTGGTTTGGGCAACTCATCTCGCTCATCGGCTCAGGACTAACTGGCTTTGCTCTTGGTTTGTGGGTTTACCAACGAACAGGATCAGTTACTCAATTTGCGCTCATTTCTTTGTTTACTACGTTGCCTGGGATTGTACTATCACCTATTACTGGTGCGCTTGTGGATCGCTGGGAGCGACGCACAACCATGTTACTCTGTAATACTATAGCGGGTCTAACTACCCTGGTTCTTGTATTACTACTTTTAATTAATCAACTTCAGGTTTGGCATATTTATACTGGTATGTCTGTCATCTCAGTTTGCACTGCCTTTCAGTTTCCAGCTTATTCTGCAACTATCACATTGCTTGTCTCCAAACAGCATCTTGGTCGTGCCAGTGGGATGACAAACATCGGGGAAGCATCCGCAAGGCTTTTCGCCCCAGCTTTGGCAGGGGTGATGGTTTTGACAATTGGAGTTAAGGGTGTGCTTTTGATTGACTTCGCCAGCTATATCTGCGCCGTCGTTACTCTCTTGATTGTCCAGTTCCCCAAACCCGAAAAAACTACCGCAGGCAATCAAGAAAAAGCCTCGCTATTAAAAGAAGCAGTTTATGGCTGGACTTACATTATCAAACGTCCAGGTTTATTGGGACTGTTATTGTTTTTTGCTGGGAGCAATTTTGGATTGGGAATTGCCAGTGTCTTAATTACACCTATGCTTCTAGCTTTTACTTCACCTGCAATCCTTGGCAACGTGATGTCTATTGCAGGTAGTGGTATGTTAGTGGGTGGTATTATCATGAGCGTTTGGGGAGGCCCAAAGCCTCGCGTGTACGGTGTTTTCGGTTTCGGTTTGCTGCAAGCAATGTGTTTGCTCCTCATTGGACTATACCCTTCCATACCATTAATTACAGCAGCAGCCTTTGGCGTTTTTTTCTGCGTGCCATTTATGGATGGTTCCAATCAAGCTATCTGGCAAATCAAAGTACCACCGGATGTGCAAGGACGAGTCTTTGCAGTGCGGCTAATGATTGCCTGGTCTTCCTTTCCACTCGCTTATCTCCTAGCTGGGCCTTTAGCCGATTATGTATTCGAGCCACTTTTGGCTAGTGGTGGTCTACTGGCTAGTAGTGTCGGTAAAATTATCGGCATTGGAGCAGGGCGAGGCATCGGGCTGTTATTTATAGTTTTGGGAACACTCAATTTCTGGGTAGCAATTTTTAGTTATCTATATCAACCTTTGCGAATGATAGAGAAAGAAAATATTGATCCCATTTATCAGCTACAGGAATAACATGGCAAGCAATTCAGCAGGGTCTTGATTCAGACACTTTTTCGTTCCAAATTAATTCTGAATTTTCGATAAAAACATCAGTTAAATTATTGAGGTTGTAAAGTTGAATCTAAATTTAGTTTTAAAACCTTCAAGTAAAAGGCTAATTCTAATACCAATCGTTGGTGTTTTAGGAATTAGTATGATAAAAATTTACCAATTTTATCACACCCAAGCACCCGATTCTCAGATGGCGATCGCAAAGGTTCAAGAGCAAAAAAATCGGGTGAGGTCGGTTACATCGCTAGGTCGGGTGGAACCTCAAGGAGAAGTAATTACAATTGGAGGTAGTCGTGAAGAACGCATTGATAAGTTGTTAGTCCAAGAAGGTCAGCAAGTAAAAGTAGGCGATGTCTTAGCCTATTTAGATAGTTATCAAGAACGATTAGCAGAAAAAAATGCTGCGGCCACTCAGTTGCAAGAAGCTCGTAATCGCTTCAAAGCTGAGAGTATGTTTGGCAAAGCTCAAATTGAAGAAGCAGAATCTCGAATTAGGCAGATAAAAATGCCTCAAATGTCAGAAATTGAGGCTCAAAAAGCAACAGTACAAAAAATAGAGATAGCTCTACAAGCTAAACAAAAAGACTTAGAACGCTTCTCTTATTTACAAATGCAAGGAGCTATTTCCCAACAATCTTTGGATGATAAATTATTAGAGGTTAGTAGCACAGAAAATGAGCTAAATAATGCCAAAGCTATACTTGCTAAGTTAGAACAAGGACGAAGTACCGATCTCCTCTATGCACAGGCACAAGTTCGGTCAGCACAAGCTAGTTTACAGCTAGCAGAAAGTAAAGTTCAAGTAGAATCAGCGAATAGTAATTTGAAACTAGCGATCGCTCGCTTAGAACTTACAATAATTCGTGCCCCTCAGTCTGGCCAAATTCTCAAAATTTTTGCTCATTCAGGAGAAGCAATTTCTGACCAAGGTATTCTGCAAATTGGTAACACTCAACAAATGTATGTCGTTGCAGAAGTTTATGAAACAGATATTCATAGGGTAAAAGTTGGTCAAACAGCCATAATTTCTAGTAGTGCTTTCTCTAAATCTATTCCAGGTGTAGTTGAACAAATGGGTTTACAAGTTGGAAAAAAGGATGTTTTGAATACTGACCCAGCAGCTAAGATTGACGCTAGAGTAATCGAAGTCAAAATCCGTTTAACAGATAGTAAACTTGTTACGAGACTAACTAATTTAGCAGTTAATGTACTCATTAAACCTTAACTCACTATGAAGTTTTCATTAATTGTAGCTTGGCTACAACTGACTCATAAAAGAACTCGCTTATTAATTGCGCTAGCCGGTATTGCTTTTGCTATAATTCTGATGTTTATGCAGTTAGGGTTTAGCGATGGTCTATATGATAGTAATATCCGTCTACATACCAAGTTGAAGAGTGACATTTTTTTAATTAGCTCTAGAAGCATTGCTTTGAATACTTTAAAAACATTTTCCCAAAGACATTTATACCAAGTACAAAGCTTTGATGGTGTAGAATCGATAAGTTCTGTATATCTAGATTTTGGTTTTTGGACTAATCCACAGAACTATACTAGTCGGCAAATTTTAATTATAGGAATTAATCCTGATGAAGATGTTTTAGACTTACCAGAAGTACAAGAAAATATAGACAAAATAAAGATTCCAGATGTTGCTTTATTTGATCGGAATTCTCGACCAGAATTTGGGACAATAGCTACTGAGTTTGATCAAGGAATAGCAATCTCTACAGAAGTAAATAATCGGCAAATTACTATCGGAGCTTTATTTGAGTTAGGAACATCTTTTGCAGCAAATGGCACTTTAATTACAAGTGATTTAAATTTTCTCCGAATATTTGACAATAAACGCCAAAGAGGACTGATTGATATCGGACTAATTCGCTTAAAACCAAATGTGAATGTTAAAAATTTAGTAGAAGCGATGCAGAAAGAGTTACCTCAAGATGTCAGAGTGTTATCTAAACAAGAATTTATTCAGCTAGAAAAAGATTATTGGAAGAGTAGTACAGCCATTGGATTTATTTTTACAGTAGGTACGATTATGGGATTTATGGTTGGAGCCGTAATTGTCTATCAAATTTTATATTCAGATGTATCAGAACACTTGGCAGAATATGCCACTCTAAAAGCAATGGGTTATAAAAGTTCATTCTTATTTAGTCTTGTATTTCAAGAAGCTATCATCCTATCAGTTTTAGGATATATTCCCGGTTTTTCATTGTGCCTGGGATTGTATGATATGACACGTAATGCTACTTTGCTGCCCATTTATATGACTTTTAGTCGAGCCGCAACTGTTGTAATTTTAACAATTTTGATGTGTGCGATATCGGGAGCGATCGCAATACGTAAAGTGCAATCGGCAGATCCAGCTGATATCTTTTAATGAGATTGTGAACTTATGACAACCTGAACAACTTAAAAGTTTATATAACTATGAAACAATCTGCCATTATCAATATTCAAAATCTCAACTACTTTTTTGGTCAAGGAGAATTACGTAAACAAATTTTATTTAACGTCAACCTCCAAATTCAACCAGGTGAAATAATTATTTTGATGGGTCAATCAGGCTCAGGTAAAACAACGTTGTTAACTTTGATTGGTGGCTTACGGTCTGTTCAAAATGGAAGTTTGAAAGTTTTTGACAGAGAACTTTATAAGGCAAATAACAAGCAAATTCTCGATGTCCGACGAAATACTGGATATATTTTTCAGGCTCATAACTTGCTACGATTTTTAACTGTATTCCAAAATGTCCAAATGTCAGTTGAACTGCACAGAGGCTTTTCTAAACAAGAAGCTGACACTAGAGCTAAAGCTATGCTAGAAGCAGTGGGATTGAGTCATAGATTAAATTACTACCCTGATAATCTCTCCGGTGGACAAAAACAAAGAGTTGCAGTCGCTCGTGCTTTAGTAAGTCATCCCAAATTGGTCTTAGCTGATGAACCTACTGCTGCTTTAGATAGTAAATCAGGCCGGGATGTTGTAGAACTGATGCAGCGACTAGCTAAGGAACAATCTTGTACTATTTTAATGGTAACTCATGATAATCGCATTCTTGATATTGCCGACCGCATTATTCAAATAGAAGATGGACGCATAGTTGGTGTAGATTTGACGCAGCACTCATGAAGTGCAAACTAAATTGTTATTATATAGACCAAAATCATGATTGAACAATTCAAAAGCCAGAATTCAGAATTCAGCAATCTTTGAGTGAATTCTGCTGTATTTCTACGGCACTGATAGCTACTTACACCAATTTCTTATGAGGCCGCATAGAATTCGATCCCCCCTAGCCCTCAGGGCTGTTTCGTTCCCTAAAATGGTTAAAATTGCAAGGGTCGAAGAGATTAAAATTGAGAGCAAGGTCACAATTAGGGCAAAAAAATTTGCGTCTTGAAGCCCAAATAATGTCATTTTTCTTTGCGCCTTTGCGTGAGATTACCCTCTTGACAAATCTCACAAACTAGCGAATGAAACAGCCATGCTTTTTAAGAGGAGCCACTGCGTTGGGCGGGTTCCCCGACTTGTAGCAAGTGGTGTGGATTTAGAGGGATCAAGATATGTGCAACTTCACATTAAATTGGTATTACAAGACTCTGCGGAAATACTCACGGTACAAATTGCATCTAGGCATTACCTGATTGTCTTGTTGCTGCACTAATCCCATACTGTGCAACTTATAAATCTGCATTGAATCTAATTCCACTGGCTCAAGTGAAATGACCACCTTTTTTAACGCTTCTTTTAAACCTTGAGCCTCTTCCGAGTGCAGCATTTCTAAGTACCACCGCAGATGGCTGCTATAAATTCCCGCTTCTGTGGAAGCATCTTGTAATAGTTGCTTTAGCGTTGCCTTTGTAGTGTAAACTTTATACATTGCTAATCGCAGTAGATAAGGATGTCCTCCCACTATATTCATTAATTCCTTTACCTGAATGTCATTCCAATTCAGTCCATGAAGGTGAGCCAAATTTAGTACCTGCTTGTGGTCAAATTCCAACAATGTTACTGGTAGCCCCGCATTAAAAGGAGATTGGTTCATGTCTAAGGGGATATAAACTTCGGTAGAATGTGCAATCACCAGTCTTAGTTGTTTCCATTGCTCAGAAATTTTCCCTTTCTCATGCCAACTTCGCAGCATCCCAAAAAAGTCTTCAACCACTTGGTTATAGGGAAAAATCCGATCTACTTCATCTAAGCCTAATACCAAAGGACAATTTATTTGTGGCAATAAATACTCTTCAAAGTACACTGTGCAGTTATCATTGCTACCTAAAATTTCTGTTTCCCAATAATCTTTTAACCGATTTTCTAACTTTAACTTCCGACCAACCATAAAACACAACCAAAGCACGAACTTGTCCAAATTCGTTAAAATTGCTCGCTCTACACTACTTAAATCCAAATATACGGTTTGATAATTCTGGGATTCAGCATGAGCCAGAATTCTGGTAAGCAATGAAGTTTTGCCCATCAGTTTCGGTGCTTTAATCCGAATTAAAGAAGCTGGTTTAAGAACTGTCTCGTAACAAACAGACTCTAGGGCATCTCGGTTCACATAAAAAGGAGAACCCAGAGGAACTGAACCATCTGGAAACGCTAACTCTGCTAACGGTGATTTTGGCTCCTTGACATTGCTATCAATATGTGGAGGTAGTTGCCTTTCCCCGGCTCTTTCCAGCGCTCCTTTAAAATTACTCTTTGTTACCTCTTCCCCTAACGCCTCTGAGAGCTTTCGCCACAGATAATAACCCACATCTCCTCTGAGGTAGCTTACAGACATATGGTACTGCTCTGCCATCTTTTCATAAGTCAGACCCTCCCACGAGCCTCGAAGCACATCTATTTCAATATCTTTGAGGTGTTCTTGAAGATTATTGAAGACAATTTGTTCGGCAAGCTGTTTAGCTTTCTCCCAAGTAAAGGCTAATTTTGAGTTCATGGATGCTGAGGAAATAGCTATTTTTGTTGTTTATTTATAGGTTTATCTATCGGAATACTATATGATTTATGAACTTATTTGGCTAGGCAGAGAGTCAAAAATACGAAATCAGTTATTTCGACTTTTATAAACTTTTTTAGCAAATCAAATAGGAGTCCCATATATACTACTATAGAATATATATAGCAGTCCTTAATCATTTTTAAAAATTATATATCTCTTTCTTCTTTCTTCTCTTTGGGTCTCCCCGCCTACCTAGATAATTTCAAAAATCAATTACGATTCCCATATAGAACTCCTATCTAATTTTTCAGAAATATTATTTTAAAGTAGACGCAAAGCGGCTTCCCGCAGGCTAGCGTAGCTTAAGTAAGTGCTATTCCACCCTACATATACTTCAATACGACCAAAAACCTTAAAATGCGTAGGTTGACTTTGTTGGGTTGCACTTTGCTTAATCCAAACTACAATTTTTTACAAAACCAAGCGTATTCATGCTAAAGTTAGGCTCTACAACAAATTAGCAGCAGCAACATTAACTAATGAATCAGAATGAGTGATTGGCAAGTCACCAATGAGTTGCCAGAAAAATATTCCACCTAGACCTTGTTGTTCAACATAATTAACTTTTTCGAGGACTGAACGTTTATCTTCATAGGTACTAAACTCTTGTTTTTGAGAATTATAAATATAGGGAACTTTGGCACTATCATCCCAGTTATATTGATATCCATCTGTACCCACCTGAGCATGGATATCTTTATACAAAAGTGGATCATTTGCCGAGGTAGCACTTTGAAACAATCCATCATTATTAGAACCAGCTTTCACTCCCGCCCAAGTGGGACTGTAAAGAGGAACTCCTAATACAATATCCTTAGCTTCAACACCAGCACTCAAATACTTTTTAACTGACCAGTCAGCATTGAGTTTGTCACTGTTATATGATTGATCACTGCTACTTTTATACAAAGCAGCTTGGTGATTGGTTGTGTTTTCCCAACTACCGTGGTAGTCATAGGTCATTAAGTTGATAAAGTCAACATATTCAGAAGTAGTTTTCAAAACAGTTGAGTTTAAATCGTAAGGAGCATCAGCGTAATCTGATGGAGACAATTGATAGGGAGAACCAGAAAGGGCAGTAGTCAGCAGATATTTATTTCCATCTGTAGTAGATGCGTTATTAAGTTCTTGACGTAACTCACTCAGCAATTGAATGTAATTACTATTCTCTTCTTTCTTAGGAAATTCCCAATCAATATCGATGCCATCAAAACCATTATTTTTCATAAAATTGATGGCAGACTGAGCAAAGAATATCCTAGATTGTGCCGTAGAAGCTGCTGAGGAAAAATCATTTTCTCCTGCACCACCGATAGAAACAAGGATTTTTAGCTTGGGATTTTGAGCTTTGAGAGATTTTAGTACATTGATGTCACCATCCTGACCATCTGGACTCAGTTTGACGTTACCTTCTGTATCGACATCTGCAAAGGCATAAAACAAATGTGTTAGCTTATTAACCGGAATAGTTGCAGGATTAGTAGTACTACTAATACCCCAGGAAGGTAAGTAACCAGCTACAACATACTGATTATTCATTGGAGGTGGTGTTGTCTGATTATTAGCTAAAGCTACATAAGTTCCATCTTGAGCAAAACCAATAATATCTGCTTTGCCATCACCATTTACATCACCAAGCTGGCGTGGCTTGTGGTCAAAGTTATTCCTATCACCTTTATTAACAGTAAAATCATCATTTTTCGCTACAGATGTTGGGCCAAAAGTTCCATTGCTTTGACCAAGAGAAACAAAGACATTATCATATCCAAAGCCAACAATATCGGCGCGACCATCACCATTGACATCAGCGAGTTGACGCGGATACTTATCAAAGCTAGTCCATCCTCCTTTATTAACAGTAAAATCATCATTTTTTGCTACAGATGTTGGGCCAAAAGTTCCATTGCTTTGACCAAGAGAAACAAAGACATTATCGTATCCAAAGCCAACAATATCGGCGCGACCATCACCATTGACATCAGCGAGTTGACGCGGATACTTATCAAAGCTAGTCCATTCTCCTTGATTGATAGTAAAACTATCAGTTATGCCTGTAAAAGCTTGACCAAAAGTTCCATTACTTTGACCCAAAGATACATAAACAGCATCACAGCCAAAAGCAACAATATCAGTTCGTCCATCACCATTGACATCTGCAACTTGGCGTGTAAATTTCCAAAAATTAGTCCATTTTTGCAAAAGGCTAAACTTTTTAATAGCTAACTTTTTTATTCCGTACATGGTGATAATACTCCATTTAAAAGTTGATTAATTACGCTAGGTGATACCAATTCACTAAAATTATCAAACAGATGTAGAGCCTGAAAGGCAAGTATCTCTAAGGTTTTTTATTGCGTTAGCGTAGCGGGGCGTTCGCTTTTAGCGTCTTTAAGAGTTGCCCATTGCAAACTTGTACTGAGCCTAGCCGAAGTATTGCAAATTGTGAATTGGTGTGAGATACTCATTTGAGGTATTGAAAACCACAGCTAGAAAGACAAAACCTATCCTAAGTGGGTTTCAAACCCTTGATTTACCATAAATCTGCAAAGGCGGACTTAGTTTTTATAGCCGTGATTGATAATTGCCTATTTATGCCGAGATAGTGTTTAGTTTTTGGTGTTTGGTTTACCATTTTCATTACTACTTAGTATTTGTAGATTTCCTACATTAGGTGTAAGTGCTATTAATACCTTCTTTTGATTATTTTGTAAACTTCTTTGTAAAATTTCATTTCTAATATCTCTAATATTAGGAGAAATTAAATTAACTTCATTCAGCTTATCAAGCTGATGTTTAGCTAATTTTGTTAATTCTTTCTCATTTGATGCTTTCACTGTAATTGATAATATAGTATTAGACAAGTTATCGATTTTTTTCATATTTATTATTTCATTATTGTTTTTCTCTATATCTGACAATTCTTTTGATTTTAAATAAATTGCATTTTCTTCTTGTGTTTCAATGTAAGCGTCGTATGGGCTATATTTACATAGAAGTTTAAGTGTTATGGGAACACTATCTATAGCAATAAATAAAATAGTAATAAATAAACTGCTATGTTCAATTGTTGGGTTATCTTTTTTCAATTCTTCTAATATTTGAATTTTTCCTATGAGTCCTATTTCATCTTTCGTTTTAAGTTTTTCTAGCATCAGTTTAGTTTGCTTTTGCACTTTCTCTTTTTGTTGCTCGTAATTTTCATTACTTTTTTTCACAAGCTCAATTGAATAATACTTTCGTTGTAAGAAAGCTATTTCATTCACTTGTTTTTTATGAATTTCCTCCAATAAATTCCTCTCATTTTTCTCCAAATCTGCGCTTTTTAGGGTATTAACCTCATCAATTTTTTGGTTTATTTTATTTTCAAAAATTTTTATTTCCACAGGTTTAGCAATAACAAATCCTAAGGAGAAAGCCAGCAGTAAACGAGGAATAATTACTATAATATCTGCCCGAAAATTATTTTTTTTCTTCCTACTACTTAAAATAACAAACCTATCTAAATTAAAAATCTTTATTCCCCAAATAAAACCTATTGAACTAGAGACTAGGGCAGAGTTAAATACAGTGTATAATGCATAGCTTCCAGATAAAAAAGCTACAACGGAAGTAAGTAAAATAGATGCACCAATAGATGCGTACTTATTCTCTTCTGAAAAACGGTTTTCAGGAGACATCGACTCATCAGATACGATGTTAGTATTGATACCAGAAGCAAATAAAAGAAATTTTTTCAAGCTTGGAAAAGACATTTGAGACTCCTTTAATAGTTAATGGCATCTGTAAGTTTCTTTAAACCATATCAGTATCTTTATGCTATGTTGTGAATCATACAAGAGGAAAAAGTCAGATATTAATTAATTAATTAGGAATACTCACAACCTAAAAATAGGTAAAAGTCAGGTAAAGTCAGTTGATGAATGAAAATAGTATAATTATTCTCTAGGACTGTTAGATAATAAATTATTTATATGACTGTATATGAAATTAAAGCTAAATATATTAAAAAATGTAAAGGATAGTCTTAATGACAGCAGCAAAATCAAACTTTGAATATCAAATTGGAGGGAGTCTTGAGAGTAACGCTCCTAGCTATGTGAAACGATATGCTGATACAGAATTTTATGAACGCTTAAAGTGGGGTCAGTTTTGTTATGTGCTGAACTCGCGGCAGATGGGTAAGTCTAGCTTGCGAGTGCAAATGATGCAAAGGCTACAAGCAGAAGGAATCATCTGTGCGTTTATTGACTTGACAGGAATAGGAACACAAGATGTAACTCCAGAAAAGTGGTATGCAGGGATTGTCCAATCTTTGGTGAGTAGTTGCCAACTGCACTCAAAAATTCAATGGCGGAGTTGGTGGCGTGAACGGCGAGATTTGCTTTCACCGGTGCAGTGTTTGAGCAAATTTATTGAAGAAGTACTGTTAGTAGAAATCAAGCAAAAGATAGTTATTTTTATCGATGAAATTGATCGCGTTTTGAGCCAGAATTTTTCATTGGATGATTTTTTTGCTTTAATCAGATTCTTTTTTCAGCAACGAGAAGTTAATTATGAATATAGGCGTTTGACTTTTGCACTATTGGGGGTTGCAAATCCTAACGAACTGATTCAAGATAAGACTCATACACCCTTCAATATTGGGAAGGCGATTGAACTGCAAGGATTTCAGCCTGATGAAGTACAACCGTTAATAGATGGTTTGAAACAAAGAGTGAGCAACCCTGAAGAGGTTATCATGGAGATACTAGAATGGACAGGGGGGCAACCGTTTTTGACTCAAAAGCTATGTCAATTGATAGTTTTAGAGTCAACTGCTCAAAGATTTTCATCGGTTGAGCAATTAGTAAGGTCGCACATTGTTGAGAATTGGGAATCTCAAGATGAACCTGAGCATTTGAAGACGATTCGCGATCGCATCTTGTACAGAAATGAAAAACGTATAGCTAGACTATTAGAGTTATACCAGCAAATTTTACGTCAAGGAGAAATTTCTGCTGATAGTACTCCTGAACAAATCGAATTACGATTGTCAGGGTTAGTAGTTGAGCAACAAGGTAAGCTCAAGGTATATAATCGCATTTACAAAGCTGTATTCAACCAGAGTTGGGTTGAGCGTAAATTAACAGAGTTGCGACCCTATGCAGAAGCGATCGCAGCCTGGTCAGCATCAGCTTACCAAGATCAATCCTATCTATTGCGAGGACAAGCTTTACAAGATACCTTAGCTTGGGCATTAGGTAAAAGCCTTGGCGATTTAGATTACCAATTTTTAGCCGCTAGTCAAGAATTAGCCAAACGCCAAGCCCAAATTTCACTGCAAGCACTAGCACAAGCTAATAAACTTTTGGCACAAGCTAGACAAAAAGCCAAGCTAGAAGTTTTGCAACGGCGAATTGGCTTATTTTGGATACCACGGATTGCTATATTTGTGACTGCACCTATTCTGCTGCTGCGCTTTGGTGGACTGTTGCAGGGTGGCGAGTGGAATATGCTTGACCAGTTTTTTTGCTGGCGGCTGTTGCTAGAATCACCAGAGAAGCGGATAGCGATTGTCACTATTGATGAAGAAGATATACAAAAAGCAGGAAAGTGGCCTATCCCCGATCAAGTTTTAGCTAAGGCAATTGCCAATATTAAAGCTCAAAAACCTAGAGCAATTGGTTTAGATATTTATCGAGATTTGCCTGTAGAACCTGGGTATAAGGACTTGGTTAACATCTTCAAGTCAACTCCTAACTTATATGGAATTGAGAAAGTTGTGGGAAGTGAGATTAAGGTCATTGCACCTCCTCCCACTCTCAATCCAGAAAGAGTGGGCTTTGCCGATCAGGTGGTGGATGCAGATGGTAAGGTGCGTCGTGCATTATTATCAGTAGACGTCTGGCAAAATGAAACACGTTACAGTTTGGCAATGAAACTGGCGCAGCACTACTTAAATGATGAAAAGATAACTATAAAATTAGTTGATAACGATCCCCAACGTCAAAAGTTACGTTGGGGTAAAGCAGTGTTTGAAAGGTTTTTGGGTAATGATGGAGGCTACGTCCATGCAGATTCTGGAGGTTATCAGATTTTGCTGAATTTTAGAGGGAATCAGGAAAATTTTGCGACTTTCCCTTTAAGGAATATCTTGGAAAAGCGCATTCCCCCTGATAGTTTACGCGATCGCCTAGTTTTGATTGGCACTAATGCTGCAAGTATTAAAGATGTATTTTATACGCCCTATAACAGTGGCCTATTTAATTCTTCGCAGCCGATGACTGGGGTGAGTGTTCATGCCAATATTATCAGTCAAATAATTAGTGCTGTTGTTGATGGCAGACCTTTGCTTCATGTTTGGCAAGAACCCATAGAATGGCTGTGGATTTTAGTTTGGGCGGGATTAGGAGTATTAGTTAGCCGACAGTTGAGGTCTTCAATCGCGATCGCTGCCAGTATAATCTTTGCTGGTGCTGGGCTTTTGGGGATTGGCTTTTTAGCCTTTTGCTTGGGCTGGTGGTTACCGATCATTCCCTCGCTGTTAGTATTTTTGGGTTCAGCAGTCGCCTTAGAGTTGGTTACTCACAAACAACTCGAAAGACTCCAATTCCATCATACTTTGGCACTGCTTTTTGAAATGTGCCAAGACCATCCCCTGGCTTCTGCAATTGCCATTGAATACCTCAAGCAGTCAGAAAGCCAAGATAATCAGGCTTTTATCGAGCAGCAGTTACGAGAAAAACAGTTAGGCACTTCTACAACCGAAGCGGTTGAGTAGCGATCGCGTCTAGCCCTACGGACTTAAGAAAGTCAGTCCAGGTATCTGCTATGGCTTGATTCTTAGGTTGAGTCTTTTTGATTTGAGCTAGAGCAATGACGGCATCATACCAAATTCCTTGTTCACTGTAAGCATCTACCTGCTCAAAAGTTGTCCTCTGGTGACTCTGAAGTTGAGGTAAAGCCACACGGCGTACCCACGAAGTAATTACTGGATCGTTAGGGCTAGGTTTTTCCCCACATACCAGCACTAAAGCCCACTGATAATTTTTGCCTACTTCCAGGGGGGGTGAGCTATCTGCTGACTTGATGCTAATAATACCAGGTTCACCTTTAATCGGAATGAAACTTTGGGAATGAAGCTGATTATCTTCTGTAATCAAACTTAAGATTACTTGCTTGGCAGATGTTTGGGGCAGATACACTAAAAATGTCGGATGCTCTGCTATGGTCAACCCATAGTTACTATCAGTGGGAGCAAGAAGCATCAAAGGGGTTTTATTGGCTGAGGTAGTGTTTAATGTTGTATCTTGAGGACATTGCCAATTACTACGCGATCCACCCGATGATGTAAATTTTGGTTTACCCTGATTTGATGGTGGTTTGAATATTATCTGTTGGGGTTTTGAGCGATTAGTCGGCGTTGGAATATTTGCATTTGATTGGGCAATTGTTGGTTGTATCCCTATCAGAAACAACCCGATCGTCATTAGACCAATCAATTGTTGACTATTTAACATGGGTTATCTTTTGGTAAAGTCTAAGCTCTAATTAAAGTCATACTTATTATTAATGCTCAATTCCGAAAAAATAGTATACTACTTGCTGGTTACAACCAATTACCGACTAAAACAAAGGGTGCCCAGTAGTAAGGACGATAATAATTTGACGATCGCAACAGGAACAACTGAGCTTGACGAAGTGCCTCAGCTTTAGTTACTCCAGGTTGGTTCAATTCTGAATAGAACTTGTTCATCAGCTCAACTGTAGATTGATCTTCTACTGACCAAAGCGTTGCTAATGTACTACGTGCCCCAGAACGCACCGCCACCCCTGCTAGTCCTAGAACCGCTCGATTATCACCTGCTGCAGTTTGGCAAGCACTCAAAATTAACAATTCCAAAGGACTTCGACCAGGGCGATCGCGTGATTGCAATAATTGGTCTAATTCTTTAACATTAATCCGACTATCCCAAGTCAACAAAAAGGTATTGTCAGCCTGGGAAGAAAACTGACCGTGGGTTGCTAAGTGAACAATGGGAAAAGATACATTGTTGATTTGAACTTTTAGGCGATTGCGGGTAAATTCTTGGTTTAAGAGAACTTCTGTGGGAACTATTTTTGTAATCTCCTGAACTTCTTCTTTCACTCCCGGCAGTTTGGAAAACCCTTGCCTAGCCTCAGTCAAACCTCCCACTAAAGTTTGCAATTTGTTTGGGGAAAGCGAACGTGAATACAACAGCTGCAACCCTGGACTCAAAGCAAGGTTATATTTTTCAATCAGATACTTTTTCTGCTGACTATCATAAAGTGCCGACATGGGTACTGCACGCAAAACTCCATCTAGTACAAACACCAAAGTTTTAATCTCATCCTTTTGCAGTTCTGCCTCAATTGGACGGATTAACCAATCATAAAAAATTGTTTGTGGACGACGTGAATCTAAGTAAATATAACGGGTGAAGCCAGCAAACAGATCATTGTATACACGTTCGAGTTCTCCAATTTCTCCTGGCTGAGAATTAGACTTCAGAGGCGTTGCGTAGTATTTTAAGTCCTTTTGAGGTCGAGACAAGATGACAACAAGGCGATCGGGCAAAATAATTGAATAGATGACCGCAGCATTTGGATCTAATCGGTCGATTGGTTGGGGTTGGCTGGTTATACAAGCTTCCCGAAAAAAGTTTGTCAGTTCTGCTAGTTGGAGTGCTTCTATAACATCACGAGCAAGCTTGAGATTTTCCTGATTAATCTCCGTTTGCTTTATCTGTTGAGAAGCAAGGGGTGGCAAAAGCAAATTGACCAGTTCTCGATATACTGGTTCTACACTATCTCGAAAAGTAAATTGAATTTCTGGGTTAATGCCAACTAAGTCTTGACGCAAAGACTGAAGAGTTTCATAGGCTAAGGTGTAGGCTTGAAGTGCGCTTTTTGGGTCTTGTTGAGTGTGATAAATCCGTCCTAGTTGCCATTGCCAAAGATAGGTAATACTGGAATTATTAAAAGCAGATTTCTGCTGTAAAGCTTGTTCAGTGAATTGTCGGGCCTCTGCCAATTTCCCCATTTGCAGGTAAACTCCTCCTAGATAACCACGCACATCGGCTTCGGCTTGCTTGTCTCCCAATCGTTGAGCTTGGTTGAGGGCGGTTTGTAAAATTTGTCCAATTTCTGCCCATGAGGGAATTTTTGAGGATTCAAGAGTTTTAACACCAGTGCCCGTGGGTGTATTCTTGACAAAGTTACACAGTTGCAGAATCGGGGATAAAGCATTAGATGAGTTTTCACTCAGTCCTGATTGCAGACACATCAAACTTTGAACAAATTTGATGTGAGCATAAACAGTGGGATGATTAATAGGTAAGTTATTGAGGTTCGAGGTGATTTCAGATACTAAGGTTGGGACTTCAGACCATTGCTGAGTTTGTACCAAAAGGCTGAATCGATTCAATTGAGCTTGTCTTTTGATATCTGATGAGGTTGATGATTCAGCTTGCCGATAGCAAGTAGCAGCCTGTTGATACAATTCAGCAGCATCGGTTATAGTAGCTTCCTGAATACAGTTTATAGGGTGTGTAAGGGGTAACTGTTCTTGGCTTGGTTTTCCCAACTGTATTTTTCTATTACCCAAAGACCGGGCTGTATTGCCTAAACTCAGGTAAGTAGCAGCGAGATTTTGCGAATCTCCTGATTGTTGAGCTAATTGCCCAGCTGCGAGCAACACCATTTGCGATTGTTCGAGTTGACTAACAACTCGTAAAACATTGCCGAGACTACGCAAAGCCAGAATATCTAAAGAAGAGGAATTTCCCTTGTTGACAAATCGCTTTTTTAAGATTTGCAGTTCTTCTTTTGTGATCTGGCAGTTTTGATGATCGAACTCTAAAATTTTTAGTAAGGTCTTACAAGCCATTGGATAAAGACCCAAGTCTTGCATAGCTTGAGTTTGGTTAATCTGGTTTCTAATTGCACCATTTTGATTGCTGAGATTTTGATAAATTTCAGCCGCTTGTTTCCAAGTTGCTAAGGCTGCTTCTGATTCTCCTACTGCTAGTTGCAACTGTCCTTGGATATCCAATGTGGAACTGAGGATTTGCGTTAGCGCAGCTCCTCCTGCGGAGGCTTGCTCTGGTGTTTTTGGCTGTGTTTGCAGGATATTTAAGCTGGTAGCGATCGCTTTTTTAGCTTGCTCCCACCTACCAAGTTGTTGAGCTGTCAGGGCAAGATTGCTCAACGCCATTGCCTGGTTAAGTTTATCCTCTCGCACCGCAAAAGCCGCAGCAACTTGTTCCCAAAGGGTTAGGGCTGACTCAAATTGTCCATCTTTGTAAAACGATTTGGCTTCTTGTACCAACTGTAAAGGCTCTTGTTGAGTTTGTCCGATCGCAGTTGATGCCCAAACTTGGGTAGTAACCAGTACTCCTCCCACAGACAAGAAAAATAACAGAATTGCTAAAATTAGCGATCGCACTTGACTACTATAGAGTCTAGATTTGTAATGGTTAATTTGTGAGAAAAATCTGGCTTTGAGCGTAGGCGTAGCCCGTCGTAGACATCGCCCTATCTGCTTTTTTTGATTCATATTTTATTTGTTATGTCAAGTAATTCAAAAAAATACCTGTTTTCAACTTTTTTTTGCCGTTTCATCGTGCAGGACAACTATTTAAATTCTTCGGTAGACGATGGATTCCAATGACATTGGAATTGTAGGCGGTGAGAACTACTTCACCTTTATTGTTGAATACCCATCCTTGAGCTGGCACAATCGGGCTAGGGATTTGGGATTTTAAATTATGACTGGAAGAGGTTTTCTGTGGTAGTTTGACATTACTGACGGTTGAGACTGGGTCAACTAAATCAACCTGAGTAGCTTCTTGGCTTAAGTCTTCATTGGGACTAGGAGGCAGTCCACCGCGTCCTGCGATCGTGAATTCACTCGCAACACCTTTACTACAAGGATTTTGGGCGATTTGGTCATTGGGATCGATAACATTTGCAGGTAATTCCACTAAATTCTGGCTGGGATCAATCACTTGATTGATGTTTACTACTCCCGGATTGCCACCAAACTCTGAACTAGCGGTGATGTCATTTAAGAAATCTCTGGGCTTGTCCCGAAATTCAATCCCAAAGATACCAGTAGCTGTAATATCAACACGACCACCGTTACCATAAGTTGCATTGGCGGTTATATCACTACCCTTTGGTTTTGAGGGTGATGCAACTAGAAATTGGGTGTCAATCTTAATGTTCCCGCCAGTACCAATTGCCCCTGGTTGGCTTTGAAGGCCTGCACTGGTAGTAATTTTGCTTTCGTCTGACATCAGCAATAAATCTGCTACATCTAGCCTGATATTGCCGCCTCTTTCTTTGGCGGTTTCGGCTGAGATCGTTCCTCGATCCAAAGTTAGAGAATTGGCTTGCAAAGATATATCGCCTCCAACTCCACTTCCCTGACTATTGACAGAGAGTTTGGCACCATCTTGAATCACGGTAGTTTGGGTATCCATGAAGATATTACCGCCTCTGCCAGTAGACCCTGCCTCGGTGTTAGCGAATATACCACTGTTTTCCCCAGCCAAACTTATACTATCTTCGATTTGTAGAAAGATATTACCTGCTGCCCTGTTACCTCTGGTTGTGGAAAGCAATCGCCCACCTGAAGTAATTTCAAATGTGTTCGTAGTAACTGTGATATTACCTGCGTCACTCTCTCCGAAAGTACTGGTAGCCAGGAAAGCTCCATCTCTGAGAATGAGGGAGGTTGTATCGATATCAATTGCACCTGCATTTCCCAAAGCTCCTGATTCTACTATGGTGGATACACCACCGACACCCAGACCAAACTTTTCCTGAATAAATTTGCCTTCAAACATTACTGACTCAGTAGCATTAATTGTCACCTTGCCAGCATTTCCTGTTCCTGAAGTACTGGCAGTTAGGAAAGCCCCATCTTTAAGCGACAAGTCTGCTGTATTAATCTCAATTCCACCTGCATCTCCCGAAGCACCTCCTCCCACTACACTTTCTATTCCGCTAAGGCGCTCTTGGCGTCTAGATTCTCCTTCCATTACTACTGAATCTGTGGCATTAATCTTGACTGTGCCACCATTGCCATCTCCAAAAGTTGTGGTAGATAGCCTATTACCATCTTTCAGCAAGAAGGAGGCTGTGTTAATCTCAATTCCACCTGCATCCCCCGAAGGCCCTCCTGCCGCTAGGCTCAGTACACCACTAAATGAATTTTGTTGAGATTCTCCTTGAATCACTACTGAATCTGTAGCAGTAATTTTGACTGTGCCACCCTTTCCACCGCCAAAAGTTGTAGTATCTAATCTGGCTCCATCTTTCAGCAAAAAGGAGGCTGTGTTAATCTCAACTCCACCTGCATCCCCCGAAGCCCCTCCTGCCACTAGGCTCAGTACACCACTAAAGAACCCTTGTTGAGATTGAGATTCTCCTTGAATCACTACTGAATCTGTAGCATTAATCTTGACTGTGCCACCATTGCCATCTCCAAAAGTTGTAGTATCTAATCTGGCTCCATCTTTCAGCAAAAAGGAGGCTGTGTTAATCTCAACTCCACCTGCATCCCCCGAAGCCCCTCCTCGCACTAGGCTTTGTATTCCACTAAGGCGTTCTTGGCGGTTAGATTCTCCTTGAATCACTACTGAATCTGTAGCATTAATCTTGACTGTGCCACCCTTTCCACCTCCAGAAGTTGTAGTATCTAATCTGGCTCCATCTTTCAGCAAAAAGGAGGCTGTGTTAATCTCAATTCCACCTGCATCCCCCGAAGCCCCTCCTGCCACTAGGCTCAGTACACCACTAAAGAACCCTTGTTGAGATTGAGATTCTCCTTGAATCACTACTGAATCTGTAGCATTAATCTTGACTGTGCCACCCTTTCCACCTCCAAAAGTTGTAGTATCTAATCTGGCTCCATCTTTCAGCAAAAAGGAGGCTGTGTTAATCTCAACTCCACCTGCATCCCCCGAAGCCCCTCCTGCCGCTACACTCTGTACACCACTAAAGAACCCTTGTTGAGATTGGGATTCTCCTTGAATCACTACTGAATCTGTAGCAGTAATCTTGACTGTGCCACCATTTCCACCGCCAAAAGTCGCGGTAGATATTCTCGCTCCATTCTGAACTAGTAAATTCTGAGTTTCTATAGTTATATTCCTTCCCTGCCCTAACCCACGTACATCTGCACTAATTGAAGCATTGTCAAGGGTTAGCTGCTCTGCTTGGATAAGAACTTCTCTGCCAGAACTTCCTAAATTATCGGCAAACAGCCTCGACTCATCATTGAGCGTAACGTTTCTACCTTGCATCCGGATACTGCCGCTACCATTGCCATTGATATTAACAATGGCTTGATCTGATAAAAGAATATCTTGGAAGTTTTCAACGCCAGAATAGTCAAAGTTATAGCCAGTATCGCTATTGATAAAATTGACCAGACTGCTATCACCAACACTTGCAATTTCAATCTGGACATCAGGGCCTATGAGCCAACCGCCCTCTAGGTCAACATTACCGCCTATAAGAGCCAAAGTTTTTTGTGGTGGTATCTGTAGACCTATCTCAACACCATCAACAGTAGCTTGAGAGCGATTGATAATCTTTCCTGAAGCGTCTCTAAATCGCAATCCCACAGGGATATTTACGGTTAAAAGTGGTGCTTGCGGGTTTGTGGCGCTAAACTCCAACCCATTATCAAACACAAGGCTATCTGCGGTAGAAGCTACAAAGGAACCCCCCATATCCAAACGGGCATTGGGGCCAAAGACAATTCCATTAGGATTAATCAAAAATAGGTTGGCTGGGCCCAAAACCCCCAGAGTTCCCAGAATATTCGAGGCATTACCTCCTGTTACCCTAGTCAAAATATTCGTAATTCCTCCTGGATTTGTAAAATAGGCTCCTTTTTCAACAACGTTAAATTCCTGAAAACTGTGGAATAGGTTGGCTCCTTGAATTGCTCCCCCATTAATCCGGTCAATAGGACTGCCTTTAAAAGTGTCTGGCACTACAACTGAACTTTTATCGCCTAGAGTTGCATCAGGTGTGATTTGTGCTTTTGCTGGACAGGGAGCAATACAAGACAACAAAGCCAACATAAAATTCACCCCTATAGATAGAGGTAAAGTATTTGATAGGAGCGATCGCTTGGAGTGTTGCATAACTTTTGATTTCTAGACCTTTGTTAATCAGAGATTTTGTGACAAAAATTTTTAGAAAGGATTCGCAACCACTGAAAAATAAATACCGTCTTCTTGTAAAGTCCTGCCTCTGTCTTGAATATCTGTTAATGGAATACCATAATCAAGGCGAGCATTCAGGCGATCGCTCATTTGCCACTGTAAACCCAATCCCAACCCCAGCAAAGTATTAGTATTTGGGCCTGGATTCCCAGAACTATTCCAACCCACACCAAAATCAATAAACGGCACTACTTGCAAAACTCCTCCGACATTTTTTACCCGCAGTACTGGTAATTGCACTTCTGCTGATGCTAAAAAGCCATTATCTGTTAAGAGAATATCTTGTCGATAACCCCGAACACTACGCAGACCGCCCAGCCCAAATTGCTCTAAAGGCACAAGGGCACGAGTTGACAATTGCAGGTCAGAACGAATCACCAGTAAAGTCTGCGGTGCTAAAAGTCGCACATATTGTCCTTGCCCCCGCCAAGAAAAAAACCTACTATCAGGAGGGTCATTGTTGACGGTAGCATTGAAGATATTTAAACCAAGGTTAAATTGAGAGCGCAGGGCTAAGGCTTGTTGAGAATTACGCTGCTGATATTCTTGGAAGAATTGTAAGGCTGAGATGCGGGTTTCTCCCTGTTCATTAGCACCTGGTGACACTAAAACCCCGGGAAAACCTTTCAGTTCAGATTTGCTTTCTTGTCGTAAGACGGATAGACCCACAGCAAATTCTCTGTTGGGAGATAAGATTAAAGGTTGGCGGAAGCCTAACTCGAAGTAATTGGAATTACCAATGATATCTAGGCGGTCAAAGGGTGGTTCGACAATTTCAGTACTCGTCAAACCACCTCTGAGGGTAATTGTGCCATTACGAGGATTAACAGGTATGTTGTAGCGTAAGTCAAAGGCGTTGCTACCATCAGTATTGATATATTCCAGATTCAAGCCATCCCCAAAACCCAATAAATTCCCTTCGTTAATGCGGACACCGCGTCGTAAGCTGCCAACACTAGGCGCACGACTATTATCTATAAAAAATTCTGTATTAAAGGAGTCGGCTTCTATTACCTTGACTGTTAGTAAACTTAATTCGGGACGTGACCCAGCAGACAATTCGGCTGATATATTCTGAATTAGGGGGTCAAGTTGCAAGAGTTGCAAAGCTGACAGCAAGCGCTTTTGATTTAGGGGTCTAGCGGTGGCAATGGCTAATCTGCTGCGGATGTAGTTCGAGTTCAACCGTCGTGTACCTGTTACCACAATTTGTTCTAGCCCTCCTTCAATAATCTGGATTTTGACGACAGATCCCCGTTGAGATAAGGTTTGACCAGCCGGAATGACAGCACCACAATTGATATACCCCGCATCGGTATAGAGTTTGGTGACAGTAGCCTCAACTTGTAGTAATTCTACAAAGGTTAGCGATCGCTTAGTGAATTGAGCAGTAATTTTAGTTAACTTTTCATCGCTAAATGCCGTGTTCCCATCAAACTCGAATTTCCTAACGACGATACTTTTAGGAAGGTCTAAGCGGTCTTCAGAGGAGGGAAATATTCGAGGAGGAAGTTCGAGGGCAGGTTGTGGTTGTGGCTGTGGGATTGGGATTGGCTGTGTTGGCTTTGAGTCGAGAACCTGAGACAAAATTGGTTCTAATCTTAGTTGCTTCAATTTTGATAAGCCTGTTTTGAATACTGGGTGATGCAATTCATCCTGGCTCCTTAACAAACGAGTTCCTGACAAAGCTAAGTTTTCGATTTCTTCAACAGACTGTCTCTGACTCCTAATAGGTAAGACATCAGCCAAGGCACTACCTTCGTTAAAAACAAGTGACACTCCTAAAATTTGCCAGAAAATTAAGAATGTTAAATCCCAGAAGCATATACAGCAAATTTTCACCATTTTTATGAAAAATATCACTATTTTTTAAATCATTTTGCCACCACTATAGTCAGATAAGTAAATAACTCTAATTTAGAGGCTATCCCTCTTTCAATAAACAAGGCAGAAGGCAGGAGGCAGAAGGCAGAAGGAAAGAGGATTTAACTTGATGGAAGCCAGCGCGTCTGTAAACAGCTTCTAAGAAACAGAAATGTTTCTTTACATCCATTGGAAATGCGATCGCTTTCCTCGAAGGCTTCTGTCACTCTCCAAAAACTTTTACCATTTATGAATTCTAGAGCTTTTGTATAGCCTGCGATGGCTCCGCCCGCCGCAGGCAGGCATCGCGCGATTATTTTCTAATAATAAATACAAGAGCGATTTTTTCTAATAGTATAGCTTGTATTGATTGCCTCATGAGGCTTCTAGCGATCGCCCTCCCGGAAAGTGACATCGCTGGCTCTAGCAGTTCTTGATTAATCGCTTCCAGCAGTCTGGTCTTCTGTAGCCCCAGGTATTGGTTCAGCTTCATCGGGTTGCTTTTCGTCTTTGCTGTGATTTCACCAATTCCCAGTGCTAGGAAGAATTTCTCTTTTTCAGTAGACAAGCCAAGATCACCAACTGGTGTTTTTACTTTAAAGCCCGTTACCTCGGATTCCATCGGCTACCTTCACCCTACCAATTGAAGCAGCAGCCAAAGCTACAGGGGTTGATGTTTTGCGCGATCGCTACGGTCTAGATGGCACTGGAATCACCATCGGCATACTATCAGATAGCTTCGCCACAGCAAAGACCTTCGATGCCTCTAACAACCTGGATACTTATGCCACCAACATAGCCGATGGCTACTTACCATGTAATGTTAACGTGCTAAAGGACTATGCTAAACCTGATACCACGGATGAGGGTCGTGCTTTATTGCAGATCGTCCATGCTGTGGCTCCAGGAGCTAACTTAGCGTTTCACACAAGCTTGAGCAACTTTAAGTTGAGGACAAGTAGGCAACGGCGAGAAACTATCAAATCAATCGTGCTACCATTTGGAGAATACTTGACCGCATTTGAGAGCAAGTTCCTGAGAATAGTTAACTCTGCCGGATTATTGTACAATAGTAATTTTGGATGCAAACAAAAATAACTTAATACTTAATATAAAAAATTCGCTACCACCAAAACATAACCAAAAATTACTGCTGGCTTAACCATCAACTAGAAATATCTGTACTTGAATAGTTATGGTTGTCCCTATTATAAATAAATTGCATGAAAACTAGTAGAAACCAAGGGTATCTATTAAGTCTTTTGCTGGTAAGTAGCTTGAGTGCAAGTATCCAATCAGCTAGCGCTGGAACTACCAGACCGGTTGGTAACTCAGAGAGTGGAGCAGCTTTGCTACCTACAGGTCAAATCATCACGCCCGCAGCAGCACCAGGCTCGACGTTTGCACCTTTAGGAACTGGTTTGCGTACAGATGATAATGCAGATGCTGCTGAAGCCGTAAGCACAGCCCTCAGCCCTGATGGAAAAACTTTACTGGTGCTTACTAGTGGCTATAACCAAAACTTCAAGGATGAAAATACAGGTAGTACTTTCACTTATCCTGTATTAGATCCGCTAACTGGTAAGCCAAGTGGTACAACAACCCCAAAAGCAGAATGGGTTTTTGTCTATGATGTTACTAGCGGTAAGTTAGTTAAAAAACAACAGATTAATATTCCCAATACCTATAACGGTTTGGCTTGGGCTAAAGATGGCTCACGCTTCTTTGTCTCAGGCGGGATTGACGATCGCGTGTATGTTTATGCGTCTAATGGTAGTCAGTACGTACCAGATGCCCCCTTTATTTTACTAGGTCACAATTCTAACCAAACTGCACCCTTTCCTAAATATGATGGTGGTTTGTTGAAGGATACACCAGCTAAGGCTGTAAGTACAGGAGCAGTTGTAGCGGGTATTGCAGTTAGTCAGGATGGCAAGACCTTAGTGGCTGCAAACTTTGAGAATGACTCTATATCAATCGTTGACACTCCTACCCGTAAGGTAATTAAAGAAATTAAGTTCTTTAGGGCAGGCGATAAAATAGCAACTGGTGAATTTCCTTTTGATGTCGCTATCAAAAGTACACAAAAAGGTCAAGCAGCTAAAGTTTTTATTAGTAGCCAGCGCGATAACGAAGTAGTTACTGTTGAAATTACTTCTGGAAAAATCACCCGTATACCAATAGGTAGCCAGCCAAATAAAGTACTGCTTTCGGCCGATCAAAATCGACTATACGTAGCTAATGGTAATGATGACTCGATTTCAGTCATTGATACAAATAGCAATAGGGTTGTTCAAACCATCTCTCTGTCTCGCCCTGGTGATAAATACAAAGGTGCTAATCCCAATTCTTTAGCTCTCAGCCCAGATGGAGGAACACTTTATGTTACTCTAGGCGGCGAGAATGCGATCGCTGTTGTAGACTTGCAAGCTGGTCGGGTGAATGGACGCATCCCCACTGGCTGGTATCCTAATTCTGTAAGTGTCAGCTTTGATGGTCAAAGACTTTACGTTGTCAATGCTAAAAGTAATTCTGGCCCCAACCCGTCAAACAGTCGGACGACACCAGCTGGACTTGCACGTAACACCAATTTTAAAAACGATTACAACTGGGCTTTAGAAAAAGCTGGGATCTCAATTATTCCAGTGCCAAGTAGCAGTACTTTGGCTACGCTTTCAACGCAGGTAGACAAAAACAACGGTTTTTATAATCGTCGTCCTGACCGGATAATGAGGTATTTACAAGGCAAAATTAAGCACGTTATCTATATAGTTAAAGAAAACCGTACCTACGACCAGGTACTTGGTGACTTACCTATCGGTAATGGCGACCCAGAACTTACCTTGTTTCCCTACAAGATTTCACCCAACCATCACAAGCTGTCCCTTGGTTTTGCAACCTTTGATAACTTCTACGACAGTGGCGAATCCAGTGGAGTTGGTTGGAGTTGGTCTACTTTTGGACGAACGACAGATTACACCGAAAAAACTCAATCAGTTCTTTACGGTAACGCTGGCTTTAACGGCTTAACCTACGATTACGAAGGTACAAATCGGAATATCAGTCTTGCACTACCGCAAACTTCCTCGAATAATTCGCCAATCAATACCCGCATAACAGGAGTTTTAGATCCCTCAGGTGGCTCTTCAATATTGCCTGGAGACAGAGATGTTAATGCCCCCGAAGGAGATGGGGACTTAGGAGTTAATGTCATTGGTGGCTATCTTTGGGATTCAGCGTTGCGTGCTGGCAAGACTGTACGCAATTACGGCTTCTTCGTTGATAATGGCACTCCCTACGTTACAAGTCAAACTGATCCCACTAAACGTGACCCGAAAAACCCAGCTTATATTCCCATCTCCCCAACTCCTTACGCAGACAAGATTCCCCAAGCTCCCGTTACTAAATCTGTATTGTTGGATAAAACCGACCCTTACTTTCGCTCATTCGACATGAATAATCCAGATATTTATCTGTATAACGAATGGGAAAGGGATATTAATCAGAATGGACTTCCTAACTTAATGCTTGTGCGTCTACCTCACGATCATTTTGGTTCCTTTGGTACTGCTTTGGCCGGACTAAACACTCCAGAACTGCAAATGGCAGATAATGACTATGCCATAGGCAAGCTGGTAGAGAAAATTTCCCGGATGCCAGAGTGGAAGGAAACAGCGATTTTCATCATTGAAGATGACTCCCAAAATGGGCCAGATCACGTTGATTCGCACCGTTCGTTAGCTTACGTTATTTCACCCTACACAAAACGGGGTGTACTCGTCAGTACTAATTACAACACCATTAGTGTATTGCGGACGATGGAGGATTTGTTAAACATTGGCTATTTGGGAATTACTGATGCCAATGCTCAACCAATGTCAGATGCCTTCACAAGACAACCGAATTTTGAGCCTTACACAGCTATTGTGCCAGGTAACTTGTGTGCTAAACCTGTAGATCCGAAACTAGTACCAGCTTGCCAAGACCCCAATGTTGAAAATACAGCAGCTGTGCCCATTCTAAATGATGCAAAATGGTGGGCTGCTATAACCAAGGGTTTCAATTTTATCGGTGAAGATAACCTCGATGCAGAAGAATTCAACGAAATTCTTTGGGAAGGAATTAAGGGCGACAATATTCCTTATCCTAAAGAACGTAACGGTAAAAACTTACGGCAAAACCGCGATCAACTTCTAAAGAATTGGCAATTGAGTCAAACGAATAACTCTACTGGCGCTAAGAAGTAAGTCTTAGACGTTTGGTGAGAAAGTAGAGACGTAGCAGTGCTACGTCTCTATAAGGTTTAAATAGTTTAGTTATCTAATGCAACAGGAAAATTGAGATGAAATTGTTTCAAAAATTAGCGATCGCTACTAGTCTAATTTTGGGTTTAGCTACCTTAACCACTAAATCTGCATCGGCTGCAATTATTAATTATGCGTTCAATGTTGATAGTTCTACAGCTAAAGGTAACGGTCTATTTAGCTTTGATGACACAACTTTCAGTAATGATAATATCCCAGTAGCGCCAGTTCAATTGCTAAGTTTTCAATTCGATAATGACCCTAATATTTACACTGCAACTGATGATGTTGAATATCCAGATTATCCCGTTGCATTTCCAACTGTATCCTTAGCAGATAACGCACCTATTGGATTGCTGTACAGCTTCCTTGACAAAGCTAATCCTGATAAAAGTTACGACATTAGTGGAACATTATTTTCTATTTCTTCCGAAACTTCCGATTCCGGTACAGTTTCTTATCGACAAGTACCTGAACCTAGTACTTTAGCTAGCACATTTATTGTTGGCAGCATTGGCTTATTTCTGAAAAGAAAGGTAAGATCAACTAAAAAGATTAAAGCTTAATCTTTACTTAAGAGAGTGTAATGCAATACTGCTCGGGTTTTGGTGCATAGTCATTGAAAATCCCCCTTAGTCCCCCTTAAAAACGGGGAAAATAAGCCCCCCAATTTATCGGGGAGTTGGGGGGATCAACTCAAAACCTACGCAGTATTTAGGTGTAATTAGGTAGCCCTGCTCTTTAATAGTTCTCCAATGCTTTGAGATGTGATTATTGTCGATGAATATGACCAAGTATTCTGGCATTTACCTAACTCTAGTACTGAAGCGTAAAAACGTTGGGACAACACCAATTAGACAGCCAGGGGCCTGTCTGCAAAGAGGATGTTATAAAGAATCTTTAAGAAATTAACATTCTTTCAGAAAAGGAAAAACCTAATGCTGAAGTAATTTCCAAAAGTTCAGAATCATAGATTTGGTAGTTTACACACACGCTAGTATCTGAAAACCTTACATAGCTAGCGTCTGTGATGTACTTCATCCATGTCGAAACGTAATTATTAGTTTTTCAATTTTTTGGAGGAGAGGATAATGAAGAAGTTCACCTGTTTGATGATTGTTGGGGCAGTATTGTCGATTAGTGCGCCTGCTGTGGCTGAAAGTCGTGCGGTTAATATCAGTATTGGCAGTATTGGTGGCCCCTTAGATAATGCCGTTTTGCGAACAGTTCGCCAGGTTATCGGGTTTGCAGTCGGCACTAGTACCGTCGATAAATTTATTGTATATAGTCCCAGAGCTGGATCTATTCCCATTGAAGGAGGTTTATCTGCTTGTGCTGAAGCTGGCTTCGGCACAAGCAATACAACATTTAATGCTTTTATCCAGGAATTGCGTTCAATTAAGCCCAAACCAGGGACTTTCTACAATCTAGAACTTACTGCAAGCTGCAAACAGAAATAAGACTTTGCACTCAAGGTAGGATAAGGCGTTGCGGACAGATACGGCTGAAGGTGAGTGCCCTGCCTCTGCTGACAATGGTTTGCCACTGCATAGGTTGTCAGCGAATGGCCGCCAGCGCTTTTTCTTTTAGCGCCGCAATTCCAAGCGTTAGGTTCTCATTACTGAAAGGTCAGCCGACCATCGGCGGTTTGCACGGCGCGACCCGCCATTACTTTGTGAGGGCAATGGTTTGACACGAGAATTTTGAGGTTCAGCAGCAGGCGGCGCAACACACTCCCGCCCCAATACTTGTCGGGTTTTGGGGAAAAGGGAAAGAAAAAACCTTTAACCCAAACCCAGTAACCTTTACCCCAAAACCAATGCCGAGTTAAAAATGCTTTACCCGAGCAGTATTGACTCCTGCCTCTGGTCATCGTTGGTCATCTCCCCAGACGTTGCTAATATCGCCTCCAGCGCAACTATCTTCCGAATCAGTTTGCCTTTGCCATCTTGTTCAATCAGTTCCGGGGTTAGGCTCATCCCATAAGTGTTTTGTATGTGCAGCCTGAACGAGAGCTTGAAAAAGTCTTTGATGACTGGGATCGAGAATTGAAAGCTCAGGATGCCATTGCACACCAATTGCCCAAGGATGATGTTCATGCTCCACAGCTTCAATGACTCCATCATCCCAAGCATGAGCAACAACCCGCCAACCAGGCGGTACTTTATCTACCGCTTGATGATGCCAAGAAACTACAGAGATGTGAGAATTCTGTAAACAGTTAGCTAAAAGGCTTTCTACATCTATCCTGACGAGATGTTCTGTAGGTAAACGTCGTCCAGGTTCAGGCTCTAGACGATGTAATGCAGATGTACCGTAAACATCTGGAACGTGAGGAATTAGAGTACCCCCACAGGCGACGATGAGAATTTGTAAACCCCGACAAATACCCAACATCGGCAGATGACGTTCAAGAGCAAACTTGCCAAGCTGCAATTCAAAAGCATCACGTTCGCGATCGACAGAATAAATAGTAGGATGAGCAAAACCGTTGTAGTAAGCAGGGTCAATATCTCCACCACCAGAGATGATTAAACCATCTAAAGAATCTAGAAGTATGGCAGGCTCAATTTCTCCTGGTGGTAATAATATGGGAATGCCACCTGCTTTACGGACTGCATCTATATATTCGCTTGGCAGAGAAAATGGTAACGCCGCAAGGCGACCGTAAGTTGTAATCCCAATCAATGGTTTTCGAGATTTTCTACTCATCTTGATGCTATTTTACTATTTCGTCTAGCAGTTTTGTTGCAAGTTCTGCTTTAGTTAGTGTACTAAACGCAAATCGGCATCTAATAAAAGTTGATATCAAGTCCGGTTAATCACTTATAATTACCCGTCTGTGCAAAAATCGGAAAAGCCTCTTTCCGAAAATACCGAACACGCTGCCCATCTTCAAGCGATCGCCGTGACTCAGTAGACATACCCAGTTGCCAGAGATACTGTCCCAAAATCCACGTTGGGGATTCCGATAGCGGAATGATCAGATTGAGTATTCCCAAAACGTGAGATGCGTTGCGTTTTGAGAAGTCAGCCAGAACCTGAATCATCGCTTCGTCGCCTTTAATTTCAACCCCAGCCATCAGATCCATTAGCACAGCCCAGTCCGAGGTGATGACGCATCAACCACGCGGTAGAATAATTACTCTAGTCTGTGCAGATAGCCAAGCGATCGCAACATCAAAAAAGGAAGAGAGCCAATGCAAGCTTCTATACCAACATAAACCAGCAGAAGTAGCCCAGTTAGCACTACTGGATTTTGGAGCGATCGCCACCTCAATCCACAAAGGCTCTAAGGCGAATGGCACTAAGTTAAACTGTATAGTAAACAGCACAAGGGTTGCAGAGAGCAGGGATTTTTGGGCTTTCTGCATAGATTCACTTAATTATAATTAAACCAATGAACCGGACTCAATATTATATCAATAAATAGCAACGCCAACAGCAGCGTTTGGCAAAAATTTAGGTAGTTCGTCAAATTAACTTACTCTAAGGACTATCAAGCAATGCCTACGGCGGGATACGCCTACGCATCAGCGTAATCCGTTTGGAACACCAAACTCCAGAAAAAAACATTAAACTTCAAGTTTGGAACACCAAATTCCGAGTTTCAAACATCAAAATTTTAGTTTTCAAACAAAAGGACGAACTTATGGCAAATTCAGTTTTCAACTTATCTAACCTCAACGGCACATCGGGCTTTGCCATCAATGGCATCAATCCAGATGACCGTTCAGGCAACTCTATTAGCAATGCCGGAGACATCAACAGCGACGGCATTGACGACCTGATTATCGGGGCACCCTTTGCCGACCCCAACGGCGACAATTCAGGACAAACCTACGTGGTGTTTGGCAGCAAAAAAAGTTTTGATGCCCAATTTTACCTCTCCACCCTCAACGGCACATCAGGCTTTGCTATCAACGGCATCAATCCAGATGACCGTTCAGGCAATTCTATTAGCAGTGCCGGAGATATCAACGGCGACGGCATTGACGACCTGATTATCGGGGCAAATGGTGCCTCCCCCAACGGCATCACTTCAGGGCAAACCTATGTGGTGTTTGGCAGCAAGGAAAGTTTTGCTGCCCAATTCAACCTCTCCACCCTCAACGGCAATAATGGTTTCACCATCAACGGCATCAATCAATACGACTCCTTAGGCAACTCTGTTAGCAGTGCCGGAGACATTAACGGCGATGGCATTGACGACTTGATTATCGGCGCACCCTTTGCCTCCCCCAATGGCACCTCTTCAGGGCAAACCTACGTAGTGTTTGGCAGCAAAGAAAGTTTTGCTGCCCAATTCGACCTCTCCACCCTCAACGGCACTAACGGTTTCACCATCAACGGCATTAATGAAGATGACTTATTAGGCAACTCTGTTAGCAGTGCTGGAGACATTAACGGCGATGGCATTGACGACTTGATTATCGGCGCACCCTTTGCCGACCCCAACAGCTCTTCAGGGCAAAGCTACGTGGTATTTGGCAGCAGGGAAAGTTTTGATGCCCAACTCAACCTCTCCACCCTCAACGGCACAAATGGCTTTGCCATCAACGGCATCAATCCAGATGACCGTTCAGGCAACTCTGTTAGCAGTGCCGGAGACATCAACGGCGACGGCATTGATGACCTGATTATCGGGGCACCCTTTGCCGATGCCAACGGCGACAATTCAGGGCAAAGCTACGTGGTGTTTGGCAGCAGGGAAAGTTTTGCTGCCCAATTCAACCTCTCCACCCTCAACGGCACTAACGGCTTCGTCATCAACGGCTTCAATAAAGGTGACGGCTTCTTCAGCAGTTTTGTCAGCAGTGCCGGAGACATCAACGGCGACGGCATTGATGACCTGATTATCGCAGCACCCTTTGCCGACCCCAACGGCACCAATTCAGGGCAAAGCTACGTGGTGTTTGGCAGCAAGGAGGGTTTTGGTGCCCAACTCAACCTCTTCAACCTCAACGGCACAAATGGCTTTACCATCAACGGTATCAATTCAGATGACCGTTCAGGCTACTCTGTTGGCAGTGCTGGAGATATCAACGGCGACGGTATTGACGACCTGATTATTGGGACACCTTTTGCCGACCCCAACGACATCAGCTCAGGGCAAACCTATGTGGTGTTTGGCAACCGCGCTCCCGTTCTCGACCTCAACGGCAACTCAGAGGGTATTGATTTTAGCACTACCTTTAGCGGCACTCCCGTCTCCATCATCGATAGCACCTTCACCCTCGACGACAACGACACTACTCTAGCTGGTGCCACCATCACCATTACCAATCTCTTGAATGGCGCAACCGAAAGCCTAAATGCCACTGCCATCGGCAACATCACCTCTACCTACAACCCTACCACAGGCACTCTCACTCTTAGTGGCACGGATACCATTGCCAATTATCGACAAGTCCTCAGCAGCGTTACCTACAACAGTACAGCTACTAATGCTAACACTACAATTGAGTTTGTCGTCGATGACGGGCAAGATTTGAATAACACCAGTGCAGTGGCAACCACCACTTTAGGTTTTGTTCAGAAATTGATTACGGGCACAAGTAGTGCAGATATCCTCATCGGCACACCCAACAACAACATCATCGAGGGCAAAGCTGGTGACGACAAGCTCACTGGTAATGGTGGTCGAGACAAATTCATCTTCTCAACAGGTGATGGCATCGACACCATAACCGACTTTGGCGGCGTAGGTAGCGTAGGTATTGATTCAAATCCATCAACGGCGGTAATTCCTGAAGTTGACACTTTAAATCCATCAACGGCGGTAATTCCTGAAGTTGACACTTCAAATCCATCAACGGCGGTAATTGCTGAAGTTGATACCTTGGATTTTACTAGATTAGGATTGACTGCTAAAAATCTGCAATTAAATCAAAATGGCAACAATCTAGAACTCACTTTTGAAAATACAAGCAATACCCAAATCATTCTAGAAAACTTCCTGTTAGAAAACTTTAATAATTTACCAGCATCTGATACCAGCCCAGCTATTGGTAATATCCTGTTTGATAACCAGAGGGGTATCGTTGACAGTTTTGATGTCTTCGATGCCAACTCCACTCAAACTGACTTATTTAAGCCAAACACCGTTACATTCCTGAATGACCTTAACAATAACATTACGGGTTTTAAGGACTCCGGTGATGTGATTAATGGTCAGGGAGGTGATGACATCATCAACGGCAATAGTGGCAATGATTTACTGCGGGGTGGAACTGGTAATGATACCCTCATCGGTGGTGCTGGCAATGATACTCTGGTTGGCGGTGCTGGCAATGACGTACTCACAGGTGGTGAGGGTGCTGACACATTCCTTTACAACAGCAGTACTGCTTTTAACAGCACTGATGTTGGTCTAGATAGTATTAATGGATTCTACGGTGTATTTTTTGCAGCCACTACACAAAGTGACAAGATTGTACTGAATAAGTCTACCTTTAATACAATTACTTCTGTTCCGGGAATAGGTTTTAGTAACGAGAGTGATTTTGAAATCACTTCTTCTGCGGAGACTAGCACGGCGAAAATTGTCTACGATCCTGTGAGTGGACAGTTGTTCTACAACGAAAATGGCAGCACGGCTGGTTTCGGTAGCGGTGGTCTATTTGTGACTCTAACTGGTGCGCCAATTCTCAAGACATCTGATTTTATTATCCAAGCGTAGGTCGCTTGGAACTCAAAGTTTGTTGTTCCAAGCACTAAACTTCGAGTTCCAAACAACAAACCCCGAGAAAAAAACATCAAACTCCAAGCTTGGAACACCAAAGTTTAATACCATTTCACACAAACCCTGATAGTCAGTAGGAAGTATAATCTTTGATAATGGCTTAGTTTGTTCTGATAAGTTACTAAACTAAACCACATCCAATACTTGTCGGGTTTTGGGGAAAAGGGGAAAGGGAAAGGGGAAAGAAAAAACCTTTAACCTAAACCCAGTAACCTTTTCCCGAAACCCAATTCCGAGTTAAAAATCCTTAACCGAGCAGTATTGAATTGCGATCGCGCTGCCAAGACACTGTTAGCATTACGTTGTAACCAATCTTGGGAAAAACGAATTGCTGTAACTCTTGATCTTCCATCTTCAGTACCTTTAGTAAAGGAGAAGGGGATATCATTGAGAATGAAAGTTTGACTGCGCCGGAAATCGAATGCTAACGAAAGAGCAAATTCGTTATCGCTGCTAGGGCGATCGCATACGCTACATTCTCTATATAACACTAAAAATCGGTTTAAACTGTGACTCTTGTACCGTCAAATTTGGTGAATGTGAAGCCATTGAATCTTTCGTTGTAACCCAGTCTCTCATCCCTAAGCAGGCTAATAGCAACCTCTTCTCCCAAAGCCAAAGCAGCTGAACCATCTGAACGCCAATGGATACCGCCGTGACCGCGACCAATAGCATAGTTAGTTGCTAGTTTATTCAACTCTCCACCCACAGTTAATGGTGGGCCACTGTAAGAAATTACTTTTGTGGGGTCATTGGGATCAGGCACTACTGGTGAGGGGATAACAAAGTTTTCATCAAAAAACGCTTTCAACAGTGTGACATTGACGCCAGCAGTGGCAGCCGCACCTCCGGTATAAGAGGAATGAGTTGGCGCTCCTTCTGGATATGCTTGGGGCAATAGATAAGTGCCGAAGGTGCTAAAGGTCTGAGCCAAAGCTTGGGAATTAAAAACCTCCGAATTAATCGGATACTTAGTTTTATTAACAATGTTGTTGTAGACTAGACCACCAAACGCTTCTGGGCGTAGAATGCGGTGCACATAATACTTCTGCCAGTATGATGCTCTAATCGCACGCGAGCTACCCAAATTAAGCAAGGCTTGTAAATGTCCCACTGCAAAGGTTGCAGCTGAACCACTTTGAGTTTTCGATCTGACGTAGGGATTACCCGGATTCAAAGGTGTACCATTGCTATTAAGAATCAAGGAGGCTCCCAGGTATGTAGGGCCGCCAATATGGGCATACTCACCTAAATCCCGAACTGTGGTTATGTAACGGTTTTTGGGGTCGTATTTTATGGATTTCCCGGAACTACCTCCATTCTGAACAGTCAACCATTCTTGGAAATTGAGGAGAAAGTCATTACCAGGAAGAGCAGTACGAATCAATGGCGAAACAGACTGAGTTCCCCAAGGAATAGTTAGCAACAAAAATTGTGAGAGATAGGGCCCATCTAGTACCCCTGGTGGAATAACATATCTTGTACTTGAACCTGAACCAACGTAGTTGACACTACCACGAAACAAAGTTTGAGGAGTGACACGGCCATTTTGTTTTGGCCCTCGAAACGCCGAAAGCTTGTTGAGGTCTTCGACGGCTGCTAAGACTTTTGGGTTGTCAGTATTGTTTTGGAACTTGGAAAGAGGTACATCTCGAAGTAAAGCTTGCCAGTAAAGTTCAACTGCTTCAGCAGCCCGTTCTGCGCTAGCTAAAGCTGGTGGTGGTGGCACAGCTATCTGCGCTGCATTGATTCCTTCTAGGCTAATTGCCAGAGGCCCTTGAGGATTAACCAGCTTTCTGTCGCCACCTAAGATGATATTTTCAAAATCATTCGGGTCTTGCGTTGTCAGTGCTTTGGTCAAAGAGTTGTAAGCTTCTAGCTTGACTTCGCCTAGATTATTATGTGGGAGTCCTCTACTGTCAGAGCCAATTTTGTTGGGATAACGCTCCTCATCGCCATTAGTCGGATGCGGCGGAATCGGAATATTTCGTTCACGTGTCGCTGCTTCAAGACGTACTCGATAGGCTTTATCAACAAACCTCCTGTAGTCGAAGGGTCGATTATTATTATAATAATACCGCCTGTTGATAGCTTGGGCTTGTACAACATCTCCTCCGTTCTTTGAGGAGAAAGTTGAACCTAAAACTCCTGTAACAACGCTAGCGGCACTAAACAAACCAGCGCGACCAAGAAATGAGCGTCTGCTGGCGTGAGTACCAAAAAAACGTTTGTTAGCTACACGGGGTTGTTTCAGTTTATCTTCGCTATTAGCCTGAGTATCTTGCTCGGAACCTTCATGAGAATTAGGATCTACTTGCATGAGATGTTCTCCACTGATCAAAAATAAGACAAAAGTTTAGTCATGAGTGAATACATGAGCATTGCAAAGCTAGAACAACTAGCCACGCACAAAATACGCGCCTCCGGAAAAACAAGTTAATATCGCCGGATTTAGGATGAAATCTGGGATTACTCTACTGGAAGGTAACTTGCATAGAAGTTGATTTTCCTGAAAGTCATGTAAGTATTCAGTCCTGGTATGATGCTTCCATCACACGGCTGTTATAACTTTGTGGTTGTAATCAGTCTGATAGGATGTTGCCGGGGTTAAACCACAGCTATAACTACCACCTAATTCAGGTCAATCCATAAAGTACTGTAAATCTATCGAATTAATGTATTTTATAGATATTAAATCAGACTTTCTCACAATCGGTGATGAAAATCAAGAGGTTTTTACAATAAACTTAGCAAGACCGTCAAAGCCTTAAAGGAAAAGGCGCACAGTGTCTTGTTCCTTGCACAAGACTGTGGATCAAGCGCGACACGCTGGGTTTTGATGAAGTATCAAAGGCGGTTGTGGTTGAAAGGTTGAGTTGAGAGAATTAGGCATAGGCGTAGCCCGTCGTAGACATCGCTTCCAAATAAACATCCTATAAAAGCGGACTTAGCCTTTATTTGACTGTGTAATTAAGCCCAACTCTGCGTAAATTGGATCGAATTAGTTAGTTGATAAACTAGCCATACCAAAGCAATTTGAGTCATCCAAGATCCGAAAAAAGATAAACTTTCTCCGATAACAAAACAGGAGAAATTGACAGATTTAAGCGCAGCAGGAAGTTTAAAATAAACAAACTTTGGTTTATGATTTTGGAAGTTTTCTCTATTACTTGGTATCATGAGCTTTTCCCTATTTAAAGTTTTCATCCTTCGTTCGTTGTTAAGACTTACGGATAAGAGATCCCCCAACCTCTAAAAAAGGGGCTTTTGAGTTTCCCCTTTTTTTTAGGGGAGATAGATGTTTCAAGTTGTTAGTGCGTAAGTCCTGGTTGTGTTCGCGTTGGGTGTGCTTTGCGTTCACTCTGTTCATAGTGCTTCTTCCTTTAACCCATTACGCTTTGACAGGTACTCCTAGCACCTGCGTCAAACGTTGCTCTAGTTGTTCGGCAAAAACTCGCCCTCGGTAAAATGTTGCTGTTGTAAAGCCGTATGCTCCAAAATGTACTCTGGCTCTAGCTAATTTTTCTACTTCTTTAACAGCTTCTTCATTAATGTCATCCATTGATTCATAGCTCTCAGATGCGTGTGAGCGTTGAGCAATCACGCGATGGCTATGAATACTGACTTGACTGGAAAAAGCAGAGTGAAAGTCAGGCTCAAACGTGGTGTTACCTGCGGGTACTAGCAAGCCAAGACGGATCTGCCTATTAAAGTCAGCTTTCGAGTACATATAATACCTCTTTTTGACAAGCCTGATTATGTCTAAATATTTATTTAGTTACACTAATAATTAGGTATACATATTTTCAGGAAGACTGTATAATATAAAAACTACGTTAAATCGACCGATAAACTGTAATATATCATCTAACTGACATAGATACCTGCCACTCAATTATTGAACTGCACTAATTAACACGTCTGGCTTTTGTCTTATTGCTTTAGTTGGAGTTGTGCAATCTCAAATAGTCTGCATCCACGATGATTATAAGGAAAAGATTTCATGAGCAACATACAACTGTACTTCGCCAAAGCCTCTACTTTCTCTCAACGGACTCGTGTAGTCTTACTGGAAAAGGGCATTGACTTCACCGCGATAGAAATTGACTTACAGAACAAACCAGATGGGTACACTCAGATTTCCCACTATGGCAAAGTCCCAGCTATCAAACATGGGGATGTTGTAATTTACGAGTCCGCCATCATCAATGAATATCTAGATGAAGTCTTCCCGGAACCACCTCTATTACCCCGTGATCCCGCAGCTAAAGCGATCGCTCGCATCTGGATAGACTACGCTAATACTCGGTTTGTACCTGCATTTAACAAATTTCTGCGCGGTAAAGATAGCCAAGAACAAGAACAAGGACGAAGAGAGTTCACAGAAGCACTTCTATATATTGAACAAGAAGGATTAGGCAAAGGTGATTATTTGTTAGGAGATCAGTTTAGCCTAGTTGATATCAGCTTCTATCCTTGGTTTGAACGTTTACCACTCTTAGAACACTTCCGCAAATTCACACTACCAGCAGAAACACCTCGTTTGCAGACATGGTGGAATCTAGTAGGCGATCGCTCCTCAATTCAAGCAGTAGCAAACCCTGTGGACTTCTATTTGCAAAGATTCGCCAAAGTTGTCGGAGAACCTGTTCCCGTTGGTGCAGTTCAAAAATAGGACGTATGGATGAATGGCACGCTTGATAAGCGTAAACCCATGATATTACTGGCTTTTGGGTATAGGGTGTAGGGTGCAGGGTGTAGGGAAAGAAGAAGATGTTGTTCTATTTGATGCACTAAAATTCAATTTTATTAAACACTACACCCAACACCCTACCCCCAACAAGATAGCCCTGACTAGGTTTCATCTTTTCTTAGTGCCATTCGGACGTATGGATTCATAGAAATTAACTAAAATCCAAAATGAGATAACCTATGAGCTTAAATAACCAAGTTCTAGACAAACCGATTTCCGCAGAACTGCCATACGTAGAGGCTAACCTCAGTTACCTGGTTCCAATGGCGGAAAAACCTGTTAACTATACTTACGAACCACCGCCAGGGATTCCTCGCACCAATGCAACTTATCAAACGCACAAACTGCCAATTTACAATGCTCGTTCTATCTCAGAGAACATCTCGTTAGATCGAGAAGGTTTCGCCTTTACTGGACATAATACTAATGTCCGCAACTTTTACGATGAAGACGAAGTACGCCGCGTCTACTATCCAGAAGCCGAGCAATTGTTAAAAAAAGTAACAGGTGCAACGAAAGTAATAATATTTGATCACACCTTGCGTAATGCCAGTCAGTCAAAGCCCGGTGAGAATAATATTAAAGAACCTGCCTTGCGCGTACACAACGACTTCACCGCCAAATCCGGCTATACTCGCGCCCGTTTGGAACTAGCAGCGCGAGGCATAGATGATATTGATACGCTACTTAAACAACGATTTGCCATCATCAATGTTTGGCGAGCGATCGCAACACCAATTCAAGAGTCACCCTTAGCAGTGTGTGACGCGCAAAGTATCCCACCCACAGACCTTGTGGCTGGTGATTTAGTGTACCGCGATCGCGTCGGTGAAACATACGGAATCACATATAATTCCAAACATAAATGGTTTTACTTTCCGCAAATGCACAGAGAAGAAGCACTATTTATTAAATGCTTCGACTCCGCAGAAGATGGATATGCCCGTTTTGCCGCCCATACAGCCTTTGAAGACCCCACCAGCCCAGCCAACGCTCCCCCACGAGAAAGCATCGAACTACGAACATTCGTCTTTTACCCTGCATAGATCGCAAAACTTCTCTTATACTCCTACTCTCTGCGTGAAACAAATTAATTAATCCTTGGAGACACAAATATTATAGCATCGGGCTGTTTTCACTTCAACTGTATACGAAACCCTCCATCCAGTTGTCCGCGTCCATCCTGAATCTGGTGAGCGTGGTTTATTTATTGGTGGGTTCGTGCGCCGCCTGCGCGGTTTTTCACAGAATGAATCCGATGAAATCGTGAAATTGTTGCAAGCTTACATCACACGTCCTGAAAACACAGTCCGGTGGCGTTGGAAAGTAGGCGATGTGGCTTTCTGGGATAATCGCGCTACTCAACATTATGCGATCGCAGACTACGGTAATCAACCTCGCCACGTTCAACGAGTTACACTTGTGGGTGATATTCCTGTTGGTATTGATGGTAAGCAGATTCAGGAGTGCTGAGTGCTGAGTAACCCCATAGATAAATCTAGGGGATTGAAGTAAGGACGCATTATTTCTCGTGCTACGCATCTCGAAATAAATCTTTTTTTGTTTTTCCATACCGCATGCTGGGGCTTCAAACCTTTTGTGCTGAGTGCGCTTATTACTTTTTTTACTCAGCACTCGTTACTCAGCACTCAGCACTGTTTCGGTGAGGCTATTAAGGGAGATTCTTCTGCATATAACCGACGTGAACCCGCTTTAGTTTAGAACAGATCAATACCTTTTTTATCTTTGTGTGGGCAGTCCGTACCCTCTGGGTTCGCTGAAAGCGTTCTCGTAAGAGTAGCCGCTATGCAATACTTGTAGGGTTTTGGGGAAAAGGGGAAAGAAAAAACCTTTACCCTTTAACCTTTACCCCAAACCCAATGCCGAGTTAAAAATGCTTTACCCGAGCAGTATTGGCAATACTATTTATTTTTTTGCCTTTTCAATAATATACAACTTACCTACAGACTTGCCGTAGTTTAAAATAATTATAGATTTAACTAAACAGAAATTTTAATTAGTTTCATATAAAGGTGCGATCGCTTCACCCAATAACTTTGTACCTTTAACAGCACGACTGATAAATATAGCGGCTTGAGGCGCAGCACCATGCACAGTATGTAGGCGCGTTAGCTTATTGATTTACAACCAACATCAGAACTATTTACTGCGTTACTGCATTAAAGTTTGTGGTTGATTGACTTTTTTGGTTGATTACTTTGTCCTAGTGTCACAGACTCGATTGTGAGATTGATGCTATGTTATTTTTGCACAAACTCCTTTATCTCAATCGCCATACAAGCTATGACACTCAATTTATATTTACTGCGACATGGAGAAACTACTTTTAGTCAAAGTGGTAATTTCTGCGGTGAAACAGATGCGGAGTTGACTTCTGAAGGTATGCAGATGGCATCCAGTTTTGCCGATGTGTATCAAAAATTGAAGTGGGAGGCTGTTTATGTTAGCCCTATGAAGCGCACAATTGCAACTGCCAAGCCATTTTGTGATGCTATTGGTATGGATATGCAGTTGCGTGACGGACTTAGAGAAGGTAGTTACGGCGAATGGGAAACTAAGAGTAAATCGTTTGCCCAAGAGAATTACGCAGAAAACTATATAAAATGGTTGACAGAACCCGCTTGGAATGCACCACTAGGTGGAGAAACTGCGGTAGATATTGCTAACCGTTCTATGCCTGTAATTGCTGAAATTCAAGAAAAATATCCCCAAGGAAATGTTTTAGTAGTTTCCCATAAAGCTACGATTCGGATTATGCTTTGCAGTTTACTGGGGATTGATTTGGGACGCTATCGCTATCGGGTGAATATTTTGGTTGCGTCGGTAAGTATGGTTAAATTTGACGTTAATGGCCCTTTGTTAGAAATATTAGGCGATCGCCATCATATACCCGATCATATTCGCTCTCGTTCGGGAACATAAAGTTTTTTAAACAAAAATCGAAGACGAGCGATCGCGTGGGTTGAGGGGGTAAATCAGCAATCGTACAGAAAGTTATGCCTAGAGTATCGCTATCGGGGAGTAATGAAGCGCCATCAAATTTTTTTGCGTATTCAAATATTTGAATACGCAAAAACTTAAGTATTAGTCTAATTTGGCACCTGGATGACCATTCTCAACAACATATGATTATGCTGCTAGTTTTGATCTAGTTTGAACGAAAAATCTTCGTTTCAGGCACAAGAAATTTTCGATTCATACTATTTTCCTGGATTGGCAAGGTGACGCCTATATTGACCGCTTGACGAATAAAAGCATAGCGCCTTTTAGCAACAGATCAAAAGCTGTTGCACGTTACTTTGGCAAAAACAGCAGGCACTTGCCGATGTGGTCAATAATTTGACACTCAACATCTCTACCCATACTTACCACCAATTGGTAGAGGACTTAAAGCTCTGACAAAGTGTAGCTTTGTTACAAGAACCTGGAAATAGGGAGAAACAGGACAAGTGCGATGATCGCCCGCAGGCGACAGCATTTGTGTGTACACCATAGGTTACCTGCTCCAAAGGCGTTTGTTAACCAACCCCAATGAGTAGCACACTGTCTAAGACTGTCCACTTGTCAAGTATATGTAACTTTTGTTAATCTTAAGTCAAGGGAATATATAAAGCTAATGTTGCAAAACACTGGAGATTAAAAACTATGGATATCCCTATGGAGCTTAACTTAGAGCAAAAATTCAACCTCAAACTTTACGAAGAGCAAATTAAGGGGTTAAACCAGGAAGAATCTAACAAATTGCTTTTAGAGGTACTGCGGCAGTTAATGGTCAAAGACAATATGATTAAGCATCTTCTCAAGCAGACTTAGGTAATTGGGGATGTTTGTTAATTTTCTAGAGTCCAAGTAGAAACAAAAGGATGTGGCAAGCCTTCTCTAGATAAAACTGCAAGCCGACTCTATCCTCTGGCATATATTCAATCTCAACAAAACTGGCGTTAATGTCGTTCTTGGCTAAGGAGGTTCATCTCCACAACGTTCATTAGCAAAAGCTGGTCGGATTTACTCAGCACGATCGCACTATTTTTTAGAACCAAGCAGAAAAATGGGCATGAGGCATTTGTCAATGTTATTTCTCTTCTGCTTCCTCATCTTCTTCATCCCCTTAATCCCAATCCCCGTTACCCCTTCGCCCTTAATCCTGAAAGCGTACCCCTACTTCCCCAGTCAGACCAATGCTGACTGGGGATTGTTTGTTAAGGATTATTACTTAGTTTCTCATAACTGAGACTAAGATAGGTGTCATCTTTTATGTTCTATATTGTCTTGTTCAGGGAACAGGCAATCAAGTTTCAGAGAAAACCAATTTTTAAGGAGAGCGAAATGCTTGACGCTTTTTCTAGAGCTGTAGTTTCAGCAGATGCCAGCACTTCTAGCGTATCTGATATTGCTGCCCTCAGAGCCTTCGTTGCTAATGGTAACAGACGTTTGGATGCTGTAAATGCGATCGCTAGCAACGCTAGCTGCATCGTCTCTGACTCTGTTGCTGGAATGATCTGCGAAAACCAAGGTTTGATCCAAGCTGGTGGTAACTGCTATCCTAACCGTCGCATGGCTGCTTGTCTGCGTGATGCAGAAATCATCTTACGCTATGTAACCTACGCTTTATTAGCTGGTGACGCTTCAGTTCTAGATGATCGTTGTTTGAATGGTTTGAAAGAAACTTATGCAGCTCTTGGTGTACCCACCACCTCTACAGTACGTGCCGTTCAAATCATGAAGGCGTGTGCAGCTGCTCACATTCAAGACACCCCCAGTGAGGCTCGTGCTGGTGCCAAATTGCGTAAGATGGGTTCTCCTGTCGTAGAAGATCGCTGCGCTAGCTTGGTTGCTGAATCTTCCAGCTACTTTGATCGCGTAATTTCTGCTCTGAGCTAAGGAATTTGCGAATCGCAATTCACTCAACAGATTGACATCCAACACAGTTTAAATAAAAAGTCTTTTGGGAGATTTAAGAAATGAAATCAGTTGTTACCACCGTTATCGCATCAGCAGATGCCGCAGGTCGTTTCCCCAGCACCTCTGATTTAGAATCAGTACAAGGTTCTATCCAACGTGCTGCTGCTCGTTTGGAAGCTGCTGAAAAGCTAGCTAACAACCTTGATGCAGTCGCAACCGAAGCTTACAACGCTGCTATCAAAAAATATTCTTACTTGAACAACGCTGGTGAAGCTAATTCCACCGATACATTCAAGTCGAAGTGTGCTCGTGACATCAAGCACTACCTCCGCCTTATTCAATACAGCTTGGTAGTTGGTGGTACTGGCCCATTGGATGAGTGGGGTATTGCTGGACAACGTGAAGTTTATCGCGCTTTGGGCTTGCCCACTGCTCCTTACGTTGAAGCTTTAAGCTTTGCTCGTAACCGTGGTTGTGCGCCTCGTGATATGTCTGCTCAAGCATTGACTGAGTACAATGCTTTACTAGACTACGCTATTAACTCTCTCTCCTAGTTAGTTGCCAAACTTGTCATTTGGTGATAAGAGTACATTGTGACTCTACAAGCCTGGAGGTTCTTGGCTCTTTGCTTTGCCTATTAAGGTTGAGTAATGGCAAAGAATCTTCAGGTTTATTTTGTCTTAATAAGATTCGGCAAGTTGATATAGCAATCCGATTTGATTTCTGAATCAGTCCTAAAGGTAAGGGATTGGGAACTGGGGACTGGGGACTGGGAAGAAGGAATAAAGGTGTACTGAGTTTTGTTCAAAAATCAAATATGAGTCCTATATATCTATAATATATGGATAAACGCTTTTTTAATTTTTTTAATCTCACAGAAGACCAGGCGATCGCTCTTTTGGATACGCCTCAAGACCAATTGAGTGAGGATGATTCACGTTATATTGCCGCTTCTCATTTAATTAATTTTCCCACAGAGCGATCAATTAAAGCGCTGATGCGGGCGGTGCAGCAAACTGACCCCTTGCTGGATAATCGCATCGTCCGCCGTAAATCGGTAGAGACTTTGGGGCGACTGCAAGCTGAGTCAGCCTTACCAGTGATCCGCACCTGTCTTTTTGATGAAGACTGTTACACTGTGGAAAATGCTGTTTGGGCGATCGGTGAAATTGGTACTCAAGACCCCAACATATTAGAAGATATTGCTCAATTGCTGGATAAGCCAGGGCAAACCTATCGAGTAATTATTCATACATTAACAAAGTTTAATTATCAACCTGCCCTAGAACGAATTCGCAAATTTGTAGATGATACCGATCCACCGACAGCTAGTGCGGCAATGGCCGCAGTTTGCCGTTTAACTGGCGACTATTCCCAGATGGGAAAAGTAGTGGCAATGTTACAACACCCAAATGTGTTAGGACGGCGGTTGTCTATCCAAGATTTAATGGATGCCCGTTACTATGATGCAATACCTTATATTGCCCGATGTCCAGTATCTTTGGTGTTTCGGCTGCGAGGAATTCGGACTTTGGCAGAAGCCGGAATCACTGCCAGAGCAATTACTTTTGCCACGATTCAACCTTATTTAGAGCAGACGTTATACGACCATCCAAATGATCTGAGTTTGGTGCATAGTTACCCAAGCCCGCCTACCTTACCAGTTCTGATTCGGGGGTTGTATGAAACAGACTTTGGGCGCTGTTATTTGGCAGCTAAAACCATTCTTGACCATCACGCTGATGCTGCTCCTGAGGCTTTGTTTGCCACTTACGCCGAAGAAGCAAATAATGATTATGGTGCTCACTTCCATGTGATAAAGCTGTTCGGTTGGTTGAAACATGCCCCAGCTTATGATTTACTAGTTGAAGGTTTGCATAATAAACAACCACAGTTTCAAAAATCACGGGCAGCAGCAGCGATCGCTCTTGGTGAACTCGGCGATCCACGGGCAATTCCCGAACTGAAACCCTGTCTAGAAACCAAAATTTGGGATCTGAAGTATGCGGCATTGATGGCGCTAGAAAAACTTGGTGATACCAGTGGTTATGAACAAGTCATCAATGATGATGATTGGCTGGTTCGTGAAAAAGCCAAGTCAGCCCCTGCGGGGAATTAAAAATTAAAAATTAAAAATTAAAAATTAAAAATTAATCACACCAATGATAAATCTAGAGGGTTGAAGAAGAGGCAAGGGAGCAGGGAGCAGGGAGTAAGGGGGAAAGTTATACAATTCGCAATTCGCAATTACGTGTTGTAATGGGGATTTAAACCCCTACATTTTGTTCAAATGGGGATTTGGCCGATTCGTGTTTAAGAACCACTGCACATTTTTGATAATTTATTAAAATCTTGTTATGTCCACAGAAGAACTATTCCAACAACTAAAACACCCCAACCCCCATCTACGTGACCAAGCAATGTGGGAATTGGCTGATAATCCTGATGAGACAACTATTCCCCGGTTGATGAGTATTCTTGATGAAGAGGATACCACCTATCGACGAGCTGCCGTCAAAGCTCTAGGTGCGATCGGCCCTGATGCAGTGACTCCTTTAGTTGAAGCCTTGCTCAATAGTGATAATGTCACCGTCCGGGGAAGTGCCGCCAAAGCACTGGCACAAGTCGCCATTAATCATCCAGATGTTCCCTTTGCAGCTGAAGGTGTGCAGGCTTTAACGACTGCTCTTAATGACCCCAATCCTGTAGTGAATATTGCAGCTGTCATGGCTCTAGGTGAAATTGGTTCTCCCGTGGTGGATGTTTTAATTGAAGCATTGCAAACCACAGACAACCCAGCACTGGCAATCTCTCTCGTGAATGCTCTTGGCTCAATTGGCGATCGCCGAGGTGTGGAAGTGCTACAATCACTCATTCAAGATGAATCCACTGACTCCTATGTACGTGAGTCTGCCACTAGTGCATTATCTCGCTTAGAGATGACGGTGAAGTTTCAGCGAGGAGAAAAATAATACCCACAGGACGAAAAATAGCTTGGTAGAGGGAATTTCTGCATCTGCTTGTAACTCGCTTTCAAGCTATCGATTGAAAATGAGATGTCGGTAGAGACAGCAAGCAGCTGAACGGGAACATTACCAATCATCTGCTTCGGACTGGCGTTCAATTTGCGCGATCGCTAGTTTAGCCAGAACCCGCACCACCTCTTGTTGATCATTAAGTAGCGGCTGTAATGATTCTAATGCACTGCGATCGCCAATTTTACCAAGAGAATTGATTGCTGCCTTCCTTACGTCTAAATCAGTATCTTGAATTGCCAAAATTAAATGCGGCACAGATGGAGGATAATTTACTTGTCCCAAGGCTGCGGCTGCTTCAGTGCGGATAAGCGCTTCTGGATCAGTCAGAGCAGAAACTAGAAGGTTGCAGGATTTTTCGTCTGACTGCTCTTGCGCCACATGACCAAGGGCGCCGATGACAGCACATCGGACATCTAAAGAGGCGGCGTTCAATGCTTTGTATAGATGGTCTGCTGCTTCCGATCCAATAAACGCCAACGCCCATGCCGCAAGACCTTTAATATCTTGTGGATGCTCGTCTGATGCTAAAATTTCCAGCAACGCTGGTACAGATGCTTCTCCGGTTCTGGCCAACGCCCCGGCGGCTGAACTTCTGACTACCCTATCTTCATCATTGAGAAAAGCATGAAGCAAGTCTGGCACAGCAGACGGGTCAGATATGATAGTAAGTGTCTTGGCAGCAGCTCGCCGCACAACTACATTGGAATGATTTGCCAGTGCCTCTACGAGAAATGGCGTTGCTGCTTCACCAATTTCACCCAAGGTTTCGGCAAACCGCAGTCGCACCATTCCCCGTGGATCTCCTAAACCCTCCACGAGTTGTTTAAGAACTTTGTGATCTGTAGAATCGAAGGTTTCTAGTGTAATCTGCTCATTTACCCTCTGAACCAGATCATCATTTTCAGCTTGCACTCGCAGGATGAGATCATCCACTGCTGGAGCTTTGGAGTTGAGCGATTGACTCATGACAAATTCCCTATCACCGTTATTGTTAAATGATCTAGTACAGGTCGGCAGAAATAAACCTACCGTTTTATTACAGCCAGAAAGCCTAAAATTAAAGCTTTTTGACCGTCGCTTCCCTCCAATTAAAAATTGAGAAAAATACCTAAATTTTTAATTTTTAATTCTTAATTTTTAATTCCCCAAAGGGGTACTAGTTACCAGATGTCAGAGTAGATTGCTGCTGTCGTAGTGACTCAAGAGTTGCATCTAGCTGGGCAAGCTGAGGTTGCAGGCTAGCAAGTGCTTGTGTCTTCATAATTTTGGCGCGTTGCGCCATTGACAAGGTATCGTTAACCAGGCGTTCCCGATATTCTTCTAATTCAGCGATCGCTTCTGTTAGTTCTTCAAGGCTGGTTTGAGCGATTGAAGTGAGTTCTGTAGTATCAGCCATATCCTTTGTGTTTCCTAAAAGTAGATTTAAAATGCCCATGTTCGATTTTCTCAGATTCAGTTACCAACGGACAAACCTTTTTGATTATCCTGGTTCTACTGGTCTGTCAAATTCATTTTGATGACGGTTGGGGAGACGCGATAAATCGCCGTCTCTACAAGGAATCTATCCGTCAATTATTTTTTGACAAACTACTACCTTTGATACCAACTTCGGATAGGTAATCTTGTTTCAAACTTATAGAATAGTTTATCAAGCAAGATTTTTAATCCAAAATCCAAAATCTAAAATTGGTATTGCTTCATCTAATCGCTGATGTTAGCTTTCTTTCCAAATCGAATAAAAACCCGTGGATATATTCTTCTGTCCACTCAGCACCGTAAAAACGGGTGAACATTCCTCGTGCTGGATCTTTTTCGGCTCGATAGCGCAGATAACGCAGTTGAGCCTGTTCAATGTCTGCTAAATATTTGGAGTCGGTTATCGGTTGTGCCTGGTCAACAAAATCCAGGTAGGCTTGTAGATAGTCAATGAACGCTGCAAACACATGGGTTTCCACTACCTCAGTTTCCTGGGGGCGCGTCCAGAGAAAGGCGGGTGAGAAAAAGGGCTGGGCTTCTTCAGGAAAGTCGCCCCCCCAAGGTAGATGCTGCTGATGTGCGTGAAAAGTTGGCAGGATAGGCTGGGTATACTTTGCCTGATACTCCAAATCATCCCGAAATAGGGGTTGCATATCGAGGGCAATTAAGTGTCCTCCTGGCAAGGTAACTAAATCTGCGCCAAAGAAGGGCAAATCGTAATTCAGATGGGGGAAAATAACGAAATTTAATACCTGAAGTGAGTTACCTCCTTGTACATGGGCGGCTCGAATTTGCCGGAGTTTGGTAGTTTGATAGGCATAGCTAGTGGTTAAGACCTCTTGTTGATGTTTGCCTTTGCCTACTGTTGCTTGCTTCGACTCAAACCCTTGAGGAATTGCATAAGGCTGCAAATTCAAGCGTTCCTGCAAAAGCGCGATCGCATAATCTAAAAATGGCTGATAGAGAGTCAATGTCGCTTCGCTCCCAATTCAAAATTAAAAATTCAAAATTAACTATCACCATTTTTTTGTGGTGATGTAGATTTAAAGCACTATTTGGCTGCATTAACTACTAATGGCACAGCATCCTCAAACAAAAATTCATGCAAAAATCGCTCTGACCATTGATGTCCAAAGTAGCTACTGAACAAACCAGATGCAGGATCGCGATCGGCACTATATTGATCGTAGTCTTTTTGGGCTTTGACAATCCGTTGAATGTCTGACTGGTCGTTCAGAGGTTTAGCTTGGACTAGCATCTGCCAGTACAAATTTAGATAGTCTTTGAATGCCTCAAAGACCCTCGTTTTTACTGTTTCTGCATCGGTTTTGGCAAATAAGAGATATTTTGAGAAGTACTGATTAGCATCATAAAATTTCATTTCCAAGCCTTGTGCCAAGTCTGGATACTTATCATGCAATGTCTGCAATGGATGTATGTACTTCCTTAAGTAAGCTTCATCTTGAAATAAAGGCTGGAAATCCATCACAATCAGGTTTTTTACCTGACCGAAAGAGAGAAAATCAATGCCAAGTAAGGGCAACTCGTAGTTATGACTGGGATAAATCACACTATTAAAAATCTGGGCACTTGCGCCTGCATCAATGTATGTATAGCGGATTTTCCGTAACTGTGGACATTGATAGCACCAACTCTGAATTGTGGCGGGATTTCTGCCGCGATCGCTCACCTGATACTCTAGTCCTGGGGGAATTGGGCGACTTTCTAATGTAAACCGTTGCAAAAGCCATTGTTCCAGATGCTCAAGGAAGCACTTATACATAAAATTTATAGCCTAATTTGCCTTAACCCCAGAGAATAGGGTATTCCCAGATTCGCCGTCTCGAATATGTTAAACAAAGCAACGATCCTTAACGTTAGGATTAGGCGATGGTGCAATGCCTATTGATGGCGATCGCCAGAAATATGGCCTATAAACGATAGCAAGTCCTTCAAAATTATGAGCGACCAGATAATCAAACGGATGCTCTAGATAAATTGTGTTGCACCATTTGTGCTAAATTCGCCTCAGTTAAATAGCGTCGTTCAGAACAATAGGTCATCAAATACACTCCATTCATCATCCGCACTGTGCTGACGCGTACCCGAAAATCATCGGTCATGAACCAGCACCGTTCCTGACCTTGGTTGGTTTCATACTCAGTATCGATGGTTAAAATACCATCTTGTCCAAACCAGTAACGGCTAACTACCGGAATTTTTTCCACATAGCCTTGGTTGCGGAGCAATTTTCCTGATCGCCCTGTTTCATCATCTGGTACATCAATTAAGACAGCGACACGATCAAGATTGGGTTCTTGGTCGTCGTCATGTTCTTGCCACATAAAGCTAGCACCTCCCTTAGCACTAGCTGGATCGATACCTTGCGGCTGGCAGATTGCTTTTACTCGTGGGTCATCAAGTGCGATCGCGCCTACATAAAGCTTTGATTCTCCTGATTGATCCGGTACCATATCAAAGTGATGCACTGTGCGCTGGGTAAACCAGACTCCTTCACTCTTACGGAAAAACTCCATCATGGTCATTGGTGGTACAAAAGGCATAGCTGATCCCCATAATGATTGTAGATATGTCGCGGTACAATACCCCTAAATAATCTCACGATTTCAACCCATGATCAGCAGGGATCAGAAGACACCCCAAGAGGTTTTGGCTGTCCTCAAGGCAGGATTTGCTCTAACTCAAGAAGATTTATATCAATTCAACCTCAGTGGTTTAGAACTGCAAAGAGCTAATTTGCATCAAGCTACTTTGATTCGAGCGAATCTCAGTAAAGCCGATCTCAGTGCTGCCGATCTCAGTGGCGCTGATTTACGCGCAGCCGATCTTAGCCAAGCGATTTTAAGGGATGCCAATTTACAGGCAGCTTGTTTGTACCGAGTCGATCTGAGTGGCGCAGATTTACGGGGAGCTATTTTGACTGATACCAAGCTGCTAGGGGCAATATATGATAGCCAAACTCTGTTTCCTGAAGGCTTTAATTACAAATCCTCTGGGGCAATTGGGCCAAATGCCTATTTGAATGGTGCCCAGCTGAATACAGCCAACTTGCGTCATGCTGATTTGCAAGGTGCAAGTATGTTGGGAGCATATTTAGGGGGGGCTGATTTAACTCATGCTAATCTTCAGGGAGCGCGGCTAAGTCAGGCTGACTTGCGGAAAGCCTGGTTGCCAGGAGTATCTTTACGCAATGCTCGATTAAATGGAGCCAATCTTGCAGGAGCTGATTTACGAGCAGCAGATTTGACTGGCGTTGATTTCGAGCATCTGGAAAGCATTGCAGGAGCAGATTTTAGCCATGTTCAAGGGCTAAGTAACGAAATGCGATCGCGCCTCCTTAGCCAACCTGCACAAGAGCTAGATACACCTCATGCTTTAACTCGTCGCACCACACGCGCTAGTCTAGAAACTAAGTAGGTCGTTGGGATAAGGTAGGGGGCAGGGGGAAAAAGAGTTTTAGCGTTGTTGACTTTTATTCACACAGTTTGAGTTTATTGTTATGAAAGTTTGATAATGGGGGCAAAGAGGACAAGGAGGAGAAACAACTCAAAGTTATTTCCTGTTCCCCATTCCCCATTCCCCATTCCCCATTCCCTATTCCCTATTCCCTTCTTAAGATTTAGTAGCTGTCCAATCTTTTTTCAGCAACGCCAGAAAGGTAGCAATTCCTTTAGAAAATCCTAGTGGGTCGGGTAGAACATACTGCGGAAATTCTTCATACGGCCGCCACGGCTCTGAAGAATTATGCCGCAGGTGCAAAACGCGATCGTCCCCTTCCAATTTCCAGAGCATTTGACCGCCAGTGGGAATTTCAGCCATTTGTTTCTCCTATGGTGCAAACAATAATACTCAGTCACAGTTTGCTCTTTCCCAATTCTGCCAGTCTAAATATTAATTTATGTCAAGATTGCTACAAAATTTCTAGACTTTTGTGTTGAATTGCTGTATGAGCATGGATAAATTATAGGTGTTCATCACTGAGTTAGGCATAACTCAAAGAAATAGTTTTCTTCTCCACCTAGTGGTAGAGTCAGCCTCAACTCTTGGAGACGCCACGCGAACGTGGAAGTCAAAAGTCAAAAGTCAAAATTAAGAACCCCATAAATGAATTTAGTTGCTCTGCATCCAAATTATTTTTTGGATAAAAATCAACAGTAAATATTCTCCTCTGTCCCCTTGTCTCCTTGTCCGGTTCCCCCTGCTCCTCAAGAGATTAAATTTTCCATTGCCGCCCCCACCACCCGATGATCGGCATCCTGTCTGAGTTGCGCCAGGGCTTCCTTGGCTTCAGGAGTATTAAAGTGCTTGAGAGCATAAGCAACTCGTACCCGGATATATTCAAACTCAGAATTTTTCAGGTTTAGGAGTTGGGACAAAGCTACCTCAGACTGACGGGAAGCCGCCAATGACCCCAGCGCATCTATAGATGCTTCCTGGACTGCGGCATCGTCACCTTCTAGCCCCAGAATACAAACCTCTACAACTTCTTCAGGGCAATCCATTTCTACCAAGGCTGCCAAAATACTCCGACGTACCAACCAGTGATCGTCTCGTAAAAATGTCTGCACCAGATGAGAGGCTGAAATTCTGCCAAACAAGGACAGGGAATTAGAGGCTTCTGCGCGGACATTGGGGGTGTTATCAAATTTCATAATTTGCAACAGGACAGCAAAAGATTCTGAGGTTTTTTGCTTACCTAACTCCCTAGCAACAAAGGTTCGCACCAGAAACTCTGGGTCTTGGATATGGCGGTTGAGCAAAGGAAAAGCGACATCCGCCGGATAATCTTGCAGGGCAGAGATCGCCTTCAGGCGGTATTGAAAATCCGAGTTTTGCAGATCGGTTTCGATTTGACTGAGATCCATAGAATTGACAATCTGAAATTAAGTTACAGTTTTAAGCCCTTCAGGAATGGGAAAGCGTTCTCCTTTTAGGTAAGCAGCGAAGTGCTGCTTAAAATACAGTGTACTGGTCATATTTGGTTCGTTACTCTGGTCAGGTGTAAATTCATAGTTTCCCTTTTGAGTTTCCTAACAATTTACCGCTACAGTGTTACTAACTAGTGGTGTGTCTCATTAATTCTGAAGGGTTATAAAAGTTCGTAGTAAGGACTTTAGTCCTTGATTTGAGCGATAAATCGCTCACTACAAACCCAGCAAAATTAATGCGATGAACCACTAGTAGTCTGCCAACCCAAAAATGTTAGGTGGAGGTTGGGTAAAGGTTAAAGGGAAAAGGGTAAGGGATAAAACCCTTTTCCCTTTACCCCGCCAAGTTGCCTTGGCGTACTACTAGCCCTGCTGAAAATTTGAAAAAGGGCAGGAGTTCTACTTTTCAACCAGTCTATTAATAGTTTTGACCATGACTCAGCCACAATTGAGCGAAAAAGTTCGAGAACTGATTCAAAAAGCAAGGATTGTCAGTTTTGCTACTTGGCAAAATACCCATCCAGCAGAGGCTATTCAGCTATTTCAGGCGGCTGACGATCAAGGACGCTATCTTACTGATGAAGATTTGCAGCAGATTCAGCAGCTTGTATCAGCAAATACAAAACTCATTGCCGTAAGTCAGGGGCTACGCGATCGCGTCCGTGAAATCGTAGATGAAGCCAGAACCCATGTATTAGCTACATTTCCCAACATTACCCAACCCGGTGGTGGACTCTACCCAGCAATAAGGGCTGATGCCTGTTGGCGTGATTTCTGGCACTTCCTGCGCTGTATTACTTACGGCATTGCCGGACAGCACACCGACTATACTAGTGTCGAAGGATTGCACTACATGCAACTGTTGTATCAAGAATTGCAAGTACCTTTAGATGCAATGGTTGTAGGGTTAGAAGGTATTAAAACTGCCAGTTTAAAGCGAGTGGAGCCCGATCAGCAAGCAATCGTTGCTCCCTACTTCGATCATCTGATTGAGCAATTAAAGCAATTTCGCTAATTGTTGGTGCGATCGCTTTGCCAACGTCTTCGGTGGACACTTTGGGCATCAATTCCCCATCGGCTGTATTGATTTTTCTATAGACTTTGCGGTTTGAGCTATTTCCGACAGCAGCCCCACGCCGTCCCGAAGGGCGGCGATGGGAAGAATGTCGGGGCGGTGACGAACACACCCCCGAACCGATGTCAACCGCTAGGTTGACGGGGTGAGTGGGGTGTGTATTGAATCAAGTTAGCTTGTAGTTGTCAAGTTAGCTTGTAGTAATAACTTGTAGTAGTATTTTGTATAGATGACTTCAGGTGAAAACTTTATGACACTAAGAGAGTCACTAGGACTCACTCAAAGACAAATAGCTGAAGCAGTAGGTGTTACCGATCAAACTGTTTCCAACTGGGAGCGTGGAGTTCATGCTCCGAAACTTACCCTAAGACAAACTATCAAGCTTTGCAAAATCACGAGATCCACAGTTGAAGATTTAGCTGATTTATTTGAACCAGAAAAAGATTAGATCAGAATGCGCCTAGCCTACCAGTACCGTCTAAGACCAACCAAACAACAAATAGCCACTTTTGAAAACTGGCTTGAATTGTGCCGTCGTCAATATAACTACAGGTTGGCAGAACGGTTTAACTGGTGGGAGCAAAATCGCTGTAACGTTGACCGATGCTCTATCATTTCTTGTGGTATTGCACCACTAAAAGACAAACCCAGTTATTACAGTCAGAAACGCGATTTAACCAACACCAAAGCCTTGTTCTCTGACTATAAAGAAATCCCCTCGCACACCCTACAAGATGTAATAGCAAGGGTAGAGAAAACGTTTGACCGTTGGCTGAAGGGAGATGGTAAGGGTTTTAAGTCTGGTCGTCCCCGGTTCAAAGGCAAAGGGCGCTATCATTCATTGGCATTTCCTGACCCCATCAAACCAGAACACTTAACGGGTAAATTTATTCAGTTACCCAAAATTGGCAAGGTCAAAATGATTTTGCATCGCCCTATTCCTGACGGTTTCAAAATCAAAACCGCCACAATTACCTGTAAAGCTGACAATTGGTATATCAGTCTTAGCTTAGAAGATGTAACCGTGCCTAGTACTAAAGTTGATGTCATCCCCGCACTGGATAACACACTCGGTATTGACATGGGACTGAAATCATTTTTGGTGACGAGTGACAAACAGGAAGTAGAAATCCCTCGACATTATCGCAAATCTGAAAAGAAATTAAAGCGGTTGCAGCGTCAATTATCCCGTAGAAAGAAAGGGTCAAAACGTCGTCAAAAATCTATTAAGCGTGTTGCAAAATCTCATTTAAAAGTTGCTAATCAACGTAAAGATTTTCATTATAAAACTGCCTTATGTTTACTTAAGCAATCCCAGGTTATTGCACATGAAAACTTAAATATCAAGGGACTAGCAAAATCAATGCTAGCGAAATCTGTAAATGATGCTGGATGGGGTCAATTTCTACAAATTCTGAACATCAAGGCTGCAAGTGCTGGGTGTTTGATAGTAGCGGTAAATCCCAACGGCACAAGTCAAGAATGCTCTGATTGTGGCGCGACAGTCCCAAAAACACTGGCTGACCGATGGCACAGTTGCCAGTGCGGTGCTAGTTACGACCGTGACCACAACGCAGCGCGAAATATAAAACATAGGGCGGTGGGGCATCCTGTCCTTTCAAAAGCTAGGGAAATGTCCAACCCGTTGGGGGGAGTCACCTAGAAGCCCTCGCCGTCCCGGAGGGCGGCGCAGGGAGTATGTCACGCGGAATAATCATTCTACCCCTTTTATTTCCGAAACTTTTCCTGCCTACTTATTTATAAGCTTTAAGAGATTTGTTAGTGTCGTTCCTGAGTAGTATTGAATATCGGGAGAATGAGTAACTTTATCTACAACGAAACCAATTTTCATTCCAGATGTATAGGTGACTCCGGAATGGGCAGTTTGTTCGATGCGAATTTCATACTCAACAGGTTGCTCTGGTTTAAGCCAAGAATCAAAGCGATCGCCCAAATTGATCTGATAAGCATCGGCCCAGTGAGGATAGGGTTGATGTGGAACAAGTGGGTAAGACATCTCGCTGACTTTGGAGTTGTTCTGGGACAAAATAATTGTCAATTTAACCGTTTTTAACTCGCCCAGAAGCTTACCTTCATCTAAAAGAGTAAAATTGCGGGGATCGGGGAAGCGATCAAATCCTTTAAATTTAAAACGTCCTAAACGTTTAGGGTGAATACCTCCAGTAATCGTAATTTCGGTTTGGTTTGGCGAATTATTGAGAATATAATCCAATGTGCCTGGAATATAAAATTGCAATTTCCCCGATTCAGTAATTTCAGTTTTGAGCGGAGGATCTCCTAAATCTTCTGGGCGTTTAATAGTTTGCCAAGACACTTTAAAAGAATTTTGGACGGTTTCTAATAAACGATAACTATCTCGGACATCCGAACCAATACCAAGTAGACTCTGTAGCCCCATTTTTTTCGACAAATTTTTCTTGATCAGCCTAATGCTTCGATCGACTAACAGACTAACGCGATCGCTATAACTAATTTGTTCTTGAGGAATTTCTGTACCCTTAACTAACAATACTTGACCGTAACTACCAGGTTCCCCATCTATACCGTTGCGTCCCGGTTGACCAGTAAGGCCATTCTCACAAGTAAAATCTCTCTGTTGTGATAGACCAATATATTTCCAGCCATAACGGTAGTTTGGATCTAAAATTGCTGGCTGGGGTCGATCTTGTTGTTCGTCATAGAACGCATCACCCGAACAGCGAAATAATTCTCTGTTAACTTCTCTCCACTGGGCGTTATCTACATTGATTTGCTGCGCCATCAATGCCCAAGTGCAATAGTTTACAGTCCAGCGCGGTTGAGTACAGTTACATCCACTACCTGCTTGTCCCCCCTTTCCTCCAACACCTGCCCTCCCACCCCGATTATGTAACACCACATTCTTGAGTTGAGATAATGACTCAAAGTAAACAGTAGCATTACCGCCATAACCACCGCGACCACCATTACCACCATTACCGCCATTGCCGCCTTTAGCACCGCATACATTCACTGTCACATCCTGCGGCTGTTGGCATCCAGAAGCTTGTTCACCAGAGGTAGCAGATTCTCCCGCTTCGCCATCTGTACCGAAGATGTCAATCGTTTGTAGTTGTTCGCTAGCGCGAATTATTCGCTCGGTGGCAGAGTTTCCATCTCGTCCAGACCGACCATCTACCCCATGTCTACCATCTTGGCCAAAAATTTGTACTTCAGCAGCAACAACATTGACAGCTAAAGCATTAACAGTTGTTGCCAAAAGGCATAGTTTGAGAATGTACTGAAGCGGCTGATTAATATTCATACAAGTTACCAGTATTACAGACTAGTCAAGCATCAATCAGGTTACAAGCTTTTTATTATTTAGCAATTAACTTACTAAAATTTCATTCTCAAACTCAAATGTTTGGTAAAAACTTAAAATTTTTACAAACCTTTACAAACCTTTACAAACCTTTACAAACATAGTCCTCAAACTACGACGACCGCTACTCATTTTACTTCACCACAAAATCCCCAAAAGTTTGGGAGGCAAAGACGAATATAAAGAAGGCAGTCCCGATGAAAAGACAATTGAGGATGGGTCAGTAACCCTGTTTTGTCACTCTCGGAAAACAATAATCGAACCTAAATTCTGAGACTTGGAATTAATCAAGCTTTAAGGCTTTATTTTCTAACAGTAACTAAAATTTCTAGTTAAAAAGCAGAAATTAAAGCGCCAAAAGGGTTTCAGCTATTGGGTTTTCCCACTCTGACAAAACAGGGTTAGTGAAGTACAGATGACAATGTGCCGATTCATTGAGAAGCCGTGTAATGGGAAACTATTAAGCACGGTTTTGAAGACCAGCGAGTTTCGCGAGGGACTCGCTGAGTTTACTAGTATGCCAACTGATGTATTTGTAAATGTTTATTCGCAAAAAGGTATCGGTGGAATTTTCAAGCTACATAGTCAAAAAGCATAGTGGTCATGTAGCGTTCAGCCCACTCTTGACCAAAGGATTTCTCTAGAACTCGCCGAGTTTTATCATTTTGTTGCTGCTTGGTACAGTAATTTCGTTGTCCTGCTAGAACCTTGGAAATGTCAAGATTTGATGTCAGAGGTGTCTGTTGACTAGCAATCTGACAATGAATGGTTAAAAACTCCCGAACTCGATTGAGAAACCTATCTTCTTCTTGAGAGTCCCCCGGACGGACAAATAGACAAAATTCCGAAAAGATATCGCCCCATTCTGGTAAAGCCCGTGGTTGGGAAAACTCAAGCCCAGACAAAACAGACAATTGTTGAGAATAGCTTGGTGGTAAGGTACGATCGCTACTAACCGGAGATAAATCAGCGATCGCCGCACTAATTCCTCCTCGTCCGCCAACCAAATCTGTGCCAAAAATCGGCAAGGCATATTCGGCATTAGGGAACATTACACAGTGCAGAATATCTAATCCATTGCCAACCTGAGCCAATTCTAAATGCAGTTTGCGAAATTGCGGAGCTTGATAGCAATGATTTTCAATGATCAGCCGTTCACCTTCCAAATGTCCCTCGACGTAGCCTAAACCTTCTGGTACAGAGTAAGGGGAGATATCGAGGTACTGTTGCCAAATTTCTTCGATGGAATCCGCTAATCTGTGGATTAATGGATGCTGACGGGTTCTTAACGACGTTTGCATAGAGTTCAACATACGCTTCTCTTTGAGAATAGAATTAATATTTACCTTGGCGTATAGTTTGTGCAAAATTTGTGCAGTCTTGAGGGATTGGGGATTCTGACTTTTCCCGTTAAGTCGTGAAACAACGAGATAGCAAGGGTTTCAGGCTACATTTTATTCTCAATAGCTTAATATTAATGACAAGAAATAACGAGATAATGCGGCTTTGGGCTAGGGGTTTAGTTAGTGATCGCTCAATTAATGAGATAACGGGAAAAGTCAGATTGGGGATTGGGGACTGGGGACTAGGGATTGGGGATTGGGGATTAGGGATTAGGGGATGAGGGGATTAGGGGATTAGGGATTAGGGGATGAGGGGATGAGGGGATTAGGGATTAGGGGATGAGGGGATGAGGGGATGAGGGGATGAGGGGATTTGTGAGAACTTGCAACAAGTCTTTCCCCTTGTCCCCAATCCCCAATCCCCAATCCCCAATCCCCAATCCCCAATCCCCAATCCCCAATCCCCAATCCCCAATCCCCAATCCCCAATCCCCAATCCCCAATCCCCAATCCCCAATCCCCAATCCCCAATTCCCCTATCCTATAATCAACTTGCCCAAGCCTTAACTCTTTGTAACCGTCGCAGAATTCGGTTAGCTAGTTCGACTCCTTTAACGGGCTTACACAGATAATCGTCAGCACCAACAGTAAAAGCTTGATTCTGAGTGGCGGAATCTGTCAGCACACTCAGAAATAAAACTGGCAAACGCTGCCAATGAGGATCACTGCGGAGAATCTGGCAGAGTTCAAATCCGTTGATCTGTGGCAGATTGACATCTAATACTAGAGCATCGGGGGTGACAGTCTCTAGTACTGTCCAAAATTGTTGCGGATCGGCAAGGGTTGTAACTTTAAATCCCCAAGGTTTCAGCAGGGTGGGAAGAGTGTGCAACCAGTCTTGATCGTCATCAAGAATCATCACCTTTTTTGTGATCTCAGTACCGCGCAACAAGTTTACTACTGTGTCAATCACCTGTTCAGGAGGAATTGGTGCTGTCAAAAATAGTTTTCCGCCCCGCCGCATTGCCTCCAAGCGATCGCTCAATTCACTGCGATCGCTAATCACAACAATTGGCAAGCTAGGGTAACGCTGTGCTAATATCTGCAATGTTTCCCAAAAATTACTTACTTGGTGAGTATCGGGTTGGGATGGAATTGAGGCAAAATACAACAGTATGATATCAGGATTTTGGTCTAAGCTATCAAAAACTGAATCTCTTGCTCCCAAAGCTTTAGCCATATTCTCCAGCATCGGCGCAATCTGAATGCGAATTCCCCGGCTTGCCGCCACAGGCTCTAACGATTGGTTAAACTCGATATCCGAACTCACAATCAGTAAAAGCGGTGATTGCCCATTGGGAACCTGAGACAATTGAATCAGTGTAGTCTGCTCAATGTCTTGCTGGAGAGCCATTACCAGGGTTTTCATCAACGGCGCGTGTTTCGGTTGTAGCGGTTCTTGACCACCCAACCAATACTCTAACTGCCGTGCGGTATGCATTGTTTTGCTTAACCCAAAGATTCCCAGATTTCCCGCCAGTTTGTGAGCAATTTGTTGCGCCTGTGCTTGTTGTTGAGGTTTGAGTTGATTTATTTGTAAATCTCTGGCAACTTGTAACAAAATTGTCATCTGGTCGAGGCTTTTCGGTTTTGTAGTTTTCCAAGTTTCGTTGAGAAAAGCCAAGTATTGTTGTTGGGAATCGTCAGGAAAATCATACTTTGGGAAATCACTCAACGTTTTTAAAGATACAGCGATTTGAGAGTCACCCGCAGCATTATTTACAGCAGGTGTCGCCGATTGAGTGGTTGATTCTTCTGTGTTTGGTGCTTTTAAGTAGTAACCCCGTCCATGCATGGTAGCGATAAAATCATGAGGCGCACCGACTGCAACTAGCTTTTGTCGCACTCGACGGATATGGGAACGTACCGTTGCGCCAGATGGAAAATCTTCTGAAGACCATAATTTATCTAAAAGTTCTTCAGTGCTAAACACATGCTGGCAGTTTTGCAGCAAAAGTTCTAGCAAATCATATTCCATTGTCGTCAGGTTCAGGGGGCGGCCATTGTAGGTCACTTCACAAGTACTGGGGTTAAGGAGCAAATCCCCCCAAGTCAGTAAAGGAAAGGGATTATTACTTCCCCGCCTCAGCAATGCCCGAATCCTAGCAATCAGTTCTATGGGATTGAAAGGTTTTACAACATAGTCATCTGCACCTGCATCCAATCCCTGCACTTTGGCAGTAATGTTATCTTGAGCTGTAAGTAACAGAATTGGGACGGTGTATCCCTCTGTCCGCAGACGCTTGCATAAGCTAATGCCATCCAATTTCGGCAGCATGATATCTAGTACAATCAAGTCATACTCAAAGGTGGAGCTATAAGTCCAACCCATTTCCCCATCTTTGACGACATCTACAACATAGTGATGGGTTGCCAGATTTCTAGTCAGGATCTTAATTAATAAATCGTCATCATCTACAAGCAAGATTTTCATCTAAACCTCCCAAGAGACCCCCACTATATCGTTACTCCGATTAGTGGTGGGAGGAATGGGAGAAAAATTACGAAACGTTTCCTGACCACTTTTCTGCATAGCAGAAACCGTAAGGGAAACAGTTGAGTAATTTCTAAATCTTTTATTGTGTATATGAGTAGCCATCTTTTTTGTGAATTACTGAACAATATTTGTGACTAATTCCTTGAACTAATCCGTTTTTAGTAGAGATGTTGAAACTCCCTGTTGCACGAGTTGCAATTCTCCCAATATATTCACCAACTTTCTTACCAGTTTTAACAACAGCTTTAACAATGTCTCCAGTCTGAAAACCAAAGTGAAATTTAGCTCTTGAACAATGACGATTTGGAAAACCGTATTTATCTGTGCGACATAATTGCCTAGTACCATGACCGTTAGCTATAATCAACAATGGTTTAACACCTTTAATAATCAATTTGGGCGTTGATTTACCAACACAAGCAGCATCTAACCAATGAGTTTTTTCTAGATTCTGTTGGCTACGATTAAACTTTGTTAATCCACCAGAACCTGTTTCTATTGTTAATCCAGTTGCTTTTAGAGCCTCTAGCAATGCAAAACGAGTTGTGTTTACTGCTGCTGCATCAGTTAATGTTTTTTTTGTTTGAGCCAATATTTTTGCTAGCCTTGTTTTGTCTTTTTTTAGGAACTCTTTGATATCCTTAATTTCTTTCTTTGTGTTGCATTTTTCACAACTTAGAGTCAGGTTAGTAATCGAATTACTGCCTCCTTTGGCTCTTGGGTGAATATGTTCTATCTGTAGTGGAACGTCTTTAGCATCACAGTAAGCGCATTGTCTACTCCATTTTTCAAGTAAATATTCTCTGATTTCGTAACCAGTCAAAGTACCTTGTTGATACTCCTTTCCTTGGATATCTGGATTACGCATTAATTGCATATCAAAGCGTACTAATTCCTGGCTAATTGCTTCAATTTGTGCAATTTTACGTAGCTTATTAACCCATGTTTTGATATTTTCAACACGACTTTGTAAGCTCGGTGCTAACCACCCTTTTGGACGTATTCTGTTTAAGAATCTTGGTTTACGGTATCTAGTTTTACGGCTTCTTCTGCTACTTCTCAACTGTCTCCTATAAGTTAAAGCATCTCTAATTGCAAAGCCTCTATGTTTTAGTTCGGCTGCAAATATAACTTCCCCAGTAGTATCGTTGACCAATATAATCCCTGTTGTTTTAGCTCCAGGATCAAGCTTTAATCGCAGTGGTGTTACTGATAAATCTGAATGTGATTTTTTGAGAATAATGGTGAACGGAAAACGGCGGTAAACTGCTGCTTTACCGTTTCTTAATAGTTGTCTAGCTTGGGCTGAATGGATTGGGTCTAATGGTCTTTTTTCAGTATCAATTACAAATACTTTGGACATAAGTCCCTCCTTTCGGGTAATGTTAGCTTCGTCAATGTTTCAGGTCGGTAACTATCTCAAAAGTACTGGCTTAACCCTTAAACCTGTTTAACTCTTAAGTTCTAGAGCAAAGAACTAGCTACGCATTCTCTGGTAGGTCTTGAACACTTACCTTAAACGTAGTGATTTAACACTTAGACTGGACAACTAGGCTCTTTCAAGCTCCCACTATATCGGTACTCCGATTAGTGGTGGGTGGTTGACTGATGCAGCTACCAATGGAGAATTTTACTAATTTGCTCCGGTAGATTGAGGGAGTTAAATGGTTTTGTAATGACACCACTAACTCCCAAATCATTAAACTGGCGCTTTTCTGCCGTTTGTGCCTTGGCAGTTAAAATAATCACCGGAATTTGTTCTGTTTCAGAATGAGACTGGAGTTCTTTAAAGGTAGCAATACCATCCATATCTGGCATCATCACATCCAGCAAAATCACATCGGGTTTTTCGCTTTGGGCAGTCTGGATGCCTTCAAAGCCAGAACTAGCCGTGAAAACTTCCCAACCTGCTGCCATTTTGATGCCAAATTGCACAACGGTTTGAATGGTTTCTTCGTCATCAATAATTAAAATCCGCTTCATATTCATAGCTCACTCTCCATGAGATATTGACGCACTCAAGGGTAGGTAATGTAAATGCAAAGGTGCTTCCACTCCCTGGAGTACTCTCAGCCCAAATTCTACCGTTGTGTTGTTCAATAATTTTGCGACAGATGGTCAGCCCTAAACCAGTACCACCTTTTTTGCGGGAATCTGATGAATCTACTTGTTGAAACTTTTCAAAGATCCGTTCGAGTTGGTCAGCAGGAATGCCTTGACCTTCATCTCGCACTCGAAACACTAATTCTTTGGGGAGGTTTTGGGAACCTTGCTCTTGTTCTACGGTTAGCCAAACAGTCCCCCCAGGTGATGAAAACTTGATGGCATTACTAATTAAATTTGTCAAAGCTTGCAAGATATAATCTGCATCTGCCCACACTGAGATATCTTGTGGTTGTTTGACCAGAGTGATTTCATGCTGCTGTGCCATTGCTTGCATTGCCTCTGCTGCTTGGATCATCAAATTAGCAGCATTACAAGCTTGGCACTCCATGATGACTTTGCCAGACTCAATTCGCTGTAAATCGAGGACGTTGTTAACTAAACGCACTAACCGTTCAGTGCTATCATCGGCAATTCCTAGCATTTGTTGTCCTTCGGTCGAGAGAGTGCCCAATCGCCCTGTAGCTAAGATTTTTAGGGCGCTGTGCAACGAAGTTAGGGGAGTTCGCAATTCATGGCTAATTACAGAAATGAATTCATCTTTCATCCTTTCAATAGCTTTGCGATCGCTAATATCACTACTCAAGGCGAAAAATCCCTTCACGGTGTTCTGGTCATCTACATCAGGGATGTAAGTTACATCAACCGATCGCCAACTCCCATCTTTTAAAAGAATATCATTTTCATAGTTGACGGCTTGCCCAGATAAAGCTGTTTTTACATAAACTTGCATTCTTTGGTAGCAATCTTCTCCCCAAACCTGTTGGAGATGGGAACCATAAATTTCTTTAGGAGATTGTCCCAGCCAATCCTGATATGCTTGATTATTAAAGCGATATTGTTGTTGATCGTCCACATAGGCGATTAGTACTGGCAGCGCATTCGTAATTAAACGCAATTGCTCCTCACTCTGTCGCAGTGCCGCTTCCGCCTGCATCCGCACATTAATTTCCTCTTGTAATTCTGCGGTGCGATCTGCTACAACCTCTTCTAAACGTTCCAGTAGTTGGGCTTGAGATAAAGCAATACTGATTTGATCGGCTAGTTGTTGCATCAATTCCAACTCAAAATCTACCCAATGGCGAACGCTGTCGCATTGGTGCGCGATTAACAAACCCCAAAGGTGATTCTGTGACTGGGCATTGAGGTTTTGCACAATCGGTACAATTAATTTGGCTTTAATCTGGAATTGATCGACAAATTCCACCAAACAATCTGCCAAGCCAGCCGCCGGATCGTGTACATCTGCGGTTGCACGTACCCGTCCGTGAGCATACAGTTGTTGATACTCTTGGGGAAAAACTTCTTCAGGAAATTCTAGATCCATCAGTGTGGGATAATCTGGTAAAACTGCTTCGCTGATGGTTTTTCCTGTACCATCCGGTAATACCTGATAAATTAGCACGCGATCGGCTTGCAGAATCCGTTGCACTTCCGTAACAGTGGTATGCAGAATTTCCTTTAGCTGTAACGACTGGCGAATTTTCAGCGTCACTTCTGAAAATAGTTCTACCCGTTGCTGTTGCTGTCGTAATTCCGCCTGCATGGATTCCCGGCGCTGACTAATGTCTCGTAATAGCAGCAGATGACAGTGGGGAAGGACGTTAGGTATTAAGGTATACTCCATCTCTCGCTGGTTCTGGGCAGAAGATGAAACTAACAGTTCCCCCATCAATGATTGTCCGGGTGGAAAACTAAGAGAGTTGGGTTGACAAGCAAATTCGGCAGTGATGAAATTAGCTAAAACTTGCCCTTTGAGTTGCTTACGTGATAAACCGAGTAAATCACTTGTAGCAATATTCATATCCACCAAACATAAGCGATCGTCAATTAAGGCGATCGCATCATGAGCGTTTTTAAATAAAGTTTGAATCAGACGCTTCTGAGTTTTTCCTTGATGTTTAGATTTTTTCGCGCCAGATTCCTTTGGCAGAACCTCTGGCAGAGAAGCTTTCCGTTCGCCTAGCGTCTCACAGAGAAGAAATCGCTGCTTAGAGGAACGTTTAGACACCTACATTTATATGCAAAGGGACATTTCCATTTTTTACTGAACTTATGGAAAGTTCAAATCTTATAAAGTTAATGTTGGAAAATTTAACATTTGGTCTAAGTCTGCACCAACGTACAAGTCCCCACTCCCCGGCCACCTAGATAATCTCAAAAATCAAATACAATTCCTATAGTAGACTGAAGGCATTGATTGGGCTAAGTTGACCTATGACTATTGCGATCAACCAACCAATACAACAGAAGCCACTCAGCTTTGATGAGTTTCTCGCCTGTTATAGTGGCGATAAGCGTTATGAACTGATCGATGGAGAGGTGTTTGACTTGGAACCAACAGGTCTCCATGAACAGGTTGCAGCCTTCATTACCACAAAGATTTGTGTCCAAATCGACGGAGCAGGCTTACCTTGGTTTGTCCTTCAGCGAGGACTATTGCGCCCTTCTAACACTGGTATGACAGCATTTCGACCTGATGTTGCAGTTGTCGATCCAGATGAACTTATCAAAGAACCGCTTTGGTCTGACCAATCAATCCTAACACTGGGCAGTTCGATTAAATTTGTGGCGGAAGTTGTTAGTAGCAACTGGCAAAATGATTATGCCCGTAAGGTTGAAGACTACGCGGTTTTAGGCATTCCCGAATATTGGATTGCAGACTACGCAGCTAATGGTGGTACTCGACACATTGGCAAGCCCAAACAACCCACCCTCTCTATCTGTACGCTAATGAATGGGGAGTATGAAATTCAGCAGTTTCGAGGCAATCAGACCATCGTCTCTCTAACTTTCCCAGATTTAAAACTAACGGCTGAACAGGTGTTGAGGGCTGGTAGATAAAATCGCTATCATTCGACTACTCAAATACAGCAGAAAGTTAAGAAGCACTGGTGCTGAGTTTAAGTTTACTTGCTGCCGCTAATTTGAACCGTTGACAAAGTTGAGCTAATATGAATGCAACGTGCGTTTTGCCCTACTGAGGCTTACGTCGCGCCGCTTCTCTGATGATTGAGCGATCGCTGCATAATGTTATAACTAACAGTCTCTTGAACGCACCTAATACCGCGAAAAGTCATGTTTTTCGCCAAGGCTAAATACTCGCTCTACTACGTCAGAGCCTTCCCCATCAATCACCTACTGCACATATCTATCTTTAGGTACAGAAAAATTTCATTTTGATTTCATTTTTTTATGGAACACTATGGATAGGGTGAACGGTAAGACATTTCAGACATTTATATACCTTCATTGATGACAAGTGATTGCTAAAAATATGTTAGCCAGGGGTAAAATTCTCTGGTTGAGGCTTTCCCGTCAGTTGGTTCAACCCAGGCGCTTGGCTTTCGTGGAAGCTTGCCTGATTGGTCTAGTTTCTGGGCTAGCAGCAGTTCTGTTAGGACAGGCAGTGGATTGGGCAGGCGCATTGCGAGTGCGTATTTCTTACCTTTGGCCTGCCTACTTGGTGCTACCAGGCATTGGACTGATAGGAGGAATTTTAGCTGGTTGGCTAGTCGAGCGCTTTGCACCTGAAGCATCAGGTAGTGGAATGTCTGAAGTCAAAGCCGTATTGGCTCGCGTACCAATGCCGTTAAATCTGCGGATTGCTTTGGTCAAGCTGGTGAGCGCTACACTAGTGCTGGGTTCTGGAATGCCTTTAGGAAGGGAAGGGCCAACTGTCCAAATTGGGGCAGCCTTGGCAAATCAACTTAGTAACTGGGCACCGACTTCACCAGAGCATCGTCGCCAACTGATCGCCGCCGGAGCTGGAGCTGGGTTAGCAGCAGCTTTTAATGCACCGATCGCAGGTGTGCTTTTTGTAGTGGAAGAATTACTCCAAGATGTGTCAGGTATCACTCTTGGTACTGCGATTTTGGCTTCTTTCATCGCTTCAGTCATCTCTCGGCTCTATGGTAGCCACAATCTGGATCTAAATCATCTAAATTTAGGTCTTCCCGATACAACTTTCTTCGCTCAAGAAATCCCTTTCTACTTGATTTTAGGAGTGCTGGCGGGACTTCTAGGCATTCTGTTTAATAAGGGTATTCTTGCCAGTTTAGCAATTAACCGCCGCGTACTACGCCTAAGTTTACCTTGGCGAATTGGACTTGCTGGGTTAGTCAGTGGTGTTGCGATCGCTTTATTACCTGCTACCTTTCGGGATCATGCTGGACTGAGAGAAATTTTGCTTGGGGGTAATACTAATTGGTCATTTGCTGCGATCGCTCTTTTAGTTCAGTTTATCCTAATTATTTTTACTTACGGCTCTGGAGCGCCAGGGGGTTTGCTAGTTCCCACCTTGGCCTTGGGAGCTGCCCTTGGTTACTTAGTGGGTGCTGTCGAACACAGTTTACTGGGAATGAGTGCTGCAACAGTCTATGCTCATGTGGGCATGGCTGCCTTTTTTAGCGCCGTCTCCAAAGTACCAATTACAGCAGTCGTCATTGTATTTGAGATGACAACAGATTTCAATCTAGTGCTACCGCTAATGATTGCGTCTGTGGTTGCCTATTTAGTAGCAGAAAAAATTGACCATCGATCGCTCTACGACCTTTTACTAGAGTGGAAAGGGATTCACATCACCAAAGAGCCAAGCACAGAGGGGCTTCTAGCACAACTGAGTGCTGTAGATGTGATGCAACGGCGTGTGGAAACCCTCTCTAGCCAAATGAGTACTGATGAAGCAGTACAGGCATTTTCCCACTCTCACCATCGCAACTTCCCGGTTTTAGAGAATGGTAAAGTTGTTGGTATTGTCACTCAGAAAGATTTAGTTAATATTGCTTCGCAAGAGTTAGGTAAAGATACAACTATTAGCCAGATTATGACACCAGAGCCAGTGACAGTAACTCCCACAGCTACACTAGCTCATGTACTGCATATACTCAATCGTTATCGTCTAAGCTGTTTACCTGTTACAGAAAATCGGAAGTTAATCGGAATTATTACTCGTAGTGATATTATTCGTGTAGAAGCAGAGCGACTCAGTGGTAATAGCCAACAAATAGAACCGAAATCAGCACCTTCTTATGTAGTTTACCAAACTCGCGCTCCGGCTACAGGCAAAGGACGTTTGCTAGTACCACTTTCACATCCACAGACAGCCGAGACTTTATTGGAAATGGCAGTTGCGATCGCCAAAGATCGCAATTACGAAATAGAATGCCTACAAGTGATTATTGTTCCGTCTGGCCGCATCCCATCGGAAACACCAGTGCAAATCAGCAAAAGTCTTCAACTTTTGCAACGAGCAATACTTTTAGGAGAGAAATGGCGGATTCCCGTTCACACCCAAATCCGAGTTACCCATAATGTTGCTGGGGCAATTTTGGAGACTGTCAAAGATCGACATATTGACTTGGTGCTGATGGGTTGGAAAGGTAGTACATCAACTCCTGGTAGAGTTTTTAGCCGAGTGGTGGATACCATAATTCGACAGGCTCCTTGTGATGTTATTTTGGCTAAATTAGATCATAAAAGAGCTTTTGACCGTTGGTTGTTGCCAATGGCAGGCGGCCCTAACTCCAGCCAAGCAATTAAGTTATTACCTGCTCTGGCTTCTCTAAGCACTTCGCCCCAAATCAAGCTATGTCAGGTTTTTCAGCCTACTAACTCCATTCCTGACACAACATTACTAGATAAATCTGTTCACTTTCTGCAACGCCGAGTTAGTGGTAAAGTTATGGCAACTCCAGTTCGTGCCAATTCTGTTTCTGATGCTGTCTTGAAGTGTGCAGAACTTGACAATAGTGATGTGATTGTTCTGGGAGCTAGCCGTGAAAGTCTACTACAACAAGCGATTCAAGGAAATATCGCCGAGAATATTTCTCGCAAGAGCAATTGCACAGTTATCATGGTCAAAACTTAATTACGAATTGCGAAAATCTCTACTTTGCTGTTCTGACAACAGAGAAACTGGTGTTATTTTTCGCCAGCGTTTCACTGCTGTTTGTAATTCCCCCGACAACCAGGTATCAAATTGCGGATACACTGGCGATCGCGCCACCAATTCCCACCCAGCAGGTTGTAAAATTTCTCTTAATGCTTGTTCTTGAACATGAGGATAATCGGGATTCACTTCATCTTTTGGGCCAATTCCACCTAAATCTCGCGCACCAGCTTCGATACAAGCGAGTAACCAGCAGTTATCTTTAACTAAATTGGGCGGAATTTGAATAGTAATATCTGGCGGTAAAATCTGACGCGCTTTCGCAATTACTTCTGGTAATTTATGGGGATCAAAAGGTGGTGCATCAAAAGTTTGCTGATGTCCAGGACTATGAGGTTGTAGGATGACTTCTTGAATGTGATGATAACGTTGATGCAATTTAGAAATAGCTTCCAAAGTTTCCCACCAATCATTTACAGTTTCTCCAATTCCCAACAGTAACCCAGTTGTAAAAGGAATCTGCAACTCTCCCGCCCATTGTAATTGTTGTAGCCGTACCTCTGGTAATTTACTCGGTGCGTGCCGATGTACAGTATTTAACAATGCTGGTGTTAACTGTTCCAACATCAGCCCCATTGAAACATTTACACGCTTAAGCTTTTGCATTTCCTCAAAACTTAATGGTCCCGCATTGGTATGTGGTAAAAACCCCATTGAAAGTGCTAATTCACACAAATCATAAATACGCCCAAACCACGCCTGACGCCTTGACGAATGAGGATGCACTTCACCGCTAAGGATGAGGATTTCACAGATATTTTGGCTTTGAAGTGGCTTTAAAATACTTTCTACATCTGAAATACTCATCCAGGGACTTTTACCCGGTTCACTGCGAAAGTTGCAGTAACTACAACGATTAAAGCACTCGTAAGTAGGAACGATTGTATAAGCAGGGCTATAGGTGACAAGACGACAATTATTAATTGGCATAAGTAGGATAATCTAAAAGAATGCTTTACTCAAACTATATAGATTATCGTGTAATTCTTATTGCTATTATATTAGATAGACAATAACTATTTTGCTTTGTAAATTTCTGGTAACTGCCACCAACAAACATTGGGATATTGGTGATGTTCTTCGTGGTAGCCGAAATGATAGCATGTAATAAATGACCACCAAATTGGACGGCTAATCGTTTGGGCACAATGAGGCTGTACATAACCTCCTATTGGTTCACTATGAGGTAAAAAAGTGCCGAAATAGAATAATTGTAATGAACTTAAAAGCGAGGGTAACACCCAAAAGTAAGTTAGATTATCAGTTGGTATATGGAGTATGTATTTAGCAAAGTTATAAATAATAGTCAAAGCAATTATTTGTCCCCAACTCCAGTAACCTTTCATAAAATGAAAATACCAAGCAAAGAAATTTTGGTGTTTACCATTATGAAAATCTGGGTCTATTTTAGTTGCGGGATTATGGTGATGTAACCAATGTTTTTTCAGGAGTTTTTGATATGGTAAAAGAGCATAAAGGGATAAGGTCAATGTTCCAATAAAATGATTAATCTTGGGATTCTGGGGAAATACTACACCATGCATGGCATCATGAGATGTAATAAATAATCCCGTATATAAAAATGTCTGCCATAGGATAACAGGCAATAATATCCAAAATTTCAGCTTGGAGATGTCAAGTGAAAGTAATATACTCAGGCTAATAACCCATGCGCTAACAATGACAATAGCAATGAAAAGCCCTTTGAACTGAGATTTACTTTTCACTACTGGAGTCCGTTTTGTTTGATGACTGGGTGGTTGTTCTAACTGGATCACGCTTTTACTCCGCCTCGCATTCAGATGAAAATTTCAAAAATAAAATATAGTCATGACAAAAAAGACTAACCGAGAAAATCTGTTAGTGGTCAATTTTTTGCACTGGACAATGCCACTGCTAAAAAATATATAGAAATATTAAGATACTTTAACTAGTATTACACAAGCCACTGCTATTCTAAAAACTGTTTTCAGTTAAAAGGTTGGTTCAGTAGTGCTGAGTACTGAGTGCTGAGTGCTGAGTATAACCCCATAGTTAAAACTAGGGGATTGAAAACAAGGACGTATTTTTTCTTGCACTACGTGTCTCAAAAAAAATATTTTTATTTTTTTCATAAATAAATTGTAAGGATTCAGACCCTATATGCTGAGTGCAATTAATTTTACTTTTTACTCAGCACTCGTTACTCGGCACTCAGCACTGTTTTGGTGATATGAGTGGAGACTTCTGTATTGTCTCCTTCCCCTAAAACCATTACCCTTTTCCCCAAGAGTGCAAAAAGCACTTTTGCAAGAGGTCTATTGTATGCAGTTTCAGTTTTATCACTAAGAGTAATTGCCATTATTAAGTTAATTTAAGAAGTTCATTACATTCTTCATATTACTTAACTTAGCAATTTGACGCTATCTGTCTCTAGTTTCAAAGTAGAAGCAACTCTAAAGAATGAGATTTTAAGGAGTTGAGCAAAGATTTATCTAACAAAAGTTCAATAATAGCTTCTATTAGTCTGTAAACCAGAGGTATTTTTACTAAACAACTGCTAACGAGAACTTGTAATTTCACTAAAAAACTATTTTGGAAATGAGAAAAAATCTAACAAAAGTTAGAAGGTTTGTAGAGTGTTATTAACTAGACAAATCAACAGTAAATAGGTTTTTCAAACTTAAAGTATGACTCCTACGGTACTGATTACAGGTGCGATGCTTGGTTGGGAGAATTTATCGCAAGCTTTGTATCGGTTGTTCCCTGGTTTAATAAAGTGGGTTTCGCGGCAAGGGTTGAAGAATCAGGATAATTAATTTTTGCTAGCAGTAGATTCTGTTATTGCGACTCACATTCTCGTTTCGTTACATAGTGGCGATAGCGAAACATAGCTTCTAGTTGCACTTGTACTAACCAACCACTGACAAATTCAACTGTTCCTCCGCCAGGCATAGAGAAGGAAATAGCATCAGTCAGCCTAGTTTTGCCAGCTTCTGGTTCAAATTCATGTCGATGTACCCAAGATTCAAAGGGGCCAGATATCTGTTCATCGGTAAACAGGCGATATTTTTCACATTCAGTATGACGCGCTAACCAAGTTAAGGGTAATGGGCCGAGAAACAGGCGAAATTCTGTGATAGCGCCTACGTTCAGTCCCCCCTCACGACGAACCACTTGGACTGGCTGCCAAGGTGGATTCAGCAGTCGCAAAATATCTGCCCTTTCGTGAAATTTCCAAACTACTTCTGGTGGGGCATTAATTACTGAGGAATGTTTAAAGTGCAGCATGGAAAGAAAAACCTAAAATTCAACTTTCGGATTCTGTATCAATCTCGATATCTAGGGTATCTTCATCAACCCGCACATACAAAATATTTGGATTACAGCAAACTTGACAATCTTCAACGTAGGATTGCTGTCCTCCAGCACTCAAGTCAATAAAAGTTAAGTTCGGTTCGCCGCAATAGGCGCAGTAATACTCGGCTGTGTTTTGCATCAAGTTTTCAGCTAGGAATTCAATGGTATTGGGCATTGGGCATTGGGCATTGGGCATGGGAAAGAGGACTTGGGGACTCTTGAGAATTGGGGACAAGGGGAAACACTTGTTGCAAGTTCTGATTTAAGTCGCCTTGTCCCCTTGTCTCCCCTGCCCCTGCTCCCTCATCTCCCCACTCCCCTACTCTTTAGTCCCTAGCCCCCAGTACTGGCTGTAATTCCTTTGGGGATGGGTTGATATAACTCTGAGCTTCAGCCAAATGCTTTAGTAGTGTAGACTGTGGCAGAGGCCCTTGCAAGTGGCTCCAGGGTAATACTTGTTCTGTTGACCATTCGGCGTGGACGTAGAAATCTAAATCGGGGATTTGTCCTTTGAGTTGTTTAAAAGCACGTTTGTAGCTACCCAAGGAGTCGCCAAAGTCACGAGTCAGTTGCAGGAGTTGGGACACTCTGCGATCGCCTCTCGATAACAAAGCCTGTATAATCGACCAATTATAGCTTTCTGGGCGAAACTCTATCCCCTGTGGTTTTAGCTGTTTTTGCAAAAACTGCAACCGCTTTTCGGCTTGGCGATTCACCCCAAACCATTGAAACGGTGTGTGTGCTTTGGGTACAAAGGTGCTGCATCCGTATGTTAACCGCAATCCTGGCGCAGCTTTTTTGATATTACGCATCATCACCACGGTTTGTTCTAAATCTTCTACTTCTTCACCGGGAATTCCTGCCATTCCGTAGAGTTTCAAGCTTTTTAATCCGCCAGCTTTAGCATTTACCGCCGCTTGGATAATTTCGTCGTTATGCAGCTTTTTGTTGATGATTTGCCGGATTTTCTCCGAACCACTTTCTACAGCAATGGTAAGCGATCGCGTGTCTCGTTTCGTCAAAGTTTCTGCTAACTGCACTGTTACGGTATTGGTTCGCACTGAAGCAATACTGAGACGGACATCATGATACTTTGGTTGACTAATATAATCTAGCAAAGTCCCAAATTCTGGATGCTGAGTTACAGAAGCCCCCAATAATCCTAACCGATTTGTGACTTCTAAACCTCTTTCAATGGCTGGAATTAACGAACTTTCAAGACTGGCTGTTCTAAAAGGCAGTGTGAGATAACTCGCCAAACAAAAGCGGCACATTTCTGGACAACTTCTTACCACTTCCACCATGTAAATATTTTCCCATGCGGCTTTTTCGGTGACTACAGTTGATGCCGATAGCGTGTTTCCTCTGTAAGTTTGCTTTTGCACCACTGCGGGAATTTCGGGAGAAATTGGTTTAATTGACTTTACTGCACCATCTATGCTGTGATATTCGACTTCATACAAACTGGGTACATAAATTCCTGGTATTTGTGCAAGTCTTTTGAGTTGAGTTTGTCTAGAAGCATTTCTCACTTCTTTGTACGCCTCAATGAAATTTCCCAAGAGGTTTTCGCCATCCCCCAGTAAAATTACATCAAAAAAATCTGCAAAAGGTTCGGGATTCGCTGTAAGAACGGGCCCACCACCAAAAATTATCGGATGAGAATCATCACGAGAAGTTGCTAGAATCGGAATTTCTAAAGATTCCAGCAAATTTAAAATATTTACATAATCCAGTTCCCAGGAAATCGAAAATCCTACAATTTCCGGGGTTCTGGGGAGTTGTTCGTGAGTATCTGTAAACAGGCGACTCACCTGCACATCATCACGCATTGCTAAGGTTGCCCAAACTACCTGATAGCCGAGGCTAGTGATGCCTACGCTGTACTCATTGGGAAAGGCGAAGATGATGGGGATAGCTTTGGCATCTGGGTTAGCGGGGGTGAAAAGGAGGTGTTCAGAGGTAAATACAGATGATGTCACAAATGTTGTTAGGTGTGTTTAAATAATGGAGTCTCATAGAATTCGCGCCTACACAGGCAAAAACCACTTTTCCTTCTCTTTTCTACGAGATGGGACGCGAACGTGGGTTTTATTTTAGTCCACGCAGGCTGACAAGAGTTTGTCTAGCCGAGATTTATAGTCATCAGGGCTTCTTTATCTATATTTAATTTTAAGCCATAAAATTATCAAGTTAAAAAACAATGTCACACTATTAGCAAGAATAATTGGCTTTTAAGTTCCAAGCATCCAAGAATAAATCATCAGTTGATTCTACGAAAGACCCAGCACGGGCTGAACCTGCATTGTTAATCAAAATATCAATTTGATTAAATTGGGCTAATGTTGTAGAGACAACTTTTTCAACATCTTCTGCTTTAGTCAGATCGGCGCTGATGGCAATAACTTTAGCGCCTAGCGTGGGTAAGGATTGGATGTCAGCCACAGCTTGATCTAAGCGTTCTTGATTGCGGGCTGCGATCGCAACACTCACGCCCTCACTATAAAGTGCTTTGGCAGTAGCTAATCCAATTCCCGCACTTCCTCCGGTAACGATCGCTGTTTTACCTGATAATTTTAGTTCTAAACTCATACAACCTTACGCTCAAAAATGTAATTTACTTGCGAACCAATAATATTGCCGATTGAGAACCTGTATTATGGATATCCAAGATGGCTTGATTTTCCCCAGAAGTGCAGCCCAGAAGTATTTTGATTTCTGTATCCCGTTTTTCTAAGTCAACACTACAAATGACGGCGGTGACTTTTTTACTAGACAAACTACCTATCCAGACATCTATTCCGCACTTCGCTTTGTAGCACACCAGTACTACAGTTTTGGGGCTAATAGTCCTTGAATAGCGATCGCTAAAAGTCTAGTAGATAGCAGTTTCAAGTTGTAATTTCATCATTTATAAGTCGGTTCATATTTTTTTGCAACAGTTGTTTGACAATATATTGGCCAGTTTCATGAGTAACTGGTATCATCAAAATTTGGGCAACTGTCCGCGCTAGTTGTATAAAGTCAAATCCTGGCAATTTTTGCAATAGTATCCAAATACGTTTGAGGTATTCTAGCGTCTCTAAATCAATAACTACTAAATTTTGGTGATGATAATTCAGATGCATCCCAAAAATAACTGGTGTTTTAGATAGCAAGGTTTCGCCAAAAGCATCTAAGATTTTGAGTAGCTCATCCGCTAGACGGATGCGAACAAACTTCCCTTGATCTGATAATAAATAACTAACACCCTGTTCTAATGTTCTACTAAAGTTAAAATCTTTAGTATTACTAAAGTTAATTAATACTGTTTCTAGACGATTCCACCGAAAATTACCATTTTTAAAGAGTAGATTCTTAAAAGTCGGTTGTAATTGTGGGGCTGGATCAGTTAAAAGGCGTTTGAGAACGTAAGGATATGCAGAAACTAAAACTTTAAAGTCCGGGTCTATGGTGATTGCAATTCCCTCTAATGCTACCAACGAACGAATAATTAGTGCATAGTACGCTGGTACTTGAAAGGAATATTGGTACATCAATTCTGAAAGCTGTTGAATAATTACCTGAAAGTTTAATTGAGCAACGCTAGATGTAAGGGCATCATTAAACAGCTTTGTCAATGCAGCACTAATGGGAGTTATGTCTGCATCAGGAGGTAAAAACTCCAATTCTATATAGTCTTCTACCAGTGCTGAAAAATCTCGATTGACAATGTGAACGACAGCATTAATTAAAGCATACCTTTGATGAGGCTTAATTTCGCTCATCATACCAAAGTCTAAATAAGCTAGTTTGCCATTTTCCATTGCCAGCAAATTACCTGGATGAGGATCGGCATGAAAAAAACCATGTTCTAGCAATTGCCTGAGAGTACACTGTACTCCAACTTCAATTATTGAACGAGCATCAATTCCCTGAGACTGTATTTCGGCTGGGTGAGTTAACTTGGTTCCTTTTATCCATTCCATCGTCAAAACGCGACGATTAGTATATTGCCAGTAGATTTTAGGCACATAAATATCAGTCAACTGACCATAAAGATTAGCAAAGTGTTCTGCGTTTTTTCCTTCTTGAATGTAATCCATCTCTTCAAACAGATGGGTAGCAAACTCATCTAAAATGGCAACTAAATTAGTACGAATTTCTTGATATCGCTTTTGTAAGATAGTAGCCAGAATCCGCAATATATATATATCTAGAGCAATTGTTTCTGCAAGATCAGGTCTTTGAACTTTAACAGCAACTATCTCTCCTGTGTGTAATCGGCCTTGATAAACTTGCCCTAGAGAACCGGCGGCGATTGGTTCAACAGATAATTCTGCATAAATTTGGTCTGGAGTTTTCCCTAATTCTTCTTGAATAAATTTGTATGCTAGTTCGTTAGAAAAAGCAGGCAATTGATCTTGAAGTTTAGCAAGTTCATCTATATAGACTGAAGGCAGTATATCAGGGCGAGTTGATAGTGCTTGACCAACCTTTATGTAGGTGGAGCCAAGGCGAGTGAAAATTTCTCGCAGTTGAATGGCTTGACGCTGCTGCTTTTGTGCAGACTGTCCTGTTTTGCGGTTCCACCACCATTTAACAGTAAAGTCAAGTATGGGAAGTACAACTTGCAGCAACCGCTTGAAGACTTGCATTTTACGATCGCGGTAATTTTGAGCGATCGCTTCTGGGTCATAGCGGAGAGGTTTTTCTAATGGAATGGTGACTTTACTCATTTTTTCAGTAGTTATGCCCAAACTTCTAGCCAAACAATCTGTCATCTCAAGCGATTTGCAAACCGATTTCAACCCTATCGACTACGACTATTCCTAAATCAAAAGCCATCCTAAACGTTAAAGCGATCGGTAAGGAAACAATGGCATTAATAACACCGCCAGAAATATCTTCGCGTAAGTTTCGGAAATGAATTCTATTTTTAGTCTACTTTTTATTTACAGTAATATCTATTGCTCAAATAATTACTACTTAATAACACTCATCTCTGAAAAATTACGAATTATTTATTGCCTAATTGGGCGTAATTTTCTGTCTGAAAAACAGGATATAGGGAAAGAGATTTGGATTCCCTTGTTTGCCCAATTCGGCATGAATTTCTGTATCTACAAATAGTCCTCTACTACTGAGTGTTTCTACGCCAACGAATAAACAACTTCTCTAGTTCAATCCACACAAAGGTAAGTGCGCTAAAACCAATACAAATCATTAATTCCATGAAGGTGAGGTAGTGGGTGCTGAAGAAGTTCCGTAATGGTTCAACGTAAATCAATAGCAGTTGCAGTATTGATGTCAATATTACCGATGCCAGAATAAAGGGATTAGAGAAGGGATTAATCTCCATAAACAGACGAGTGTTGGAGCGAATTGCTAGAGCGTGTCCCATCTGTGACAAACACAGAGTAGTAAAGACCATTGTTTTCCAACGGTCTGGATCAAGAGTACCACCCGCCGTATTTGCTTGGGTGTATCCATAAGCCCAGGACATCATAGCGATAGTAATGATCGCTAAAACAATTCCAATCCGAATCATGTATGATCCTAAGCCACGGGCAAAAATATTCTCCTTGGGATTTTTGGGAGGTTGTTGCATCACAATTGGTCTACCCGGTTCCACAGCTAGTGCTAGAGCGGGAACTCCATCTGTAACAAGGTTCATCCAAAGGATTTGTAGTGGTGATAGGGGTACGCCACCTAAACCCATCAGAGGTGCAGCAGCAATTGTGAGTACTTCTCCAATATTACTGCCGAGAATATAGCGGATAAAGCGGCGGATGTTGATGTAAACGACACGTCCTTCTTCTGCTGCTGCCACAATAGTAGAAAAGTTGTCATCTAATAGCACCATGTCGCTGGCTTCTTTACTGACATCAGTGCCAGTAATACCCATTGCTACACCAATATCTGCTTGCTTCAGAGCCGGAGCATCATTAACGCCATCGCCAGTCATAGCCACAACATGACCCCGATGTTGGAGTGCTTGCACAATCTTCAGCTTGTGTTCTGGAGAGACGCGAGCGTAGACACTAACGCGGTCTACATGTTGTTCTAGTTCTGCCATGCTAAGTTTTTCGAGTTCTCGCCCGGTGAGGACTTCATCTTTAGGACTGGCAATACCTAAATCTTCAGCGATCGCTTTTGCTGTTAGTTGGTGGTCGCCTGTAATCATTATCGGACGAATTCCTGCCGTGCGACAGCGAGCAACTGCATCCCGTACTTCCGGGCGAGGAGCATCCAACATTCCCACCAATCCTAGCCATGTGAGAGCGTTTTCGGAAATATCTTCAGAACCTTCTGGTGGTAGTTCAGTTAATAGTTTGTTAGCAAAGCCGAGAACCCTTAGCCCCCGCATTGCCATCTTGTTATTTTGCTCTAGAATACGGCTTCGTTGTTCTGCTGTTAGTGGCTTGACATCGTTACCGACTTGAATGTGAGTGCATCGTTCTAATGTCAATTCGGGAGAGCCTTTAGTAAACATCAGATGGGGAGTTGTGTGCAAATGGAAGGCGCTGATACCTGCACCAGATCCTTCTGCTTCTACCATAACGCTCATCCGTTTGCGTTCTGAGGAGAAGGGAAACTCTGCCACTCGTGCAAAGCGATTATCTTGCTCGTCTTTGCGGAAAGAACCTTTACCTGCCAATGACAACAATGCACCTTCTGTGGGGTCGCCCAAAATTGACCACTCGCCATTTTCTTTTTGTAAGATGGCATCATTACAGAGTACGCAAGCTAGTAATAAGGCTTGTAGTTCTGGGTGAGCTTGGGAAAGATGGGTTTTATCTTGCCATTGAAATTCACCATTAGGAGTATAGCCATCTCCGGTAACGTGGGCTGTATTGCTGGCTATGCAAACAGCTTGTACTACCATTTTGTTTTGAGTCAAAGTTCCAGTCTTATCAGAACAAATGACGGTGACGGAACCGAGGGTTTCTACCGCCGGCAATTTGCGAATCAGTGCATTTCGCTTCACCATGCGCTGTGTTCCTAATGCCAGCGTGACTGTAATTACAGCAGGTAAGCCTTCTGGTACTACCGCTACCGCCATACTCAAAGAAACTTTGACTAGTTCTTCAAACAAACTGGGATTGAAGAGAGTACCACCAACAATTACAATCACCACTAGCACTAATGCACCTGTGACTAGGACATTGCCTAGTTGGGTCATGCGTTTTTGAAGTGGGGTAGGTTCCGATTCAACTGATTGTAAAGCACTGGCGATTTTTCCTAATTCTGTCTGCATTCCGGTGCTTGTAACTAGCACCGTTGCTCGACCTTGCACTACCTCTGTACCTGAAAAAACTAGATTGATGCGATCGCCTAATGGTGCATCTTCTGGTAATTGTACTTCGGCTTGCTTGTTAACTGCGTGAGCTTCTCCTGTTAAGGCAGATTCTCGTACTTGTAAGTTCACCGCCTCCAACAATCGCCCATCAGCAGGAACCTTAACACCGGCTTCCAGTAGCATGACATCTCCGGGCACTAATTCTTTAGACTCCACCTCTAGGGTTTTGCCATCTCGAATTACCCGTACTTTAGAAGATGCCAAGTTTTTCAAAGCTGCTAAAGCTTTTTCTGCACCACTTTCCTGTATATAGCCCAATACGCCATTCAAAATCACTACTACAAAGATGGCGACGGCATCTTTAGGAAAGACGAATGTTCCTTGAGTTAATGCTTCCCGCACATCTAGAACAGCAGAGATAATTGCCACAGCAATTAACATCAACAACATGATGTTTTTGAATTGATCCCAGAGGATTTCTCCGGGGGAGCGGGTTCCACCTTCTGTTAGCTCATTTGAGCCATAACGGCTGAGATATTCTGTAACTTTTGAGGTTGTTAAACCAAATGTGCGATCGCTTCCTAATCGCCTGAGAGCTTTAACAACTTCTAAGGTATGCCATGCAGACGTTTCAGCTGGTTGAGTGAACCCAGAGTCTGACGTAGTAGAAGTCATAGATATTCTCTTTCAGATAAAAAACTTGAACTCACATAGCACTATAATTGAATGCTATGAATCCGCTTATTGCCACTATTAAATAGTACAATCTTTGTTGAGTCAATAAGACAATGTAAAGATAAATAAATATAAAAATGAAGGCAGAAGGCAGGAGGGAAACCAAGAGTTGTCCATAATTCTTCTTGGTTTTAATCAACATTCCGCCTACAAAGAGGGAGGTTTTAAACTCAATAGCAGACATGAAGGATTTACCTAGAACTGGCATAAATTTTTACTTTTCAAACATCCTCATAGGATTTTGGCTGAAGCTTCGGTTTACTGAGATTCTGATTGGTGGTTTCCCCAAACGTAAAACGTTCCCATTCACCGTAGAAAGTTTCAGTTCGGAAACGAATTTGACTAGCAGCTAGATCCAATCCTTTGGTGGTGGCACAAGTACCAAAAATATGCATAAATGTAGGAACAGCCGCTATACCTCCTGGAGTAAAGCCGGCAACAGCTGCTCCGGCTGCTGCAAACATGATGCATTGTCCAAAAGCTTTCCAAGTTTCCTCATTAACATTATCAGACCGTTCAATACTCACAAAAGCTTTGAGAGTTGTTTTTCTGGTTTCAAGTACTGGCGTTAGTAAAAAGCCATTACTATCCATCACAACTCTAAATTCTGGCAAACCGTCTATACTCCCCAATTCAAAATCTCTAGTAGTCATTTTTGTTGTCAGTTGTCAGTTGTCATTAGTCATTAGTCAAGAGTTAAAACTTTGCCCGTTCTCCCCTGCCTCCTGCCCCCTGCCTCCTTAAGTCGGGTCATAAAAGAACAAGACACTAATAACGCCAAAGAAAATCAGCATTTGCAGTCCATTTAACCAATTACATCGCCCATCCTGAGAAATTTGAGTCATGATTAGAACACTACCGATAAGCGCAGCAATTTGTGGAGGCGAGAAGAGAAAATCAACGGGTTTACCCACCACAGAAGAGGCAATAATTAGCGTCGGAATCACTAACAATGCAACTTGAGAAGCAGCATTCATGCCAATCTCAAAACTCAGATCCAATTTATTTTTATAAGCAACCAGAACAGCACTCATAATCGCGCCCACATTGCCAATAATGCCAATTACGATCGCCCCCACAAACATCTCAGTCCATCCCAGTCCAGTAGTAACAGAATCTACGCAATCAGCAACAAAATTAGATAAAAAAGCCATCAAGACGCTAGAAGCGGCAAGTACGCCAATAGAAAGGGGGACATCCCAAGACATTTCTACATCTTCTTCTGGCACAAAAACTTCCGCGAGATTTTTGGCTTGTGGTGCTGACTCGGAATGCACAAAAGCTCCCACGAGATTCTTCGCTTGCAGTGCTGGTTCCGAATATCTAAATCTAGCCAGGGTATAGATTATGCTCCCGCCATAAGCCATGAGCAAAAATACAGATAACCAAACAGAGACATTCTTGATTACATCAGCAGCACTTACATTTTCACTAGAAAAATCAACTGCATGAGCATAAACTGACGGCATAAGAATTGCCACCGCCGCAATCATTAATCCTGCGGCTGCATCTTTGGCTCTATCTAAGGGAAATGTCACCGTACCAAAGCGATAGCCACCAACCATAATGGCTGCACCAACAGCAACCAACATATTGCTGATAATTGCACCTGTCCAGGCAGCTTTTGCTAGCGGCCCTAACCCTTTAGCCACGGCAATTAAACCAAAAATTAGTTCAGGTAAGTTACTGAAGGCAGCATTCATCATCCCACCCCATGTGCAACCAACCTTGTCTGCTAATTGCTCTGTGGCATTGCCAAGCCAGTAGGCAACAACAACCATCCCCAGGCAGGAAGTAAAGAACAGGAATATCTCATTCCGAAGTCCTGGCAGGTATGCTATGACTAAACTTATTGGCAGAAAAATTGCTAACCAGTTAATACTAGGTTGGCTTAATACTTGCTTAACTTCTTGAAGCTGCATAATTTCAACGCTCAAGCAATAACATTGTTAAAAATTGCTCTGAAAGTTTCTACAACGTTGAATCATTGTCTAGATTGATTCAGATTGTGATTTTGAATTACTTATCCTGCTACGATAGGATGTAGGAAAAATGCTGTGGCTAGCATTAGGTAAGTCATCAAGAGCATGATTCCTTCTAACCAATTGGAATAACTGTTGGGTCTGACTGAGTTAGTCATGACAACGGCAATGCCCACTCCTAGAACTGTAAAGTTATCAAAGTCTAGGTTCATTGGTTTGCCAATTATGAAGCCAGTAAAAACCAAGATAGGTGTGACGAACATTGCAATCTGTAAGCTGGAACCAATCGCCACTGAAGATGCAAGATTGACTTTGTTCTTAGCGCCACAGATACCACAAGTGATGATTTCTACGGCTGCACCAAAGATGGGAAGCAGAATTACTCCGGTGAATAAGCCACTCATCCCAGTAGTAGCGATCGCCTCTGATAAACTATCTACCAGTGCTTCAGAGACAAACACCAAAACAATTGTTGTGGCTAAAAGCAAGCTAATATGCAGCTTTAACCCATATTTCTCCCCTCTAGCTTCACTACCGTAACTCTCTGGTTCGGCATCCTCATCTAGTCCATAAAGATGGCTGTGAGTCTTCATAGAGAACAACAGCATGAGGATGTAACTAGTTAAAAGCAGTGCTGATGCGATGTAGGAAAAGGCGTTAGTTGTCTGGAGGTGTAGCGCCAACGAAGTCACTTCAATGGCGGTGGGTGCTAGTAAAAAGACAATCACCAAATTAAGCAAAGAGGCATTGACACGACCAACTGCGCTCAGGTGGTCTGGGTTAATGCGGGAGTTTTGTTGATTAATCTGCAACCCTCCAAAAAACAGGGCGACACCTAAACCTAAGAGCAGATTGGCAATCATCGAACCCATCAAACTGGCTTTGACTACATCTATCAGTCCAGCTTTGAGAGCAACAATAGAGACAATCATCTCAGTAGCGTTGCCAAAAGTAGCATTGAGCAAACCACCTATAGCAGGGCCAAGGCGAGAGGCGATCGCTTCTGTAAAGTTAGCTGTCCATGCTGCTAGAGGAATAATCGCCAAACCTGCTGTCATAAAGACAATTTTGGGATTTACATTCAGGTGGTGCAAAATCAGGCAGATGGGAACAAAAACCAGCATCCGTAAGAGTAATGCATCCTTACGGGACATTGAGCTAGGTTGCCTGGTTTTTTTGGTTGTTGGTAAGCGCGATAATCTGCCGGGCTTTGTAACTGACATTGTTCAGCCTCCAAGACCTTGTTATTTGTCGAGATGGTATAGAAATTTGGTGGTTACTGCGCTAGTGAGCGATCGCAATTGGGAGCAATCTATTGATTTGATGACATTAGTTTTAGTCTTCCGGGCTTCTCTCTAGAAAGTTCATAAATTTATAGTCTAGAGTTGCTCAGGTGAATATCTGGTACTCTGACCGAGAAGGCGTATAACGCTATGAGTTTATGGGGTAAAGGCTATAACTTTTGCATTTACAAGGTACTTTAGGGCAACACAATAAATATTACTTATTGTTAATAATATATATAGATGCGTTTGCCTTTGGATAACCCACACAATTAATCTATGGGTTGGTAATCACCGGGAGATACTAGTTCAATCTTTGAATGGGTACTTACTTGTAGCTTACAGTAATCACCGAAAGAAAGAGATGATGAAGTTGCTTACACTGATACAAATTTTTAATCAAAGATATAATGTGAGGCAGACATCTTGCTTTGAAAACCTACATAACACCTGAGATATGTTGACTGCTGACAGGTGAGCAAATAATTGCTAATTCGTAATTAAAAGAGTACAAGCCCCCTAGAAGTGCAGCTACAAATTACTTAGCTTGCTTATCTTGGAGCGAGTATTATTACTACAAATTATTTTGACTATTAACTGTAAACAGTCTATACGTTAAATATGCAACTAAAAAGTGTAGCAGATATTACTGATTGCCTTTCTTGAATACTTACAGCACCAAGTTGTTCTGGGTTTTGTATGATGAGTACTGAGCAAGGAGCATAGTGGGTAACATAGTTGCTGACACTGCCCAAAATTAGTTCGCTCATACCAGAAAGACCTCGCCGACCGATGACAATTAATCCAGCCTCCCAGACGCGGGCAGTTTCACAAATAATATCACCGGGCCGACCTAAACCTTGGTAATATTCAGTTGGTACTCCGGCGGCGATCGCTTTTTCTGTGAGAGATTTGAGTAAATCCAGACCGGGTTTTTCAAACTCTTCCCAAGGTTTCTTATTCTCTAGAGTATTAATCAAGGTCAAGATATTTGGGCTTTCTTGTTCGTCAACAGATAAAACGTGGAGCAGCTTTAAAGATGCATTAGTGGCTTTTGCCAACTCCAGTGCTTCTTGAAAGATATACTTGCTGGTATCGTCACAACGATTGAGGGCGACGAGAATTTTACGAAACATAAAGCCTCATAAGCAATTCAAAATTCAAAAAAAGGAATGGGTACTCCAGAGTACCCAATATCCTCTAAACTATGTTTGCTGTCTCTGATTCAGACTCACTCACACCCAAATCATTAGTTTGAGGTTCTTCCACATTAGACGAAAGAACAACTACTTCAGTCTCTACTTCTATAGAAGTTGGTGAAATATTAACTGCTTCGGATCTATGAGCACGTTCTTGTAATCGCTTTTCTTCCTCAGCAATTTCAGCTGCACTGAGCTGATGTCCTAATGGCGTAGCTTCACCAGGGCCGATAAGCGGACGTAGACCATTGAGTTCTGCCAGGATCGCAGTACCGTTGTTGATTACTACCGCTAAAAGTGGGTCGAGAGCGAAGAAAATACCGGAGATTAACGCACCTAAGTTAGGAGCTGCCACAATTATGGTGTTCTGCCAAATAATATCCATTGCTTGACGCGCACATTTAATCGCCATGATTAAGCCGCGCAGGTCATCTTCCATCAGCACTACATCGGCTGTTTCTCTGGCGATGTCGGTTGCACCTGCAAAGGATATTGATGCATCGGCGTAAGCTAAGGCGGCAGAGTCGTTAATACCATCGCCGCAGAAAGCCACAACTTTACCACTGTCGTGTAATCCTTTAACTACTTCTACTTTCTTTTCTGGGAAAGCTTCAGCAGTGACATGATTGGGATGGATGCCAAGATTAGTGGCGATAGAGTTAGCAACCCGTGTCACATCACCTGTGAGCATGTGCACAGTAATGCCCATTTCCTTGAGTTCGCGGATGACTTCTTTGCTTTCTGCACGTGGTGGATCACTATAGCGGATCACGCCAAGCAGTCTACCATCGCCTGCTACGTAAACTAGGGATTGACCGCCTGATTTGGCATCGGGATAGCGAATGTCGTATTCCTCCAAATCCACGTTTTCTTGCTTCATGAACCGGGGGCTACCGACGATGATATTCATACCATCGATTTTTGCTACTGCACCTAGACCAATCTTATATTCCCACTCTTCACATTCTTTGAGGGCAACACCTGTGTCTTTGGCGTGATGAACGATCGCCTCAGCAATGGGATGGGTTAGACCTTTCTCAGCGCTAGCCGCGTAACACAAGATTTCATCTTTGGTTAAGCGGACTTCCATAACATCAATATCGTTGACACCTGCATGACCAATAGTGAGTGTGCCTGTCTTATCGCAAACAACGGTGTCAATGGTCGCTAACATTTCAATAGCGCGACCACTGCGGATCAGAACGCCATTGCGAGCCGCATAGGTGAGAACCGATAGAATTGTTGTAGGTACAGAAACCCGAATGCCTGTACCAAAGTCTAAGGTGAGCAGTGCGATCGCTCGGTTCAGGTTGCCGCTAAAAATGCCCACACCTGCACCAATTAACAAGGTGGGAATTACCATTTGATTTGCCACTGTTGCCGCGTAATTTTCGACCCGTGTATCATGCACAGGTGCAGCCTGCATCAGGTTGACAATCACACCAGCCCGGGTATTATTGCCAACTCGTTCTGACAGAATAGTTAATGTACCATCAACCAATAAGCTAGAAGCAAAGACTTCTTCTCCGACTCTGCGCGTTACGGGTACTGATTCACCCGTAAGTTTGCACTGGTCAATAATCCCTGTTCCTTCCATAACAATCCCGTCAACGGGAACTTGGTCACCGGGATAGACAATGACGTGATCACCAACAATTACATCTTGAGTAGGAATCTCTACAACCTGTCCATCGCGGATTACAAAGGCAGTCTTGCTCAAGCAATCTAGAAGGTCGAGGGATGCTCGATCACTACCCCGCGCCGTCATATCCCGGATGACTTCGCCTCCTTCTACCAAACCTAACATGAAGGATGGAGCAAAGAAATGTCCCGTCCCTGTGTGCAAGGCGATCGCTAAACCATCCAAGAAGTCAATAGTTAACTGGCGCTCTTCTTGAATAGCATCCCATGCTCGTTTGAATACTGGAATTGCACCAACAAATACAACAGCACCAATCAAAACAGGAGGAATTGGCAGCCCAATCATTGCACCCAAACTGAGTACTAAACCTGCTAAAGGAAAGCCTAGACGTTCTACAAAGTCTACTTCGTTGTTAGCTTTTTCCTTCTCTTCACCAGTCCATCCTGTAGGAATTTCAACAATCGATGCTTGCTGAATTGCCTGAAACAATTTCTCTTGAATAGTGGCGATGCCTATTGCAGTTGGCTCGTGATCGTAGTTAACAATTAACGAACTAGCTAGAGCGTTAATTTGAACTTCAGTTGCAAAATCTGATTTATCTAGAACATACTTCAACTGTTGACTATATTCTTCATCCCAAACAAGTTGGGGAATCCGAACGCGAAACCGCCCCGGAATCCAATGAACCACCTCGTAATGTATAGTTTCAGCGTGACTTAACGGATAAGTCTCAATAACGCTTATAGCAAGCTTTTCAGCAGTGGTTTGACCTGACATAAGGCTTTGTGTTTGTATTGGGGTTGTGTATACATTGAGGAAAATTGCACAGCAGTAGCTAGACTTAAAATCCTTGGCATAGCCTATCCACAAATAGGACACGTTTACCTGAAATTTCCGAGTGCCAAAAGCTAGTAAACAACTATTTCCTACTTCGATTGGTAAAATTGCCAGAATTACTGATTAGCAAGCATTCCGTAACCTAAGATTCTCAAGTCATCAAATACTTACCATAGTAAAGTTTTATTGCTTTCCTCTTCTGAAACACATTTTACAAGCCTTGAAATTTAGGGTTATGGAAGATTGTGTTTCTTTAGTAATGTTGCTAGTGATGTTTGCCGCTAGTTGTCGGCTGATATTTGCCAAAACTTAGCTCTTAGCCCAACTAAACACAAACAATGTTGAGGTTAACAACAAGAGGTTAAGCATATCTTTATAGAGTATGGTATGACTCTATTGGTCTATTGCTAATATACAAAGTCTACAGTATATTTCGCTTGAATAAAAACAATGTTTACGAAAGTCAACTCAAGCTCAGGGCGTTGCTGAATCAGAATATGAAATTACAAAATTACGCTCCTTTTTCTTTGTAGCCTTGCGCTTTGGGCGAAAAAGTCGCGTATTGCCGCTCCCGAAGTTCTGTTCGTCGGAGAAGTTACCGTAGGCATTGCTGACTTCCGGCGCTCAGACCATTTCACGAAAAATTTGATGCGGATGTAAACCCTGAAAGCCTTACTGCATCTAAATTTTTTAATTGCGTTAGCGTAGCAGGGCGTAGCCCATTGCGAATTCGTATCAGACTTCTCTTTGTAACGCACTGCCTTGCCTTAGCGTGAGCCTAATGCATACTTTTAATCAGCAACGCTCCTGTGATCTCGACTTTATCCATTTTTTGACAACGCTCAAGCTGATGCTGAAACCTTTGTGAGAGGGTAGCTTTACTTTTTAGATTTTACCGAGAATCAGTAACATGAAAAAAGCTTTTGCCAAAAAGCTAAGTTTTTGTCGTATCAAGAGAGCCAAATGATTAATTTTGGATCAAGTCGAGCTTGGAACCAAAAAGTTTCAAGAGAACTGTCTCATCAGTGTTAGCATATTCTGGTTTATGTAGACTTCGACTTCTGTGGAAGTAAAGCTGTAACCATACTCTGCACCTAATTGTACCGTTAACTCTACAAAATTGTCTCGGTCAGATGCACTTTTTAGCTTTTCTACCAGAGAAGGATTTTGGCTAATCAGTTCGTGAAATTGTTTGACCTGTTTTGACATATTTATCCTCACTTAACTAGTGCTGAGTTGTCATTTGTTATTCTCCCTGCCTTGCACTAGAACAGACTACTCGAAAACCAATACCACTACCCGCGTGATCAGCTTTATCCCAGTGGCGTTGAGCGGCACGACAAAGGCTTGGGAGACAATACCAAGAACCACCCCGCAAGAGGCGATGCTCTTGAAGTTCTGCCTGTTCCCAAACGCTACCGTCACAGGGAGCTTCTTGATAGTTGTCGTGCCAAGAATCGGCACACCACTCCCATACGTTGCCATGCATATCGGATAGTCCAAATGCGTTAGCAATTTGGAAACTTCCTACTGGTACTGTCTGTTGGCGATATTTACCTACAGGTTCTAAGTTGTAGATATAATTGCCGTCATAATTAGCTAATTCGGGTGTGATGGTTTCACCAAAATGGAAAGGTGTTGTTGTTCTGGCGCGACAGGCGTACTCCCATTCTGCTTCGCTGGGTAAGCGATAATCTCGTTTGGTGAGTTTGGTTAGTCGTGCGCAAAATTCGATCGCATCGTGCCACGAAACTTGTTCTACAGGTTGGTTTTCGCCTTTAGTATGGGCTGGATCAGGATTGAGGGAGCGATAGATGCTTGGTAAATTAGCGATCGCTCGCCATTGTGCCTGAGTAATTGTAAATCTTCCCATACAAAAAGGCTCAATTGTTACCTGATGCTGGGGTTCTTCGTGGCTTTCTCGCCCTTGTTCCGCCTCTTGGGAACCCATCCAAAAGACACCCCCTGGCAGAATAATCATATCTAAAGCAACATTCTCTAGTTTTTCCTGGAAGTAGCGAGCTTCACTTCCATAGCAATTAGCCAGTTGTCCTTGTGTATCAACAGTCACTACCTGAAAAATCAAAGTTTGCACCTTGATTGGTAAAGCTGTTGTAATTTGGGATTGTTCCAGTTCTAAAAGGGTTTGACCTTGAGATTCTGCTTCAATGATCTCTGGTGTTGGAGATTGAACCTGAAGTTGATTTGTTTGTTCTAGTTGTCCCCGTAAGTTGCTTAATTCATGGTTTAACTGGTCTGCTTGTAAAAGCAGACGGGCTAAATCTGATTCTCGTTGTTGTAAGGTGGCTAAAAGTTTTTGACATTGTTGGTTTGCTTGCTCTAACTCAGAATGGAGTTGAGCGATGGTTTGGTCTGCTTCTTGAAGCTGAGACTGAAACTGCTGGATTTGTTCACGAGCAGGTTTGACCGTTGCCCAGATATTTTGTGCCCATTTTAACCTCGCCTGCTCTTTCAAGGAGATTTCTGGAATCAGCCCGATTAGCAAAGAGTGCCCTTGGAGGTTCCAACTACACACTGAGCAATTCTCGGTTTGATCTGCAACGTATTTCGTTTGGCAAACAGGACATCGAGGCATAATAGTTTCCTCTGAACCTGAAGCAGCATTTACATTGATGAATATCTAATGCATTGTACGATGAAATCGCATATATTCCACAAAAGTTTTGACAAATTATTAACTGGGGACTGTGGGCTGGAGATCGAGAGTAAGTAGTTGCAGTTCTCTAGAATCAGCAAGGGTTTCAGCAGATTTAGCAGGGCGTTTAGTATCGGGTATAGATTTTACCACGACTGAATCGAAGCTAGGAGCGGCTTCGGCATTAAACAGGGGGCGGAAACTGTTCAACTCGGCAATCAGGGCTGAACCATTACTGACGATGACGCCTAAAACTGGATCGAAAGCAAATAAAATGCCTGCAAGTACTACACCAATATTTGGTATAGCAATGAGGGCAGTATTCTGGTAAATAATATCCATTGCTTGTTTTGCGATCGCAATGGCATGAGGTATGCTCCGCAGATCATCCTCTAAGAGAACTACATCGGCGGTTTCGCGTGCAATATCAATACCACTAGCAAAAGAAATAGAAACATCCGCATGTGCTAAAGCTGCGGCATCATTTATGCCTTCTCCAATGAAAACTACAGTCCGTTCTTGGTTTTGGAGTTGGCGAATGACATCGACTTTTTGATCGGGAAACGATTCTGCATAAACATGACTACTATTAATGCCTAACTCTTGAGCCACACGACTGGCGACTCGTTGACTATCGCCACTTAACATATAGGTCTGCTGACCTTGGCTTTCTAAAATGGTAATTACTTGGGCGCTTTCTGGACGAACGGGGTCTGTATACAAAATCACACCTAATAATTCACCACCCATAGCCACATATACTGTAGATTGGCTGCCTGTTCTTAGCTCTGGATGACGTTGATGAGTGAGATTAATATCTATGCCTTCTTGCAGCATCAGACGATAGCTACCGGCTAAAACCCGTTGTCCAGAAATTTGGGCAACAACACCAAAGCCAATGCGATAATCCCAAGCTTCACAAGGTCGAGTTTCGATATTATTCTCCTGGGCATGACGCAGAATTGCGCTAGCTACAGGATGAGTGTTACCTTGTTCTGCCGATGCTGCAATTTGTAAGACATAGGCTGAAGAAATTTCTGGTCTGGCGGTTTTGATCGCTACAACTTCGGCATTACCTTGGGTTAGCGTTCCGGTTTTATCGAAAACGACTGTATCTGTCCGTGCTAATATTTCCAGGGCACGTCCGCTACGGATGTAGATCCCATGCCGCGCAGCATAGGTAAGCGCTGCTAAAACCGTAGAAGGTACGGCAATGCGAATGCTGTGGCTAAAATCGAGGTGGAGAGGAGCAAGCGATCGCGATACATCTCTAGTAACAGCAAAAATTGCACCGCTTAATAGCAGGGTTGGTACAATGGTCGCATCAGCAACTTTGGCTGCATAATCTTCAACGCGTGTATCATGAACGGGAGCAGATTGCAAGAGTTCGACTGTCACTCCTAAGCGGGTATTTTTGCCAATTCGTTTTGTTAGTATGCAAATCTTGCCTTCTAACAACAAAGTAGAGGCGTGAACTACCTGTCCTTCAGAGCGAGAAACTAACATAGACTCTCCCGTGAGTTTATGTTCATCAATTAATGCTGTACCCCGCAGTACTCGCCCACTCACTGGAATCATTTCACCTGGATAGACAATAACGCGATCGCCTTTTTGTACATTTTTTAGGGGAACCTGCACCTCTTGCCCATCCCGTTCCACCTTGACAGATTTATCCATACCCATGAACAAATCCATAAATTGCCTCTCCGAAGCGCGGGCGGTAGCATCTCGCAGTGCATCCCCTGTTTCCATTAAACTCAACATCAGTGACGGGCCTACAAAGTCTCCTTTAATGGTGTAAAGACCTAGCCAAAGTGCGTCAAGAATATCCGCGTCTAGTCGTCGTTCTTTTACAGTTGTTTCTATAAGCCTAGTCACAAAGGGTGCAGCAGCCACAGCAATTAAGCCACCAATTGCTAAAGCTGGGATGGGTAGCATCAACTGGCTAGAAAGCACAGCCAAACCCAAGCTGATCATAGGTAGTCCAAGCCGCTCTATCCAGTCGATTTCTGGTCTGAGTTCCGTTTTTATTGGTACTGTCCCTGGCGGAAGTTCAACGATGCTAGCTTGCTGAATGCTATTTAACAAGCTTTTTTGTACCGTTGTTACAGACACGTCGGGTTCATAATAGACAATTAACGAGCTAGATGGCTGGTTAATCCGCACACTAACAATAAAATCAAAAGATTCTATGAGCCAAGTCAGCGAACTTGCATACTCTGGATCATCCGCCAGCCGAGGTATACGAATCCGAAGTCGCTCCTGAGTAATGTGGACAATTTCATAATCTATTTCCTGAAATTGATTTTTTATCGGAATTTCATATTCTGTAGGTGCGGGCATAAAATCTTACCTCTTAGGGAGAATTAAGGAAAAAAGTTTGAAGTGTAAAGAATAAGGGATGAAATAAATCAATATACGCCTTATGTGAATTAAAAATGCCCTACCGATAGCAAGGGTTTCAGGCTGTGGTTTAGCCAAGATGTTTAGCTATGTTGACGTATTTACGCCTTTCCAGATTCCAACTCACATAAGCCATATATGCCGAATCAATGAAAATTAGGGTCAAAGGGTATGGAAAGCCTAATTAGCATAATGATCCTAGTGATATTTATTTTATAAAGCTTTACAGTACTTGCATGTTACAAAAATTATGCATTTTCTCATAGGTCGCTGCTTCTAGCTACAGGATAAAGACTGAAAAGGGATTAGCTAGTTGTACCATTAGCAATATTTACCTAAACTCAATGCTGAGTACTGAGTGATGAATAAAGTATAAACTACTCAGCACTCCCCCATTATACTGGCTGAGAAATGATTGCTCTTAGGAAGTCTCTTAAACCAATTCGCAATTCGCAATTCGCAATTACGTTTTGTGACGGGGATTTAGACCCCGACACAAAACGTGCTGCCTATCTTGCTGGGGACTTAAACCCCCAAAGTTCGTTAAATCTCTAGCTATAAACACAAGACATTTTCAATCCTTCTTCCGGAGTAAATACCTTTCCTCCTTAGGGTATGATAAATTAGCCGAGAGATACTGTTATAATTTTGCCAATTGCAAGTATTCTTAACTTAAAGATTATGCCATAAGAAGCGTTATCTGTTTGATACAAAGCTTTTACAACATAGTTAAGTTAACATTATGAATACAAAGCAAATTTATTAAATTTGTGTGATAGGCAACTTACAGAAAATTTTCCCAGATTAGCCTTACTATAATTTATAGTATAAACTCTGCGTAAGTAAAAATCTTACTTCAGTTGATCAGTCTATTGTATTTAGATTTTGCAGTTTCTCACCAGAATTAATATCAGCATTGATATTATAATGATCGACTAAAATTTTTTGATGCAATCCTCTCGTTTGCTGTGTAGAGGAATCCTCAAGAAAGATAAACAGATAAATATCGATGTTAGAAGTAAGAGCAATCTGTTACGGTGCAGGCTTCACTTGCAAAGAGCCGTTTTCAATTTGGAAAATTTTGTGATATTTTTTAGTACTTAAGTACTAAAAATATAGGATTTCACAATTTAATACCAAGTAATCGTGAAGAAAGATTACTAGAGTTGTTTTTTGCTATATTTTCTATAGTATTCATAGTCTTTCTCTATCAATCCAATTTTTTGGTAGCTTTTATGTCCTTTATTGCCATTGATAGGGTTAGTATCCAGCCCAACAGGCGTCCTCTGAACGACCGAAAAGTTGCTGAGTTGATGCAATCTATTAAGGCAAACGGACTCTTGAACCCTATAACCATCGATCAAAATTTCAATCTGATTGCAGGACTGCACCGCCTAACTGCTTGCAGGCTCTTGGGGCTGGAACAGATTGAATACCGGATTATAACTTGTGAGGACGTAGACCATGCCAGATTGGCTGAAATCGATGAAAACCTCATTCGTAATGAACTAGAAGTCTTAGAACGCTCTGAACTCTGGCTAGAGAGAGACCAAATCTTAGAGCGGATAGGTTTGCGTGCTCAATCTGGAGAGAACCAATACACCAAAAAAGGGGGTGAATCAATTTCACCCCCTGGTAAAACTACACTACAACTAGCTCAAGAGGCAGGTTATAACAAGCGGACATATCAATTAGGAAAGCAAATTGCTAAAAATATTGACCCAGAAGTTAAAGAGGTAATTAAGAAAACACCTGTTGCCAAGAGTCACTCCACTTTGTTAAAAATAGCCAGAGCAGGTAGTAAAGAGCGCGAGCAAGCAGAACAGGCAGAACAAAAAGCACAAGAAGCGAAGCGTCAGCAAAAGCAAGAAGAAATGGAAACACAAGCCAAGTTAGCAGCAGAGGCTAGAATCAAGCTTAAGGAACAGCAATTGATTGTACTACAAAGCTCTACTGCTCAAAAACAGGCAAAACAGTGTATAAAATCTGCTAAACCACAAGTTGAAAAAAAAATCAATGCTACTCCAATTCTACCAAGGGCAGAGTTAGGAGATGAGTGGATACTTGATAAGCATTTAATTTACTGTGATGATACGGCTGAAGATAAATTTATTGGCCTTCTTCCTTCCAATGCTGCTTTAGCGATCGCTACTCTTTCATCTGAGTGGAATCACGATTATCTCATTAATGAAGCTCATGTTGTTGCTGTGCTAGCTTGCGAAGGACATATCCAAGATTTTTGTGCTCGCCATCGTATGCCCTTTAGATTTGAGTGGGTCTTGGGTGAATTATATGTCGGGATTTACTCTCAAGCTACCATTGTCAAACCAGAAAAGCCTGTTGACATTGAGGGTGTAGAGGGAATTGTTGCTTATTTAATTAGTTTGTATACAAACCATGATAATTTTGTGATTGCACCTTTTTTAGGACATGGTGAAGTATTAATTGCCTGTGAAAGGATGGGACGCATCTGCTTTGCTGGTGACAAAGTCACAGAGAATGTTGACCGAGCGATCGCTCGGTGGCAAAAGTGGACAGGACAAGAGGCGAAAAGAGAAAAACACTGTTATACGTAGAGGCTTTCAAATACAAAATATCCTATTGTCTATATTGACAGTCAACTGTCAACTATCAAAAGTCAACACAATTGATTAGTTTTTACTAAGCGAGAGTTACGAATAACTGAACTGTCGCTCCTTTAATATTGCAAGTCCAGCAGTGTATAATATCGTAATTCGTGAGGAATAACTATCACTAGAATTACCGAGGCTGCTGTTTTTTTGTTTCAAAAATCCGTTATAAGGCTCAGTAGATAAAGCAAGGAGCGTAATTATACCTTCAATAAATCCAAGCAGACTGAATTTTTGATTTACAAGTTAGAGAATTATCTATCGTCCATTTTACTTGGAGACGTGCGGAAATATGGCATTTCTTAAAGTTGATAATATGATCATTAATACCACTTACATTGCTGCTGTCAGGCTAGAAGGTCAAGACGCCTTTGGAGAAGAGAAAGTTTCTTTATTAATTGCAATTCCTACTTTTCCTCTGAATCAGCAAGAAAAGACCTCTACCACTTCTACTAATTTTTATCAGTATGAATGGGTCGAATTTCATGGTTTTGCTGCCATTGCTCTGCAAGACTACTTCAGCAGCTTTAACAATGTGATTGATTTAATGCCCCAAAATAACCGACGAGTGTTATCCAATTCTAAGGAATATTTGGGAAGTTAAGTTAAATCTCTAGCAAAAAAGGAACATTTACTCATGAAATATATGAGGTCTAAGGAATGTGGACTTATCTTATCCACATTCTTTAGTGTTTTTAGCATTACCGTCTGTTATTGATATCCAAAAATGATCACAAAGCTAAGGCATAAGGAAATATTCATACACCCCAGTGATGATAACCAGAGATGCTGAGAGGATACCAGCCCGAAGTCCAGATATCTTGGTCGTAAAGCGATCGCCTAGAAAGTATCCGCCTGATATTCCCAACAAGCTGAGGGTAAAAACTAAAAAGGAGGTAATAACCACATTTAAGTTAGAAATTCCACCACCTAATCCCGAACCTAAATTATTGAGAGTCAAGCCAAACGCCAGAGCAATAGATTCTTGCACATCAATATAACCTGAGCGGTCTACATCTGCTTTTTCAGGATGTTCCAAGAATTTTTCGTAAGAAAACTCTTGCAAGAATTCTTGAGAAAATTCTTGTGATAAATCGTTGTGGGAGCTATTAGATATGGCCCGGTTTGAACCTGCTGCGACTAAAAAACTCCTTTCTTGACGCATCCTGACTTTTCGACGTTGGCGTTTGAGTGTTTTCCAGATACTCCAAATTCCGACGGCTATCAAGATAAAGCTACCCAATACATTGGCGACATTTACAGACAAGTAATTTCTAATGTCATTCCCGACGGAAATCGCCAGATATGTGCCGGCTGCGGAAATTATACCAATAAATAGGTTAGTAACCCAGCCGATTTGGAGTTTTTTAATTCCGTAAGCGATACCAACCGCAAAATTATCGACGTTAACTGCGATCGCAAGTAATACAGCAGATAGGATATGCATATAAAGGATGAAGAAGTGAAAATTGTTGAACAGTAGAGTTAGATCAGTCCAGAAATAATGCTGATCGTTAGAGTAAGAATGACGCTGTAGAAAAAGAACGACATCACTGTATGTCCTAAAGCTAGTCGTCGCATGGCAGATGAGACAAGTGCTGTATCCGAAGTCTGGGAGGTCATACCCAGAGTAAATGTGAAATACATAAAGTCCAAATAGTCAGGCGGTTCCCCACTGGAGAAATCTAGCCCTCCTATATATTCTGCTTTTGGAGCAAAGGAATGCTTACGGTAATAAAATGCGGCATAATGCAGCACAAAAGTAGTTTGCATCAACAGCCAAGAGCAGATAATTGCCACTATGGATAGCCCAACCTCAGGAGTAAAACTATCTTTATGTTTTGCTAGCACTGCTGCAATAACAAACAAACTAGCAAAAGCTATAAAAACAACCAAAATAAAAACTGCCAAATGGTCAATTTCCTGTCGCTGTGCACAATGACGTGTTTGTTGATGATTTGCGCCAATCATCATTAAACCCACTAGTATTAAAAAACATAAAACTCCCGTATCCCAAGCAGCAAGCAGGCGAAATTCCAAGCTTGCAGGCGATAGTAGCAGAAAAACAACCCCGGCCAGTACCAACGATAACAGCAAACGAGGTTTAGAATTTTCAATCAGACTAAGTAAAATGCCAAATTCCATAACTTTTTCTCCCAATCATCATTAATCCATCGGTTTAAATCAGCCCCGATGCCACATTCACGCTCGAAGCTAAAATCACCATGTAGAAGAAAAAAGAAATCATTGCATGTCCTATAGCAAGCCTTCGCATTCCGAGAGCTGGAAGCGAAACATCTGAGGTTTGAGCTGTCATGCCGATAGTGAAAGAGAAATACATAAAGTCCCAGTAGTCAGGTAACTCATCCCCTGGAAAACTCAAACCGCCAACATATCCTATCTCCTCGTTCAAGAAATCTGGATGGTAGTAGCAGGTGGCATAGTGAAGCGCAAACATAGTGTGAGTCAGAAACCAAGAACAGATAACAGCTACTAAAGACAGCGCAATTTGCAGTGCTAAGGCAGATTCAGGAATATTTTTGCTGTCGTTAATTGCTTGCATTAGCCCAATCGCAAAGATACTTGTACAGGCAGTAATGACTACTAAAATAAAAATAGCTAAATGTTGGGCTTCTTGACGTTGAGCGCGATAACGCGTTTTTTGGGGAGTTGCACTGCACATCATTAATACTACTAATGTCAAAAAGCAGAAAACTCCTAAAATCCAAGCTGTGAGGATGCGATTGGCTAAATGTATGGTATTTGGCAGTCGTAAAAAAACTGTCATTGCCAACATAATACTTAACCCCAGGCGGCTTTTTGAATCTAAATGCGACAAACTATGCCCAATTGAAAGACCGGTTATCAATACTCTACTCTTCGACTTCAGAGGAGATTTAGTATTTTGATGGGGTTCAGGATCAGGTGTCTTGTGTTGTGTAGTTTTCACAGTTTTTACATCTCATCTATGTTTCTGAATATGAAATGCTGTTTTAACAGGTCTTAGTTGATATTTGGCTGGGCGATCGCTTCCTAACTATCAAGAAAGCGACATTATGGACACCAGCCATCAAAAAGCCTATTAAATTCAGTAAATTATTGCTTGTCTATTACAATTACGGGCTATTAATGATACATTAATGCCGTAAATACTTAATAGCTGTTGGTGTTCACTATGAGAGAAGAGTACAAAATCTGGTTACGCTTAAAAAGATTATATGATATGAGCTTCAAAATAACAAAAATATCTCAACTCATTTTTACTTAGTATTTTATTAACAATATCAATCATCACTCATTACTGATGCTATAACGAAAAGCTATTAATCTTACCTGATTTGAGAGGTTGCATAACCATTAACATTGTGCCATAAATGCTGGAGACATAGCACTTTGAGCGATCGCCATAGATGACACATACCTGATAACACTACTAGTATTATTAAGTAAAGTTACAATTTACTGTAATAGTATGTATAGATATACTGACTAATATTTATAGACTTAACAATTTTTCATGAATAGAGCATTTTAATTACTTGTATCATTGGTAGGTATGGATGTAGAATCTAATTCAAGAAGAGATTCTTCCTACCTGCTAATATATTTCGTACAACCACCGTCTAGGGTGTGCGGTATTAAGTTTCCATTTTCCATACATGGTTTAATGAGGTAAAGCCAACTCAGACCTGATGATGTTTGGAAATCGATACCGTCACATGTAGCGCATGGTGGCAAATACGAATCATGATTAGCGATATACCTTTTTTGGAGACTATATAGAATGTTTGAACTAGAAGCTTTATTGCTAGGACTAGAGCCAATGACTGCTGCGGTAATTGGTGTTGGCGCACTAGCTATTGCCCCTATTGTTGGTGCTGTAGATGCTGCGACGGGTAGCAATTTATCTGACTCAGCGCGATCGACAGCTAAGACTGGATTAGTTTGGGTTTTCCAAGCCTTTGACAAAGTGCAAGCTAGCGCTGCTGAAGCTTCCGAATCCTTCCAGGATTTAATTGCAGAAGCCAAATCTGATATCAGGTCTTCCAAGAATGGCACAAGTGAAGTAGCTCCCCGTGAGGTAACGATTGGGTAAGCCCTAAAGAGTAAACAGTTGCTCAGTTCTGAAAAGTTACAAAGGCTGATGACTTGTTGTTTAGTCGAAAAAATGGGAGTGTGAAGGAGTCAGAGTGTAGAGGTGTAAGGTAACTCCATTAATTAAATTGAGGCAGCTCAAACCTTTTGAGTCTTGGGGTTACATAGCCTTTCCCTAAACCTTATATTCTCAAACTCTTACACCCCTTTTCGGTCAGTCGTCAGTCTTTATTTTTCTAAGATTAAAGATTTTGCGGAATATGGCAGTTATTCTATAGATGCAATTTCTATAGATAGGCGTTGCTAAATCAAGAATTGAAGGGGAGAAATTCTTAAAGACTCTCTCCTATAAGGAGCTACGATGTATAGACAAAGTGGTTCAATTAGCCAAAATTTTTGGAAAACTTCACCAGGGAGCAACGCGAAAAAGTGAGATCGGGGTTTAGTTCTCAATTACACCCCTATATTCTCAACAAAATCTGGTTTTTTAGTTGCGATCGCATCCTGAAACAAGCTATATACGTCCCAGATTTTAGCACCTCACAAAATCGCGTTGCTCCCCTTCACCATATCCTAGAGAAATCTCTCTCCTTGCCTAAATACGGTGTGGTGTACAAACAAGTCGAATTAGGCCCCTTAATCCCTTTTATTGATGAGGGAAACAGAAAATTTAGTTTCCTTGATAAGGGGAGGGTTAGGGTGGGGTAAAACTAACGCTAAAACCTCAGTTAATCAGCTATTTTCAGACTTGTGTATACACCGTAGTTGCTTAAGGAGAGGTAAAGGTTTTTGTACAGTAAAAAGCGAGGGTGGGGTTTTTGTAGATTGTGGATAACCTAGCAAACTATCACATTGCTTGGAAACATACTTGTATATACACGGTGGCCTATAAGGGGGGGATGAGAATATGTTGCACAACGCTATATTAACCTTCTCTGTGTATCTGGAGCGTGGGCAAACCATACCGTCGTTCAGCAACGCCGGTAACTGCTATTGATGACAACAACTACTTTCTCTCAAAGAGACATCATGCTTGATAATCCAGATTTCTTAAACGTGCGTAAATTAGCATTCGCTCTTGCCCTTGGCCCCTTGGGTTTGCTGCTGCTATTCTTTATTCTTGACGTTACACTGCCTCACAGTAAATTATTGCAAGTTTCAGAGCGAGCGTGCTTGACAAGTGAGATGACAGCAAGTATCGCAACGTTGAACCCAAATAAGTGTGAGAATTAACATACTCTCATCACTAACTAATGATGTAGTTTTTAGTTTAGGTTGAACTGAGTTCAACCTAACAAATCAAAAAAATTGTGTCATGCAAAGCAACACACTTGCTCAATCTACAAATTTTTAATAGTTATCAGTGTCTCCATTCGAGTTGCTCCTTTCCTAGCATACGCAGTTTGCAACTGATAACTGTTCACCGAATTGATAGTCAAATCTCCAGTACTTGATGTACAGGCAGATTATCCATCACCCCGGCTGCTCTACAACCGGGGTGAAAAAACTTCTTGGACATAGGACACAAAAGACATCTCCGAAAATGATTGTAGAGACGTTGCAATGCAACGTCTCTACAAGGGTTTCAGGTAACGCATAATTAATTTCTGGAGATGTCTAAAGAGAATTTTTAATTTTCTTCTACCTATATAGTGATGGAAGGCTAATCATGGTAAACATATTTCCACAAATTCCATTCTCAAAATTTAAGATTGGTAAATGGGGTTCTAAAATAGAAGACGAAAAGTGGATATCTTCACAACCAATCGCCACAACAACAGCAGCAGTTATGCAGATTTTAGCAACTGTACCTAGAATTGCATATTGCCGCCCAAACTTGATTAAACATTCTCAGTCTAAGTTTATCCTCAGAGATGGCACTGTAGTTAAAACCTGGACAAGCCCATTTTTTAGAGACGATTATATATTTTTAGCTGATTCTGATGGAAAAATGATCTATGGCGGCTGTGTTTGGCGATACAAAGAACAACTCAAAGATGCCATAGAACTAATTAGCAGTAGGTTTACTTAGTAACACCGTTTCTCTATGAAGTTGTACTATATCTAACTCCCGCCTTCGGCGTCCTCCCCTGACCGGGACTATAGGGAGGTAGAATTAAGCGCATCTTTACATAGAATTGGTAAGCTGTTCCACAAATAAAATTGCATAATTACGGCGCTCATGTTGCCCACCCCACAAGAGTTATATCGTGTCCGGTTAAAGACTTATTATTAAGCGTGCAAGGGGGCAGGGGGAGAAAGAATTTCTAGGTTTTTGCACAGATGCAGAAATTATAACTAATCAGCCGGACATGATATTATATAAATTTTAAATATGCAAACTAGATGTGGTTTCAATACTGCTTGGGTAAAGCATTTTTAACTCGGCATTGGGTTCAAGGAAAAGGTTACTGGGTTTAGGTTAAAGGTTTTTCTTTCCCCTTCCCCTTTTCCCCAAAACCCGACAAGTATTGGATGCGGTTTAGCTTAGAAGATTTTTCATCATAAATCTGCAAAATTTATTTTTTGGATCATTATTGGAGTTTTTTGAATAATGAAAAAGTTGTTTGCTGGTTTACATAAATTTCAAACCAATTATTTCAAAAAACATCCAATAATTCCTCCAATACCAATTTGAAAAAAGAATGTGACAGATGGGTAGGGGCACAACATTGTTGTGCCCTTACAAATAATTGATGTGTCGCAAACATTATTTGAATTGGTATAAACTTCATAAAGGGGAAATAAGCCTCCACGGCTGGGTTTACAAGATTGAGACTGGAGGAGTTTTTGTTTACGGTATAGATCGTTGCAATATCCAAGCAGAGCCGGTGCAAATGTGGTAGCCTCATTTAATTCTTCATTGGCTGTCAACACTTGCAAGCTCTCCTAGAGCGCTCCTAAAGTAACTAATTTTGATCAGATTCTTGTTCACCAGACTCTCTGTTCACTATTACTTCTTTCTCAAGTATTTCTGTAACAGCCGAGCCAATTTTTTCGCCCATATCTTTACCAATTACTCCACCCTCTTGTCCCAATAAAACCTCACCAACAATTTCTCCCACAGTCTCACCAATTTTTTCTCCTGTTGTTTCACCCGCCGAAACTTCTGTTTGTTCTTGCGCTTCTAGTTCAGGGTACTTTTCTGCCTCTAGGTAATTGACATGTTCGGCTTCTTTACCTAAATCCTCTCCCAAGATTGCACCCGCGACAGTGCCAACTTCTTCACCAACAACCATTCCTATCGGCCCTGCAAGTATACCCCCTACAGTTTCGCCAACAATTCCTCCAACTACTTCACCTAGCACTTCACTTCCAACTTTTTCTACTTCCGTCTGCATCCTTTGTTCTTCAGGATTAGACTGATCTGTAGTTACAGTTAGCTCCGTTGGGCAAAAGATTTTTGAGACACTATCATAAGTCCAAGCAATGCTGTTTGGGTCTTTTTTCTGGCTCCATTGGCTAAAGTCAGGCTTTGACTTATATCGGCTTAAAGCTTTAGGATGTACGTCTAAACGCCTTGCTAAAGCTGATGTTTGCAACGGTGTTACATCAGAATTTGCTTGCTCTGTAACAGTATCTACTAACTCATCCTTGGTTTGGGCGTCCTCAACCGTTGATATCTGTGGCGTAGATAAATCTGCTTGGACTTCATTGCTGGGTGGCTCAATTGCTGGAGTCGTCTCATCTTCCCAAGGGTCTTTATCTGGGTTAACCTCTTCCCCCCTATAAGCAAACGACTCTTGTAAAACTCCTGTTGAAACTCCCGATGATTTCTCTTCTACTACTGCTAGTTCCGGTGCAGCAGGTGCAGACTGGGACTGTGGAGAAGCCACTTGTGCGATCGCTTCTTGAAGATGAGTCTGCATCACAGTACATGAAACAAACTTATATTTATAAGTGACAACCATTGACTCAGCTAGAGGGTTAATCCGAACATCGGTAACATAGTTCAAGGACTCAACCCGCTTTTGCAATTTACTGGCATACTCTGCTTCCTCAGCTAATAAGGGAATCCGAATGCGAATCCGTCCTTCAACAGCATGAACAATTTGATAATCCATAGCGGATTTGTCTAATATCAACAATTTTAAGCTGGGGTGAAAATTTTTGTTCCAAGAATGGAACACAGTCCGTACATATCCTTTTTGGGGACTTATTTAAGGTAGGGACGCAAGACCTTACGCCCCTAGTTATCTCTGATTCGTTAAACTTACTCTAAATCATAATAAACAAAAATGGAATTACTGGAATGCCGATGGCAGCATTGAGCCAATATGTTAATCCAGTCAGTACAATCGAACCGACAATAGAGATACCCAAAGATAAAACTAAATTGGGTAGTAAAATCCTCAGGTTATTCAGTGCCCCAGATACAAAGGAAGACTGTGGGGCATAGCTTGTAGAATAAGACATAAGCACCTCAAATGTGATAGTAAATGAAAATTTATGCAGCTTGTTTTATATACTGCTCATAATTACATGATTACCTGATACGCTAAATTAAACAAGCAATTTTAACAACTTGTAGGATAACTCCTATGCTCAAGCAAATCAGAAACGCCGGGAGAATTGTCGTTGGTTCCATTTGTACTGTTTTGGGTGTAATTGGGATACTTCTCCCCTTGGTTCCCGGTACTCCTTTTCTTCTTGTTGCTGCTTTCTGTTTCAGTACTTTGGAATCATAAAAATCAGTTAACTGGCTCCTGATAACTACCTCACTCCTCTCGCTAACCTGTAAACTTCAGTCCTTGAAAAAGACATAAGGGCTATGCCTTGATGAGCAGAATTATTACATTTTTAGGCAAGGCGGATACGAGACATACCACAGTGGCGATCGCCACTGCTAAATGGTTTGCTCAGTATTCTCAACGGGTGCTACTAGTAACCCACAATCCCAATCCCAGCGCAGAACTGCTGTTAGAAACTTCCCTCAAAGCAACTCCCCAAGAGATTGCGCCTAATCTAAGTGTGGTACAGTTGCAAGCAACAGTACTATTAGAACAAGTTTGGGAAGAAGTCAAAAAGTGGTTGGCTCTCTACCTCCCGCCCTCTGTAAAAATGGAGATATATTCGGGAGAGGTGATTATCCTACCGGGTTTTGACAGCCTTCTGTCTTTCAACGCTCTGCGAAAGTACTATCAAAGTGAAGACTATGATGTCATCATCTATGATGGGCGGGGAGATTTAGAATCATTGAGAATGCTGGGCATTCCCAACATTGCAGATTGGTATTTTCGCCGATTTCGTGAAGCGTTAGAATCTCTAGATTTGAGTAAAATCGCCGACTCGATTGGAGGGCCTCTCGCTAGTGCTTTGTTGAGTGCAAATATGGACACCCGAAAAGTGCAAGATGCTATTGTGCAGATTCAAGATTGGATTGCTAAAAGCGTTGCAGTTGTAGGAGATGCCAAAAGGTTAAGTGCTTATTTAGTGACTACAGATGAACCAGCAGCCATCGCTGAGGCTCGTTGGCTTTGGGGTAGTGCACAGCAGGTTGATTTGCGAGTAAGTGGGGTTTTAGCTTATCAAAGTTATGAAGCAGCTAACAAAACTGAACTAGAGCAAGCTTTTGCTCCATTGAAAGTAAACCTAATTCCAGCGTTGCAAAAACACAATTGGGAACCTCTACTAGAGGCACTACCAGATTTTAAAACTATTCCTCATGTTCCCCAACCTTTAACAGTTGATTTGGTGCAACGTCAGGTACAAGTATTCTTGCCAGGATTCAGCAAATCGCAAGTCAAGCTTACCCAGTTGGGTACAGAACTCACGGTTGAAGCAGGTGATCAACGGCGAAATATTGTTTTACCAGATGAACTACGAAATCAGCCAGTTACCGGAGGCAAATTTGAAGAACCTTATTTGGTTATTTCATTTTAGGTTGTGATCCGGTATTTGTAGAGACGTTGCAATGCAACGTCTCTATTAGACTTCTTGCATAAGTCGGGAAAAGGGAAAGGGGGAAGGGGAAAAGGTTCTGTATTGTCCCCTTCCCCTTTAACCATTACCCTTTTCCCCAAGAGTGCAAAAAGCACTTTTGCAAGAGGTCTATTGGTTTATCAAGAATGGGAAGAGGGAAGAGGAAAAGGTAAAAACCTCGCCTCTTGTGAGCAACCTGATTCATGCCTTTTCCCTTTCCTTTTTAACCTTTTACCCTCTTTTTTATGGATGAAAATAGAATGCTGCTCCTAAAACTGCGTAGGTAATTAGCAGTAAGGCTCCTTCTAGCCAGTTAGAGTTTCCATCTGTGCTGATGGAGTTGGTGATGAAAACAGCGATCGCCACAGCTAATACTTCAAATGGGTTAAAATCTAGATTCATCGGTTCCCCCATAAACTGCCCCACTAACACCAAAATTGGAGCAACAAACATAGCAATTTGCAGGCTAGAACCCATCGCCACTGCTACTGCTAAATCCATTTTATTTTTCATCGCAAAGGTCGCAGCAGTAATATACTCTACAGCACCTCCAAAAAGTGGAATCAGAATTACCCCTGTAAATAAACTAGTAAAGCCTAAAGTACTAATCGCTTTTTGTAAACTTGCAACTAAAACATCAGAAACAAATACCAACGCAATAGTACAAATTAGCAAGATAGCAACATTCTTCCACAAAGATGTTTGATGTTGATGAGACTTAATTTCTGCCTGTTTTGCTTCATCAAGCTCAGTAGCTCTGAGTTCATACATATCCCTGTGGGTTTTCATAGAAAACAGCAGCATCAACAGGTAAAACACTAACAGCAAAATCGCAGCAACCGCAGAAAAATTATTGATAGTTGTAGGCTGTAATCCTTTAGATGTGAAGTCGATAGCAGTAGGTGTAAGTAGCACTACCAACGCCAGATTTAGTGAAGAAGCATTAATTCGGGCCACCGTAGGCTGAAAACTTTGCTCTTTAAAACGTAACCCTCCCAAGAAAATTGCTGCTCCTAGAGCCAGGAGTAGGTTAGCAACGATAGTACCTGTAATGCTGGCTTTTACTACCTCCACCAAACCCGCACGAAGGGCAACAATAGAGATAATCATCTCAGTTGCGTTGCCAAAAGTAGCATTGAGCAACCCGCCGAGAGATGGCCCGACAACAGTAGCAATTTCCTCTGTAGAATTAGCAATCCACGCTGCTAAGGGAATAATTGCTAAACCAGAAGTAAGGAAAACAATCACAGGATGTAAATGCAGCCATTCCGTTATAAAGGAAATGGGTACAAAAACCAACATACAAAGCAGGATTTTATCTTTTGTTGTCATTCGGCTTAGTCCTTTAGAAAAAATATAAATAATTTTTATAAAACTCAAGTTATGAGAAGAAGTCAGGAAGCAGAAGGTAAAAGCCTTAACAAGAGCGGGTTGCGCTTGTTATGATTTTATATTTAATAATGTCGAACAGCTTAGATTAAGTAATACTTTTATACTTGCTTATTCTCTTACTTTGGGTAGAGAGTATTTGCATATTTCAGTAGAAGGCAAACAAAGTTTAATTGTTTTATATTTAAATGTAATCAGTAAACTATTTTGATAAAAAAATGAATTTCATTATCATAATTTCTGTTGCGACTTATTTAGTTATGTCGCTTATGGCATTTCAGATAATTAAAGCATGTAAGCGTGAAGTTCAAGAAATTTCTAGACGATATAATATATATCGTAAAACATCCTCTGTTATTTATTAAAATCTCAATAATTATTTCTGGAAATCAACAAAAATAGAAATTTGTAAAGGATTTTCAAAGTTATGTTACATCTGTCGCCAGGTAGTTTAGGACATAAACTGATCATCAAACCCGGACACCAATCAATACCTCTCGGTTAAGCTTATATCTATTCCAAGATTAGGGTAGCATAACATGGCTAAAAACCTGAAACTTCGTGAGCGAAAATCATTCCAAGTTTTTTAACCAAGAAGTATTGAGAGCAAGACATCACAGCTAGAGAAATTGTTGCGTTATGTTAAGAGTTATCCGACATGGTGAAAATTCAGTTTATGTTTTCCTGATTGTGACTTATTATATTGATCACAATGGAAGTTAAATATCTTCCCAACAGCAATCGAGAAATATGTTTTACGAAGTCGTTCATAGCACCCTGGGGCGCTGCCGTATTCGTGTACCCAGGCTGGCAGATGACTTAGAGTTTGCTGAAAAGCTCAATCGCTTGGTTGAGTCGTTGCAGTTTGTCACAGAGGTTCGCATCAATCCCGCAGCTAGTTCGCTGATTGTTAACTACAATGTTAGTGTGGTTAATTTTGAAGATGCCCAAAAATATCTGTCAACCTGTATTGAAAAGGCGAGTTGTATTCAACAAACGAATCTGATTGAAACTTCTGATGAAGAAACTATAGAAGAATCTGACCTGATTCCAGAAGTTAACCAATGGAGAGATTTAGGTCTACCTCTGCTCAGTCTGAGTCTGGCAGTATTTGCAGCTCCGTTGGAGTTACCACCTTTGTTGATCATAATAGCGATCGCGGGTGCTGCGATGCCTTGGTTCAATCGAGCAACTGACAGCATTGTTAACCAGCGTCATCCTAACATTGATCTTTTAGACTCGGCGTGGATGACTCTACAAACCGTCCAAGGCCAATATATTGCCCCAGCTTTGAAAACCAGTTTAGTAGAAATCCGTAGAAGCTTGCGCGGTACAGTTAATGAAGCTAAAGAACAAAAAGCCCTAGACTTTTTAAATTATTTGCATCAAGATATTTGGGTGCAGCGTGATCAATTACAGCCAGCAGTAAGAGCAATAGAGTTGCAAGCGGGCGATCGCATTACGATTCACGCTGGTGAAATAATTCCTGTAGATGGTAGGATTCTATTTGGTAGTGGTTTGGTGGATTGCTCCTACCTCACAAGCATAACTACACCTATGCATTATTCTCTAGGGCAAGAGGTCTACGCCTCTTCTCGGTTATTAGAGGGAGAATTGTCTATCTTAGTAGAACGGACGGGTGAAAATACTCGCCTGGGATTGATTGCTCATCTTATGCAATCTACTCCGGTGCATGATACGCACATTGGGGCACAACAAGCAGAATTTGTGAAAAATGCCATCGTGCCAACCTTAGTTTTAGGCGGTACTATTTTTGCTGCAACAGGTAATTTAGGAGCTGCTATTTCTCCTTTTCAGTTTGACTTTGGTAGTGGTATTCCTATTTCTATCTCAACAACCATCCTTTCTGCCTTGACTCACGCTGTCCAAAATGGCATTTATATTCGTAGTGGTCGTGTTGTGGAGTTGTTGACTCAGTTAGATACCCTTGTCATCCATGACTCTGCACTATTGTATTTAAATACAACTGCATCAGACTGTATTAAGGCGATCGCTACCCTAAAAGAACAGGGCATTACTGTCTACCTCGTCAGTGACGATAGTTTAGCAAAAACTACCATTCTTGCGGAAAAATTTGGCATTCATGCCAACCATATCCTTGCAGAATCTTATCCCCAACAACAAGCAAACTTAGTTGATGGACTCCGCAGCCAAGGAGGATGTGTAGCAGTGCTGGGAATAAATGGTGATTGTCAAGCAGACATTTCTGTTTCACTTGCCTTCAGGGGGAATGTTTGTACAGAAACAGCAGATGTCGTGCTTCTTGATCAGCAATTGCAACGATTAATTTATGCTATTGCGATCGCTAAACGAGCAATGGAGGTAGTTTACCAAAATACGGCAACTATTGTTGTTCCCAACCTGATGATGCAAATTGGTGGCGGTATGTTCTTTGGTGTCAATCCAGTTTGGAATGTCATTGTTAATAATGGCTCGGCATTCATTGCTGAATTCTTGAATAGTTCGCGCCCCATTTTTGATTCAATTGCGCCATCACAACAGAAAAACAATCACCAGACAAATGCTACAGCACTTCCTACCACTTCGACCGACTTCCATTTCGGGGTAAATATAGTGAAGACACTGTTGGCGAATTAATTTCAACGGTTCAAAAAGGGGTAGGATAGGGTTTAAACTCTAGTTAAGGTTATTCAGACGTTCCTACGTCGCTTTTCGCGTCGCTATCCGCAATTTCTGTCAAAACCCCCCAACTGAATTCTGACGACTGACGCCTCTATTATGTTCGATAACAAAAGGTTTAATAGTCTGCCAAACACGGCAAGACTCCGATAGCGGGATAGTGAGGTTGAGAATCCCCTTAACATGAGAGGCGTTGCGCTTGGAAAACTCAGCCAAAGCCTGAATCATCGCCTCGTCGCCTTTAATCTCAACCCCAGCCATCATAGACATCAACATTGCCCTAAGTCCCAACCGATGACGCATTAAGGGGTGAAATGAGCAACCGTACAGAAAGTTACGCTAAGGCTGAAACGATTACTGGATAAGGCTTTCAAAATTCCCTCTCCAACTCTGGTTTCTTGGCTGACTGTCTGTGGCGTTTGACAATATCATTGACAGTTGTCTTGCTAAGGTTGAGAATTTCTGCAATTTTGCGGTAAGAGTACCCCTGTTGCACCCCAACATACTTCGAGACTTGGCAGCTCGCGTTAATTTAGTTGTTTTCGCGTCCCACCCTCGCGCACCAAAAAAGACAAGAAGGGTACTAAAACGTACTCGTCCTTCCAAACGACCCCATGTTTCTACAGCTAAAATTCTATCCCAAAAATAATACCTAAAAGCAGACACCTTGAAAGGCCTGATCCTATATTATATTCTCAAATACCAAATTTTAATTGTTTATCAAAATTCAAATGCAGATAAATGCTTTGCGATTGAGTCAGCGTCTGGTGGTATTGGCGACTTGCCTTCTAGGTCGCGCAGTTACCCAATAAATTCTCCGATATTTGGAAAAAGCGTTTTGGAGCAAGGATTATACGATAATGCCAAACAACCAACATTGCTATCGCAGTGGTTGGGGGAGCAAAATGGCCCCTTTTACAGATTTGTTGGTACAGGAGTAATACCAGAATTGTCCAATTGCAGTAACATTACTCCCCAAGAAGCAGTCAAAGTTTCGCAGTCGATTCGATACTTGAATTAATTAACTACGGTTATTAAACCGCAGCTTTTTCATTTAACAGGAATTTACTCAGTATTTGATGAATTGCTAATCGGCATTTTATGTTTTTTCAGTTGGTAGAGAGCGAATTAATTCCCGGATCACATCGGTTGCTGGTCTGCCAGTCATTAAACAGTATTTTTCCAATTTGTCTGCTTCACTTGATGTCAGATTGATTGTAAGTCGTTTAACAGCCCATTGTTTATTCATAATATTAGACAAATTCAATTTAACAACTACCTCTCTATATCAATCACTTAATTTGTTACTACGCAGAGCGCGAGGGTGAATGATGCCGCAGCCGCAAACGCCGTCCCCGTCCGAATATGATTCCATATTGTCCAGTTGGCAAGGTAGCTAGACCATAAAGAAAGTTCGATGGAGCTACCCGGCTCGACTCTGGCCAGCGCGTCGTTGAGTGGCACATTGAAAACAATAGTCACGCCTAATGTGCCAACGAGATAAAGCAGGCTGCCGACGAGCAAGTAGACAGCACCAGGTTGATGCCACCTTAATAGTGAGAAGATAAATAGAAAAACGCAAGCCGCAGCCGTTCCGAATAGCGCCGTCATAAAGAACGGATTGATCGCCGCGATATTGATGGATTGCATGGCAGCAATCCCCTGTGTCGGCGGTATTTGGGCAAGAGCATTCATTACAAAGGTCGAAAAAGCGAAGAAGACTCCAGCAATCAACCCACAGCCGAGCGCGGCTAAAAGTTTCAATCCGAAAAGCGAGTAGTCAAATGTCAACAAATTTCTTTGGGAGTAAAGGTCTTGTGAACAGATAAGGGGAAAGGGGTAATTTCCCTCTCCCTCTTCGTTGAAGGTTTTGGAAAACTAGGGCAATATCTTCTAAGTGAAGCATTTAGTGTTGAGTTGGTGTACGACAATAAATTGACTTGGTAGGAGTGATAGTCAATCCTAACAGTCAAACCTCCTAGACTGGCTGTGGAAAATTAGTTTGGATTGAATAGGCATCCAATTTTAAAAAAGTTTTTCACTTTTGACAGGCTCATTCAAAAATATATCCTCTGCTAGATCCCAAGTAACTACTTAATTAATAAATTAAAGTATATTATATACAAAAATAATAAGTAATAAATGAAAGTTGGCATCCAAAATACAGCAGAAATCCTAGAGCAAGTTCACCAATTAGAGTCTACACTAGGTCTTAAAAACGAAGCCTGTCGTTCCAAATTTTTAATTCATCCTTACTTAACGCCAAAAGTTTTTTTGTTTTTGCATGGTTTTACAGCAGGCCCTTACCAGTTCGAGCCGCTCGGTAAAGCCTTTTTTAACAAGGGATATAACGTTCTGATTCCTTTACAACCTGGTCATGGACGCTCAGGAAACTGGAATCGTCAAAATCCTCCACCACTTCCAACAGATATTCAGATATATCAACAATTTCTACTCAAATGGTTGCAGATTGCAAAAACGCTAGGTCAACAAGTTGTAATTGGTGGATTGTCAACAGGTGGAACTTTAGCTGCTTGGTTAGCTTTAGAGCATCCCCAGGAAATTGACCGTACATTATTATTCACGCCTTATTTAGCTAGCCGTTACTCACTATTAGATCAACTTATCAAAATTCTGCCAATTTACTTTGAATGGTTCAACAAAGATGCATCTGGCAATTTTGGTTATAAGGGTTTTTGTCTTAAGGCATTACGGATATTTCTTCAATTGGCAGAGGAGGTTTTAGAAAAGGCTGAAAGCTGTGTTTCTGCTCCTATTTTAATGGTGTGTAGCGAAGGAGATCATGCTGTTAACCGCTCCAAACAACAGGATTTTTTCCGAAGGGTAGTTAAAAAGCAACCGAAATCCTGGTATTACTGTTTCGATGATTCGCTTCACATTGAACACCGGATGATGACAAAACTGGAAGACAATGATTATGAGGAACTGGTAATCACCCTTGCTAAGGCTTTTGTTGAGAGTGATTTGACTTGGGTAGAGTTTGAGCAAATGGCAAAGCTGATAGCGCAAGGACAAGCCCATGACCAAATCATGCTCAAATTCAACCTCGATAGTCAAGTTTCTCAAGAGCTATCTGCAATGATGACTCAAGCTTTTGGCTGTGAGCATCTCAAGTGCATCAATCCATACGAATAATGCATAATACTTTTTGATTACTAAGTACAAGATGCCCTGTCCCCTTTCTAATAGACTTCTTGGGATTTGTCGGGAAAAGGTGAAGGGGGAAGGGGAAAAAATTCTGTATTGTCCCCTTCCCCTAAAACCATTACCCTTTTCCCCAAGAGGTCTAATGTCTAAAATCTAATGACCAGAACTGCTGGAAATAGAATTATCAACCAGTTGCAAAGAATCGGTAATTTAATCTGGAACGATCGCACTCAGATTTGTTGTCTACAGTTACACGCTCTTTAAGGGTGTTAGGGCTAAAGTTTTCGTCAAATCACTAAGGAGAAAACGATCGCAGAGGTTAAACATTTCTACCTCAGTAGAGGTCTGTCGCATCAGCCGCAAAAAATCACCTTCAGTGTCAACACTTAGGGCAATGTAGTTGAGGAACATTTTCAGGTAGCCAAGGCGCGATCGCTCTGGCATAGTTGCTGCTGTGGGGGTTTGCCATAAACGGTCAATATAGTTGCGTACCTCTACTAAAGGAACAGGCGTGATCGTCTCGAAGCGCAAAGCCTGCCGAATTTGATTAAAAAGCCAAGGATTCCCAATCGCCCAGCGTCCCACCATTACACCCGCCGCGCCCGTTTGAGAAAGCACTTTAAGGGCAGTTGTCGCAGAGTGGATATTGCCATTGGCAAGCACTGGACAATCAACCCGTTTCACCGCTTCAGCGATCAAATCATATTTTACTGCTCCGTGGTACATATCTTTCACAGTGCGACCATGCAAACTCAGCAAATCAATGCTGTGGCGATTGATCATATCTAGAATTTCGTAAAAGTTATCTGTATTTTCAAAGCCTAAGCGCATCTTGACCGTCAAAGGGCGATCGTTGACAGCAGAACGCAGTTCTCCCAAAATCCGATCCACTTTTTCTGGTAATAGCAGCAATCCACCCCCAACTTTTTTGCGATAGATTCTAGGTGCTGGACAGCCCATGTTCAAGTCAACTCCAGCGATATTATAGTTGCAGAGTTCTTTTGCTGTTCTTACTAAATCTGGAATGCTTTCGCCAATCATTTGAGCAAAAACAGGGCGACCCGTGTCATTTTCGGTGATTGCTGCCAGAATGCTACGATTGAGCCGTGAGGTATCATTCACCCGGAAATACTCGGTGAAAAAGTAGTCAGGGCTGCCATAGTGAGCAATCACCTTCATAAACCAGAGGTTTGTTACATCCTGCATGGGTGCAAGAGCCGTGAAGGGTAGGTCTGGATGCAGCGATTGGGGGAGCGATACCTGGGACGACATAGAGATGAAGAGCGTTCGACAAAACTTCACTTTATCAAATAATGCTTACTTGTTGGCAAATACAATAGATTTGTCCCCTAAGAAAGTTTTTGAATTTTTCGAGCCAAGCAGAGTAAGGGTTTCAAACACCAATTTTTTAAACTGGAAGATGTATAAGAAAGAAATTGCTGATGTAGTAGCATTTATGGTCAGTGATGAAGCACGATAGATAACTGGGTAAAATATCTGCGTTAACGGTGGATTGCATGAGATGATATTTGAACAACTGCTGAAAAATCAAATTTCAATTTTCCACCTCTTTGATTTACACGCCAAAAAACTTATTCTCTGGCTTTAAGCAAATAAAGATTCTGTTCGTTGTAAAAGTCAATATTTTTTGATTCGTGAGGCTCCTAAATGGCACTGCAATTATATAGTCGGGTGTGTCTTGTTCCACTAGTTTTTTCTTTACTGAGCGTGGGTACAAGTACGGCAAAAGCGATCGCCCAAACTACGTTTCCATTCGACGTAGTATATAACATAAATGTTACTCTGACACCTATCCCATCAACCGACGTATCAAAAGCCTTTGTCTCAGGCTTTAATCCTGATGCTGATTATGGTCTGACTAACTTTTTAAGCATAGACAACTATAGCCGAGTTGACCCTGATACAGGAAATCTCGTGTTCGTTCAAGACCCAGCAAAATTTGGTTTACAAGGCTTACCAATCGGCAGAGACGAGTTTTTTGGCAGTGGCGATGATAAATTATTTGCCAGCAGTAACGCTACTGCTTCATTTGATTTTCCCAACCGCCAATTAGTAGGTTCTGGTACTATAACCATTACTGGTGGTGCAGGCAAGTTTAGCGGTGCTACAGGCATATTTAATTTTAATGAAACTGAGTCACTCGATCAAGAACCCACTGCTCCTTTGAAAGGTAAAGCTTTTTTGAGTGGTTCCTTCCAGATACCACAGAAAGTTCCAGAACCAAGAACTAAGGCAATGATATTCGGTATATGTGTAATTGGGATTGGTTTGATGTCACGCAGACTTAATTTTAAGCTACTGGGTGAATTATGACCAAAAAATAATTTGGATGCAGAGCAACTAAATTTATTTATGGGGTTCTTAATTTTGAATGAGTGAATGCGTGACTTTTGACTTCCTCGAACGTGAATTTATGTTGAGCAAAGTCGAAATACAGCGTTTCTAAAAGTTGGGGCTGACGGCGTAAGATCATTGGAGAATCACTGCTTATTAGGCCCCTAATTGTCTTGGTGATTTTCTGGGGAGTAAGGGACACCCAAGCCCTGCGGCGGTATAGATTTACCAGCTAATCCTAATAATGCAAATAAAGCGATCGCGTATGGTAACATGACTAAAAATTGATAAGGAATATTTACGCCTAGTGCTTGAATTCGTAACTGTAAAGCTTCCGTAGCACCAAATAAAAAACAAGCCAAAGTACTACCTAAAGGATGCCACCTACCAAAAATTAAAGCAGCGATCGCAATAAATCCTTTACCTGCACTCATACCTTCTGTAAAAAATTTTATTTGCACTAAAGCCAGATCAGCCCCTCCTAAACTCGCAAGACAACCACTGACTACTACAGCCAAATATCGCACCCTTGATACTGAAAGCCCAGCCGTAGCAGCTGCTTGGGGATATTCCCCCACTGCCCGCAAGGTCAGCCCAAAGCTAGTATAAAAGAAAATATAGATACTAACAGCAACTAGAGTTATCAGTAAATATACAAGAACATCTTGCTGGAACAATACAGATCCAAGTACAGGTATATTTGCAAGACCAGGAATAGGCATAGGCTCAATTCCTGGTAATCTTTTAGTACTACTGCCATTAAATACTAACCGCGCTAAAAATGATGTCAACCCCGCAGCCACCAGATTAATCGCTAACCCTGATACCAACTGATTAACATATAAAGTGATACACATAAAAGCGTGAAGTAAACCGACTAATCCCCCGGCAATCAAGGCACAGAGAAGACCAAGCCAAGGGTTGCCAGTATAAAAGGTAGCGGTTGCACTGGAAAAAGCACCAGTTATTAACATCCCTTCGAGGGCAATATTTAGCACTCCCGACCGTTCTGAGTACATTCCACCAAGGGCAGCAAATGCTAGGGGTACTGCTAAACTTAAACTAGCAACTAAGTAATCTGAGAAGAAGTTAATATTATTCATAGTTTTTTTTAACGCAGAAGTAGACGCTTTGCGGCTTGCCGGAGGCTACGCTAAGGGAAGCGCAGAGTATCGCAGAGAAACTTCCGCGTTAAACCTCAGCGTTACTTTGCGTTTTTATTCGTCTTTCTACAGCGAGACTGATAGCAATAAATAACACAGTTAATCCTTGAATTGCATAAACTACAGTCACAGGTACACCAGCACTACGTTGCATGACATTTGCACCGCTACGCAAGGCGGCAAAAAATAAAGAAGTCAAGACTACACCGCCAATACTACCGCGACTTAAAAAAGCGATCGCAACTGCATCAAACCCATAACCAGATGACACCTGTTCAAATAAGCGGTACTTCAACCCCATCACCTCAGATGCACCCGCCAACCCGGCTAAACCACCTGCTAAGGACATGATTAGTATGATGGTATTTTTTACTGAAATCCTTGCATAATGGGCTGCTGTGGGGTTAAAACCAACGGCGGCGATTTGGTATCCTAGAGGCGATCGCACTAATAATACCCACAAGAGGGCGGCTGCCATTAACGCAAGGATTATGCCTGCATGGGCTAAACTTTGGGGTAAAATAACGGGTAACTGTGCTTCTTTAGCAATTAATGGCGAATAAGGACTAGGTGCGCCTGGTGCTTTTAAGGGATTTTGCACCAAGTAGCTAACTAAATTCACCGCGATGTAATTCAGCAATAGAGTAGTGATGACTTCATTTACTCCTCGAACAGCTTTCAGATAACCAGGTATCCAACCCCAAACCGCACCAAAGAGAAATCCAGCCACAAGTGCTAAGGGAATGTGTATGACAGCAGGTATTCCTTGTACATATAACCCAATTAAAGCGCTACCCAACGCACCGAGGTAAATTTGTCCTTCGCCACCGATATTAAATTGACCAGCCCGCAATGCAACTAATACCCCTAAACTGGTGAATAATAGAGGTGTCATTTTGGTGAGGGTGTTGCCAAACCCAAAGTAAGTAGTTAGGGATTCTTGAAATAAAGCTGTGTAGGCAGTGATGGGATTTGCCCCAGCGAGTAATATAAGCATAGCACCAACGATGAGAGCAGAGGCGATGCCTACGGCGGGCTGCGCCAACGCAATTAGTGGTGATAGGATTGGTAGCAGGAGTTGAAAGCGTTTATTTGTGATCATGATGCAATGATTGCCATCCCTCAACCTCAAAAAATGAGCATCGACCAATATCTTGAATGGGAACCATTACAAGATAGTCGCTATGAATACGTTAATGGCAAAGTGTTTGCCATGACTGGCGGGACAATTCCTCACAATGATATTGCCCTAAATCTCTACAGAGCATTGTATCCTCATCTGCGTGCTAGAAGTTGTCGAATTAACGTTGCAGATGTCAAGGTGCAAGTTAGTACTCAAAGCCCATATTACTATCCTGATGTGGTAGTTAGTTGTGATGCTAGAGATTTAAATGCACGGAAATTTATTCAATATCCCAAAATCATTGTGGAAGTTCTTTCTCCTGGAACAGAAGCTAAAGATAGAGGAGAAAAGTTTGCTTCTTATCGCACTATGACCAGTTTGCAAGAATATATTTTGATTGAATCCGAAAAAATTGGAATTGAATTTTATCGTCGGGGAGAAGGCAGAATGTGGCTGTATTCTCCCTATACAATTGGTGACGATATCACTATAGAAAGTGTTGATTTTAGTTGTGCTATTGAATTGATTTATGAAGGTGTGACTTTTGAGAGTCGAGAATAAATCGAGAATAAATTTTACTCGATAAAGTTCTAATTCTTGATCAGCCATTTTTATCCTCTGCGTGTCCCCCCACCCATCAATAAACCAATTTTTTCTATCGTCGCCGTATGTGCATCCAAAATAGCGATAAACTCTCCTCTGTAGATTATGGCAATGCGATCGCTCATTGCCATCACTTCTTCTAACTCAGTAGAAATATACAAGATTGCGGCACCGCGATCGCGTTGTGCTAATAACTGGGAATGAACTGCGGCTGTCGCTCCTACATCTAATCCCCGTGTGGGTTGCATCGCTATAATTAAATTTGGTTCTCCAGCTAGTTCTCTTGCTAATATTACCTTTTGTTGATTTCCCCCCGATAGTTGGCTTACCTTCATATCTTCCCTAGTCGCACGAATATCAAATTCTTTCATGACAACTTGAGCATGATTTTTGATGGCTAGTGGTTGTAATAAAAAATTACGGCAGAATGGTAAGTTTTTAAAAGCATTCAAAATCAAGTTTTGGGCAATACTAAACTGCAACACCAAACCCATTTTTTGCCGATCTTCAGGAATGTAACCTATTCTCTGGCGAGTACAGAAGCTATTCAACTCAATTTTACCGTTGTTGATAGGAATTAAGCCTGCGATCGCATCAGCTAATTCTCGTTGTCCATTGCCATCTACACCAGCGATTCCTAAAATTTTTCCCGCCTGTAATTGAAATGAAATATTGCGAACAGCAAGAATACCCCTATCGTTAGCAACTGACAAATTGTGTACCGAAGCTATCACTTCTCCCGGTACAGATGAAGATTTATTCACTTGCAAAACTACTTCACGCCCCACCATCAATTCTGCTAGTTGCTGAGGCGTTACCTCTTTAGCTGTCGTTGTCGCTACTACTTTACTTCGTCGCAGCACTGTTATTGTATCGCAGAGATTGATTACCTCTTCTAACTTGTGGCTAATAAAAATAATCGTCTTTCCAGCCGCCGCTAGCTGTCGTAAGATATTTATTAATAGTTCTACTTCTCTTGATGTCAAAACTGCTGTTGGTTCATCGAGAATTAATAGTTGGGCTTGGCGATATAACACTTTGAGGATTTCTACTCGCTGTTGTGTCCCAACTGGTAAATTTTCTACTCGCTCTGTGGGGTCAATTTCTAGCCCATAGGCTTGGCATAAAGCAGCAATTTCTTCTTGTTTTTTCCGCAGATTTAAGCACCAATTCTTTTCTATGCCCAGGATGATATTTTCAGTAACAGTTAACTTAGGCACAAGCATAAAATGTTGATATACCATGCCTATACCTAGTTTGATTGCGCCCTTTGGAGAGGTAATTTTTACTGGTTTATCTTCTAGATAAATTTTTCCACTGTCAGGTTGGTATAGACCACTAATAATGTTCATTAAAGTCGTCTTACCTGCGCCATTTTCACCTAAAATACCATGAATTTTCCCAGCATCAACACTGAAGCTAATATTATGGTTCGCAACAAATGAGTTAAAGCTCTTACTAATATTTTCTAAACGTAAATACATTGAGATTCATGCTTTTTTGACACAACGGGTATCCTTCCCAGCTTCCTGACAATTTTCAAAAATAATTTTTTTATCGACAATTTCCTGTTGTACTTTGAAAATATTTTGTTTAACTGTTTCTGTTACTGCGGCCCCAAATTTACCTAAATATAATATATCTTTTCTTTCTAAACCTATATTATATATCTGTCCTTTAAGTTGTTTTTGTTTTGCGAGTTCTGCTAAATAAGCTATTGCTATATCTAATCGTTTAACTGCACTTGTTAACACTGCTTTTGGAGCAACATCTAATTGATCTTTTGTATTACCAAAAGCATAAATCCCTTTATCACTAGCTGCTTGTAAAACTGCGGGTGAAGCACTATCTAACCATTGATAAATTACATCAGTACCTGAAGAAATTAAGGCAAGTGTAGCTGATTTTGCCTTAGCAACATCATTCCAATCGCCTAGAAATGTAGAAGTAATTTTAATATTGGGTTTAACTGATTTTGCTCCTAAATTAAATCCTCGTAGTTCTTCTTGAGTAGCGGGGAATTCTTGCCCAGCAATATAAGCTAATTTATTAGATTTAGTGATAGCTGCACTAATAATGCCACATAAATAACTACCTTGCAAATGATCTATTCGCAAAGAGGCAATATTTTCTCCCTTGTTATTACCATTTACACCCACAAAAAATGTATTGGGAAATTGTGGAGCAACTTGCTCTATAGCTGCATCAAATTGTCCACCGTGGGCGAATACAACATTATAACCTTTGCGGGCAAAGTCTATTAATGCTTCTGTTTGATCTGCTTGGGCAACTTGTTCCAGATATGCAATTTCTGCACCCAGTTTTTGTTTAGCTAGGTTTAAGCCTTCGTAACCAGACTGATTCCAAGCTTTATCAGTGATCATTCCAGGGAGTGCGATCGCTATTTTAAAACCTTCCCCACTACTACTAACTGTTGGTGTCGTGGTTTGACTGCTCTTGCAAGCTTTCAGTAAGAGGCTAGTAGCAAAAGTAGCTGAACCATACAAAACAAATTTACGTCTAGGAAAATATAGTGTCATATCCTACCTGATGATATATCATCATTTTAGTGAATAAGGTAACTTTGCTTGAGGCAGATTATTAAAATAGTCACACCAATGTACTGAAAAACTTATCATTGCAGAAGCTTATACCCTATAAATAGACTGTTGAGGCTGCTATTAAAGAAAGTACAATCACATGGTTGATTCTGATAAATTTCTATACCATCGGAGTGTGCGCTCTATCGATATGCTCCAAGGTGTAATTACTTCTATCCTATTGCACTCAATTTTATTAATAGGGAGCAAATATTGGTACAAAGCTTTGATGCGTGAGCCGAACCAAGAAATTACCCAAGAGACTCCAATCGAGGTAGTTGAAGTTCCTGCTAATAAAACAGACGTACCTCCTCAAACCTCATTTCGGGCTACTAAAAATTCTATTGCTGGTGGTAAAGCTTTGCCAGAAAGACCTGTTTCTGTAATGAAGTCAGCGAATCCCACAGAATATAAAGCCTATGACAAGCGTTCTTCTAACTTAACAGCCTCATCTCCAGCAGAGGTATTCCAGACAAGACAGCAGCAGAAAACGGAATCACCTATATCTCGTCAACAACCACAATTTAAATCTCGAAAAACGGTATCAGCATCTGCAAGAGAGGCACAAGTACCTTCTAAAAAAATTGCAGTAGCACCAATGACTACACCACTACCAGTTCCACTTCATCAAACAGTGCCTAACCCAAAGCCAATACCTTCAGCACGTACAACCACAGTACAAGCCCCTAATCCTAAGAAAATTGCAGTAGCACCACTTCTTAAAACAGCGCCTTTGACAACACCTTTAGTACTCAACCCAAAGCAAACAGCCTCAGCACGTACAACCACATTACAAGTGCCTAATTCTAAGAAAATTGCAGTAGCACCAACGACTACACCATTACCAGCAACACTGAGAAAAACAGGGCTTGAAAGAGCTACGACATTACCAGTACCTAGCAACCCTAAGAAGTTAGGGCAATCGACAACTAGATTAAGTGCGCGAACACCTACCCAAGCTCAGTCATCTTTAAAAACAGGTGCAGCAAGTTTGTTGGGTGGTACTGTGGGTGTATCTAGTCAGAATTATCGTGGTGATGATCTGGCAGCCTTGCCTAATTCTAACCGCGATCGCCAAGCTCTTACTTAAACAAACTAAAGCAACGCGTTCGGCAGCAGTGGCTACCAGGAATGAGCCAGTCTAATCGGCGAACGGTGCTTAACTTCACTATTAACCGTTCAGGTCAAGTTAGCAATCTCAATATTGCACAAACCTCTGGATTCAGTGTAACTGATGAAGTAGCACTCAATGCCATACAACGAGCTGCACCTTTTGCACCTTTGCCCACAGAATATCCCAAGAACCATATTGATATCGAATTTACGTTTGATATCAATGTTTATGGCGAACTAAATTTATGGAATGGCGGCTAATAGCAGGTAAACAGAGTGCTGGCTGGCGATATCAAAGCTTATCGGGTTTAATGCTGCGTGGTTTTGTTGGCATGATGCCGCCGCCCTGCCTGTAACACCAGCTTACCCTAACCGTGTCGATGGGTACATAATTATATATATATATTTGGCAATTTTTTTTGTAACGAATTTATGCAAAGCTGTAAAAGAAAAATGCTTTGTTAAACGTTATCTATGAAGATCCATAAAGTTTCTACTACTCCTTTAAGCGACCAAAAGCCTGGTACTTCTGGGCTGCGGAAAGCAGTTAAGGCTTTTCAGCAGCCCCACTACCTAGAAAATTTTATCCAATCCATCTTCGATTCTGTAGGTGACTTGCGTGGGCAAACCCTAGTCCTGGGTGGTGATGGTCGTTATTACAATCGCCAAGCCATTCAAATCATTTTGAAAATGGCTGCGGCCAATGGCATTGGGCGAATTAAAGTTGGTCAACACGGGATTTTGTCTACTCCTGCAACTTCTGCTATTATTCGCAAATACCAGGCTATTGGTGGCATCATCTTGTCTGCTAGCCATAATCCGGGCGGGCCCAATGGTGACTTTGGTGTGAAATATAACATTAGCAACGGTGGCCCAGCCCCGGAAAAGGTGACAGAGGCTATCTACCATCGCAGTAAAGTAATTGATAGCTACCAAATTCTGGAAGCACCAGATGTAGATTTAGAAACTTTAGGTGAGTCACATTTGGGAGAGACGGTAGTTGAGGTGATTGACTCCGTACATGATTATCAAGAGTTAATGGAGTCCCTGTTTGATTTTGATCGCATTCGTGAACTATTAACAAGAGGAAATTTTCAGATCACTATCGATGCCTTACACGCAGTGGCTGGCCCTTATGCCCATGCCATTTTCGAGCAACGTTTGGGCGCACCAGTGGGAACTGTACGTAATGGTACACCCTTAGAAGACTTTGGCGGCGGACACCCTGACCCGAATCTGGTTTATGCCCATGAGTTGGTGGATATTTTATACGCAGAAGATGCGCCAGATTTTGGGGCAGCTTTTGATGGAGATGGCGATCGCAATATGATCTTAGGGCGTAAGTTCTTTGTCACCCCTAGCGATAGTCTCGCAGTGTTAGCCGCAAACGCCAAGCTAGTCCCTGGTTATAGTGAGGGTTTAGCCGGGGTAGCGCGATCGATGCCTACTAGCCAAGCAGTAGATCGAGTTGCTGCTCAGATTGGAATTGAATCCTATGAAACACCCACTGGCTGGAAGTTTTTCGGCAATCTTTTAGACGCGGGGAAAGCGACTCTTTGCGGTGAAGAAAGTTTTGGTACCAGTTCCAACCATATCCGCGAAAAAGATGGGCTATGGGCTGTGCTGTTTTGGCTAAATATCCTAGCAGTCCGACAACAATCTGTTGAGCAGATTGTCCGAGAACACTGGCAGACTTATGGACGCAATTATTACTCTCGCCATGACTATGAAGAGATACAGACAGGGCCAGCTAACACTTTAATAGAAAGACTGCGTTCTTTATTGCCAACTCTTAAAGGCAAGCAATTCGGTAACTATCAAGTTGAATACAGTGATGACTTTAGTTATACCGATCCTGTTGATGGTAGCGTTAGCGATCAACAAGGTGTTCGCATTGGCTTTACCGATGGTTCTCGAATTGTGGTGCGACTTTCTGGTACGGGTACTCAAGGTGCAACCCTAAGGGTTTATATAGAAAGCTACGAGCCAGATCCCAGCAAACATGACCTTGATCCACAAGAAGCACTTGCTTCTTTAATTACTATTGCTCAGGAGATAGCTCAAATTTGCGAACTGACAGGACGGGAACAGCCAACTGTTATCACCTAGTGCCGCAGGGCGGAAGTCAAAAGGAGCCAGTGCGCCCTTGCGGCTTTGCCGACTTGTTCGCGCAGCGTCTCCGACAGGAGAAGCAACTGGCGTTCAAAAGTCAAAAGTCAAAAGTTTTGTAATCAAGGCTTTTGTAAGTTTTAAAATAGTAGCTTGATTTCCGGCGTGCTGTACTAGTACTTTGCTTGCGCTATGAGGTTTGTAGTAAGCACAAAGCGTATTGTTTTCTAAGCACTCTTTGTGATTACTACGAATTTACTTACCATTGCCATTAGTTGGTGAAGCCCAGATATTAACCCAAATTGCTAGTTATGCAAAAGTGCGAACTGCGATCGCACAATTAATTGTTTACCACCTAACAGAGTTACAAAGAGTTATCTGGAACGTTAAAAGGGGCTATGTTATTCTTAGGCGTTGCAACTGGCTTAACTTTGATAAAAAATCCTTTTCGCAGTGGCGGTTGATTAAATTTATCTGTCACGATAATTTCAATTTGAGAGGGTGTTTGAAAAGTTTTGAGCGGTCAAATTTTATGCTAATCGTCTCACTATGATCCGGAGCATGGTAAGGTAGATAAACATCTCTGATGTTTCCGGCATTAACTCAACGTCTGCTGACCAATCACCGACACCCCATCAGCTTTCTCGTAAATGCACTCGACTACCCTACGCCATCTCACTCCTTCTACCAGGATATAGAAGATCCTATTGACGACTTCCCATATATTGACTTTGAAGTTTTAAGTATTACTTGTTCATTTAGGTACTCCTATGAAAAAATTGATTAAAGGTTTGCGCGAGTTTAAAAGTAGTTATTTTTCCGCCAATGAAGAACTGTTTGAACAACTTTCTCATGGTCAAAAACCCAGAGTACTATTTATTACTTGTTCAGATTCGCGTATCGATCCAAACCTGATTACACAAGCTGGGTTAGGTGAATTATTTGTTATCCGCAATGCAGGTAATATTATTCCACCATATGGTGCGACTAATGGCGGTGAGGGGGCGACAATTGAATATGCTATTCAAGCATTAGATATTCAACAAATTATTGTCTGCGGTCACTCACATTGTGGCGCTATGAAAGGGTTAATGAAGTTAGACAGCTTGCGGGTAGAAATGCCTCTTGTACATGACTGGCTCAAGTATACAGAGGCAACGCGAAGACTGGTAAAAGACAATTATAGCCACTACGAAGGGGAAGAACTCTTAGAAATAATTATTGCTGAGAATGTCCTTACCCAAATCGAAAATTTACGAACTTATCCGGTGATTCACTCTAAGCTTTATCAAGGGAAACTCAATATTTATGCTTGGATTTATCAAATTGAGACAGGAGAAATTTTGGCATACGATGCACAAAAGCACGCCTATGTCTTGCCTCAAAATCAACTTTCTCCATCAGAGATAGATGAGACATTACTTAGCCCACCTTTAAATAGCAATGTGGAAATACATTTTACTAAAACTCAACAACGGGAATTTCAATCATCCCCGGAACTTCCTATTTCCACAAATGAATGGTTTCCAATGACAGTGCTTTCTCCAGAGCAAATGGAGCGAATTTATCGAGGTTCGACAACAAAGTAAAACGGCAACAAGCAGTCAGTAGTGGGCATTGCAAGAATAGCTGCCCAGGCAGAAGCGCGTAGTACTATTGCTACTTTGTGCCGCGTGGATGCCAATTCTACTACTTTGTTTATGCAAAAATTTCATCGTTAAAAAACTTTCTGGTTTGGCTCTTACTGACATAATTCTTGTGATTATATTGGATAAAGTGCTGTACTTTCTGCGCTTTCACACCCTATGTATATCAATACTGCTCGGGTAAAGCATTTTTAACTCGGAATTGGATTTTGGGAAAAGGTTACTGGGTTTGGGTTAAAGGTTTTTTCTTTCCCCTTTCCCCTTTCGCTTTTCCCCAAAACCCGACAAGTATTGCTATGTATCAAAAATCAAATAGGAGTCCTATATATGCCAATACAGTTCAGTGTAAGGCTTGATCCTCCCTAACGGGACTTAAAAAGGAGGGAACTAAGCCCTCCAATTTATCGGGGGGTTGGGGGGATCTTCCGAGGTCAAACATCACTAATTGAACTGTATTGCTATATATACATCAGGATTTTTTTGAGATGGTATTAGTTAATCGCTGCTTAATCGATTCAGATAATCGTTCTGGATGCTTAGAAAAATAAAAGATTTTCAATAAAATAAAATTCAGGTTTCGAGCTAACAAAATTTTCCATTGCTCTATCAAAGATAGTGTTTTAATATAATCATTAAATAATTGTTTAATTCGCGTCAAACTGGTTCCTCTAGCAGAATCATCAAATGTTTTGGTTCCTGGATAATATCTATAATTACCCCAAATTTCATTGAAATATTTAACATGAGAATATCTAATAGCTTTCAAAAGAAAATCTATATCCATTACATAATGATCTTCTACTTTATAGAGTCCGATTTGCTGATGCAATGATTTGTGATAGAAGTAAGCAGATGGATTTACTGGAAAAGAAGCATCGATAATTTTATCTTCATTAACTTGCCTTTCTAACAAAAAATCAATTGTCCGTAATCGGCTAGGTTTATTAATATAAATTAGTTTACCTTGTTGATTACAAACATTACAGTTGCCAACAATCAAGCTAGGCTCTGGTAAAGTTTTAAAAATTTCACAAATGCGCTTAAGAACGTTTTTTTCATAAAAATCATCAACATTTAAAACACCAATAATTTCTCCTTGTGCCATAGCAATTCCTTTATTGAGAGCATCAGATTGTCCTCGATCCTTTTCGCTAATCCATCGGATATGGGGATATTGATTGGCTTTATCCTCAATAATGTCTATTGTCTTGTCGCTTGAACCTCCATCGACAATGATGTGTTCCACTTCTAAACAGTTTTGGTCAATTACAACTTGAATGCAAGATTCTATGAATTTCTCACCGTTATAAACTGGTGTAATTATACTAATCATTAACAAGCGCCTCTTGTGGGTATTCCAAACAAAAAAATAATTTAAAGGATTGATCTCTAATCATAGAGTTCCCCATTTGCACAAGTTTATAACGTAACGGACTTCCTACGTAAGTACTATACAATTTATACAATAACTCTGTATGCGACAAGAACACGGCTCCAAAGCATCAGTGAAAGGTTAAGATAATTGCACAAATGTCTGTGAGGGTGCAGTCCAAGGCGATAAATCTAGCTTGGAGACTGGCTACTTCAGAACTTGAAATTTTACGCGTTCAACAATGTCGGCGATCGCAATTTTTGGAGCTTGCATTTGCGGCTTATCCATGTGAATATTCTATCAGTAAGATACGGTAATTTGGTTGATTTACCGTAGTATTTATATTAGTTTTAGCTTAAATGTTCTACGTATCCTCAACACTCCCAAAAGCTTATGGACATCAACACCCAACAAATAAAAACTGATGTACTTGTCATTGGTGGCGGTACAGCCGGGACAATGGCTGGAATTAAAGCTAAACAAGCCAATCCTAATGCAGAGGTGTTGATTTTAGAAAAAGCTAACATCCGACGGAGTGGTGCGATCGCAATGGGTATGGATGGCGTGAATACCGCAGTTATTCCCGGACATTCCACCCCAGAACAGTACGTCCGCGAAGTCACCCTTGCTAACGATGGGATTGTCAACCAAAAAGCCGTTTATCAAACAGGCAAATTAGGTTATGAAGTTATCCAAGAATTAGAAAGCTGGGGTGTGAGCTTGAAACTCAAGCACAGTGAGAAGTTCCTGATGTTGATTGACCAAAGATTGTATTGTGCTAACTGGATTACGATGAAGGCGACGTTTTTGTTGGCGAGGAGCTTGTGCGATCGCTAATCTACGACGTTGAGTTTTATACTCAGCTATAGGTACTTCCCGAATTTGTTCAAGTAACTGTTTTTCGTTTTGAGCTACAAATAGAACTTGATATTGGCCCAAATCACGTAATTCAACAGTTGATTTGCGTCCACTAATACGTCGCTGATGGCGACGCAAATGACTAAATAAAGACTCGATTTTCAGGTTATCTGGTGGCAAACCAGGGATATCATAGCAGTGTAATAAGTCAGTACTGTATTTATCCCATAAACGTTGTAACTTTTTCTTGAGAGCAAACTGTGCCGGATGTTGTTGAGGGTCAGGCACAAACTTCTGTAATAACTCTTCCATCTTGCACCGAACTTGAAAACTTGTTAAGGGGATTTCTGCGGTTTGTGTAATATCAGTTACATTACCTGAGATACGGTGGGAGTTATTTGGATAGCGCAAACATTCGGCAATTCGTCGCAACCACTTGTGCGCTTCTGCCAAATCCAATGCTACGGAAAGATTGTTGCTTAAAGCTTGGTCAACCCATACTGACAATACAGACAAATAATCTGTGTCAATTTGTCGGCATGATAAACTACGTAGTACTTCTCCAATCGCTGATAATTGCTGGTAGCCGCTTAAACCACCCCAACTAAAAGGTTTGCGACTGGTGCGATTGACACAATCCTGAATAGCATCTCGAATCTGGGACTCCACCGCCATTAACTCTGCGTCTCGTGACAGATAGGGGATTGCTGAAAAAAGGGGCTATTATTGTCTGGCTGCTTTTGCTGAGTTGGGTCTTGAGGTCTTTCAGAAGATAATGGTACTTTTGGTAGTCCATCCAAATCTGTCTTTAATTGCTGTCGTAGCTTTGTATCTAAAGGCAAGACTGCATCACTCAAATTGTTGAGAAAGTGTGCTTCACAACGTTGATGTGGTGCATCTGGCCAACTTGAATTCATGGCAGTAATAATTGCTGTTGGTACTGTTGATCTCCATGCTTGCATGACTCCTTCTCCTATCCCTCCCCACGGAGTAGGTGTAGTAATTGATGCTAGTAGCACTGTATTAATCAATGGCTTACCAGCTTGCTTTCAAGGAAATACAATTCTAGAACCGCTTGGTTCTCCAAATAAAATTACTGGTGGCTGTTCAAGTGTTTTGATTGGAACTGGGTCAGCATCACCTATTTCTGTTGATATTAGTAGCATTGCTACCTCTATGACTAATCAAGCTGCTCAAGCGTCACAAAAAGCGGCACAAGATGTGCAAGAGAAAGCTAAACAAGCATCAGAGGGAAGCTAAAAAGAATGTGTTAGGTGCTGGCTCACACTCTATGTTGGGTGATTTGCTCGATATAAAGTCCAATGGGGAAGAAGCGTGGGATAATTATCTTTAATCCACTTTTTAACTTCGCTAGCTTTGTAGCCTTCCGAATTCATCGGTTCACTAAATATAATTCCAATTCCTCCTTGTCCTCGATGATCAAGGTAGACGAATCGAAGAGTAGATGGGATTCGCTTCACGCTGAACCATGTGTGATCATTAAAGTAGATGTGTTCAAAAACAGAACCGCCTCCGCTCAATTGCCCACTTCCATAGTTTGTTTCGGTAAGTTGTTCGGCTTCATCTACTCTCTGCAAGAATCGCCTCACAGACCCCCTACTCTATTGATGTTAAAACGGGATATTCAGGGAAAGTTTGCGCTCAAGAATGATGATTATCGTGAAGTACGTTCTTTGCGACTGACTGATGACACATGGAAAAGCTTAGGGATAGCCTCTGAATGTTTGGGTTTAACTAGGGCTGACTATTTAGAACACATTGTTAAACATAACATTCTACCAAGTATTACACGGGAAGACTCAGAATTTTTAGCTCCTGATCAGGGGCAAAACGAACCCCAACCGAGTATTACACGGCAGAGCGAGTTTTCTCTAACATCTGATACGGAGCGCGAAAGACAGTCTGTTGGTTTACCAACTATAAGAGAACTTGAAATTTTACGCGATGGCGTACCCGCCCGCTGGAAGCGATCGCATTATGTCTGAACTGAAATTAGGTAAGCAAGCTACTGGGTATAAAAATGTTCAGAAGGTTCTCAATCGTTTCATTTCTGAACTAATCGGTTCAGTTTAGCTGTTTTGGGAATTCGCCAACGGTATCAGATACGAGGAAAAAGCAGCAAGATGGTCTGAAAAGCCTTGCTGTATATAAGTTTGAGCATTTTTGAAGCGAAAGTAGGATTTTGCCTGAAGATACTTGCAGTCTGAGGGTCAATAATTGCTTTTCGCCTACCCAAGAGTTTAGTAAATACTGTGTGGTAGGAGGCTAATGCTTTGGGCTGTAATCCATTGCATATAGGAGTTTCAGAGAATTTACGGCGAAAGATATTCATCGTTCAACCTGTAAAACCTGTAAATAAAATTAATAAAAACTCTAGTTCTTGTAGCCCATATTCCGCACTTCGCTTTGTAGCACACCAGTGCTACAGTTTTTGGGCTAATAGTCCTTGAATAGCGATCGCTAAAAGTCTAGTAGATAGCAGTGTTAATACTTAATCAGAATAATAATTTTTTGTAGCATTTATTGAAGTATTAAAGCACTACATTTTGAAGTGCGGAATGTGGGTTTTATAACTGTCCAGCAAGTGACTTCCTTGGTTCAACTTGCTGGCTTTTGATTTAGGTGTAGAAAAAATTGATTTTCACATTTTCTGTGGATGGTGCTAATGGTGTAGAGCTAGCCATAGATAAAAAACTTGAAATTGACGCTGATTATCGCCATTAAAAAGTAGGATGTTTTTATGAATACTTGATTATTTTATTTCCAGCTAGATATATTTACTATGCAGTCAATAGCTTGCTAAATCAAGATATGCAAAACTACTTCTCAAGGAAAATCATAGCTCTAACAGCTAACAAAGAAGAAAACCTGCAAGCTCCTCTATTCGAGGAACTATTAGACTCCGAAACCAGCAAAATCGTCGGTGGAGCAAGTCTTCAGCCTACGATTTCGATTTCGGAGGAGGTACAGATTAATATTGGTAATATATATTCTTATCCTTCTTCTGCGAGCGTAAGAGTAGTGTAGGGATACGTCCGTAGTAATTGATCAATAACGCACTGAAAAAATTTGTTCAACAGTTAGATTTAAATCAGGAAATGTTGGGGACTCTATACGGTCGTCTCCTCTAAACTGTTTACCACGATATTCACCCTCATCACTTAAAAAGTAAATTGTGATTGTTGGCTGTTTGGGGTCGCCTATCAATTCTTTGCTACCCAAAGCAGCATAATCCACAATCCAATATTCTTGAATACCCATTTCTTCATAGTCAGCAAGCTTTTTATGATAATCATCTCTCCAGTTAGTACTGACCACCTCAATCACTAATGGTATCGATTCCGGTTTAGTAATTATCGATTCATTTTCCCAATATGCCTCATTTACTAAATTAGGAAGATTTAGTAAAAGAACATCTGGGAAGTATCCTGATATCTTATTTTCCAGTTTGACTAAAGTTTTACTTGGTATACCGTACTCAAGTTTAAGACGGTGACATTCGACCATTAGAATCATGACTAAAAACGCCACAATTTTTTCATGTTTTCCTTTCGGTAAAGGCATTTGTATAATTTCTCCGTCGTATAATTCGTAGCAAATATTTTCTGGTTGTGTTTTTAAAAAATCTACAAATTCATCAAATGTGAATAGTTTTTGTAGTGATTGAATCATACTGCTGTAACCTGAAAATTGAGAGTTAACGGGGTGTAGCGGTGAAAAGTGAAAGTAAATCGTCATGGACGCGCCAAGATACTTACTCTACAAGAGATACAACTAATTTTCAACCAGGGTTTTCAGAACGGCCGCGATCGCACAATATTTGGCGTATGTTTATTTAGTGCCTGTAGAATTCGAGAATGCTGTACCCTGTTCACCCAAGACATTTACACACCTAAAGGCAACGTTAGACCTCGGTTGGTGATTCGGAAAGCAAACACTAAAGGCAAGCTGGCTACTAGGTCAATCCCAGTGATTGAAGACCTACGGCGGTTACTGGTTGAATATTACCCAATGGCAGGGGATGTTTATTTGTTCCCCGGTCGCAGTGATGGACACATTAGCGAAGATTCAGCCGCTAGGATTTTAAGAACAGCTTGCAAACAAGTTGAGATAATTGGCGTGAGTACACATAGTTTCGGGTGAACGAAAAAAGGTGTGGGGAAGAGCTTAGTTAGCTAGCTTTGCCCGCTAACTAAGCTCTGAGTAAGATAAATTTTAATGTCCATTTTTGAAACAACGAGTGAGAATTTGGAAATTCACTACTGACTCCCAAGGCACAGGCTAATTCTAATACCATTGGTAGCCATTTATCTTTTGGTAGCCCTAACTCTTCATCAACTTTAACGGGAGCAACGCGATTTGGTGAGATCGGGCAAAAAAGCTGCGATCGCTAAAAATTATCTTTAAGTACAAAGTGACTTTATTTGCCATGCGTTCTCCAGTAGCTGATAATATAATCTCACCCATGTTTCTCATTAAATCCAGTGCTTGACCTTTTTTTAACATTTTACGAGACTTTTTAAACCATTGTTGACGCTCATTATTTGTGCTAAAAGCAGCATCGGCAAAGTCTTGTAAATGTGATGCTGCGTGATAAAAATCTAACAACTGATAAGTTTCGTGGGGACATTGTAGTTTTTTTAATAAAGGAGGGATATGTATCCATATCCACTCTGCACCATCCCCAATTAATAAAACTTGTTTTGCTTGGCTTATACCCAAATTTACTAAATACATTTCTAAAATCTGCATGAACCCTTGATAACCTGAATATGTACCATCATTAGTAATAGGAATTGCTGATGTCCTAATTTTTTGCCCTTGTTCATTTACTACATAAATTGTTAGTAATTTTGGCTCCATCCATTCACCTGCAAAGCCATAACGATTTGTTTTAACCTTACGCTTTCCTTTTTTCGGTATCCGAATACGGGTACGACCACCGTCTACAGCAATTACAACACGTTGGTCTTTAAGAATATTTAAAGTGGATAAATTACCAGATTTTAAGTCATTTAGCTTGTGAGTACGTAAATCTATTCCCAACTGACCAAAATAATATGTTAGCCGTTCTATTCGTTTTAAACTAATCTTTATTCCCCAATCAATTAGTGTTGTACGTGCAGCTTCAAACGAACCTGCAATTGCGCCATATTGAGCAACCTTTGATAAAACAACTGGGGTTAAACCCTCGGACATTCCTAAATATCTTAAGAATGGACAAAATCCTTCATGTTGTTTATTTTTATCTGGTTGATTTTGACGTTCAACTACATACGGTAATTGTAAAGTTACTTCAACATTACCAATCGTTAATATTTGTCGCTTTTTATAACCATGTTTTTGCGTTTTATTGTGCCACCAACCCTGTGTTTGCTGCATCGCTTTATCCAAAAAACCTTGGGACTTAGACAGATTATGAAGTAATAAAGCGATACATTCTCCTGCCAAAATTAATGCAGATTTCCTAATTTCTTCCTCACGTATTTTTAAAACTTGTCCATCAAATTCTGAGATGTCAGTTAATTCTAAAAGTTTCGTAACTTTTTCTTGAAAATATGACAAATATTTGCTTATATCGAAAGTAGAACATATATTATTTTTCATTGTAGGCATCCCTGTTTTTGTTTAGATATTAGATATCAAAACCTTTACTCCAAAGGGAATCCTACCTTTTTTTGTCTCCCAAAAATGAGTCATCTTTAGATATTAAAATATTCCACAAATCTAAAACAGTATTAATACTGTGTATTCTGTAGTAAAAATACAAATTATACTGAAACTAGTTTTTAGCGATCGCAGCTTTTTTGCCCGATCTCACCAAATCGCGTTGCTCCCTGTATGAAGCATGGTGTGAAATCATCAGGGGGAAGTCGCTGTTTAACACCTCTCCCTGCTGTTGGCGCAATTGCAAATACTCTGCTAAAACTTTCCGACTCTCTTTTTTTAGTGGAACTAAGTGTGGTTCATTGGTTTTGGTGTCAGGTAAAAACAGCAGCTTGCCATCAAATGAGCCAACATTTAGCTGTACAACTTCCCCTGCTCGGAGTCCATGACTGAGAATGTGAACGAGTGCTGTATCCCGTTGCTTTGTTTCTCCTAGCAATTCCAACGCTGACCATACCTGCTCCATCTGCTCTGGAGTTAAACTCTGGGCTGGTGGTAGTGGTACTTTTTCCAAGGCGCTAGGTTATTGCTGCGTAAAAATTCCAGCACCTTTATCCATCGAATATCTGTGGGTGTGCTAATTTTAACAGAACTTCTATATTTTCTTGTTTGCAGACTAGATAGATTTCTATCCAATGGTATCAGTTTTATCGGAGATAAAGAATCTGTGCTATAATCCATCTTTAAACTAAATAAATAATTTTAATATTTATATTTCTTTATAAAACAATTAATTAGCTTTTATATCATTAGTTCTTATAAAGATACTAAATTTACATACTCAAGGATATTTTTGCTGACTCATTAATACTTGCCTTTGTAGTAATCGATTAGGAAGATTAAACTGAAGTAACTTTGCAGTTGCTTGCCCTACTTGAGTTTTTCCCTCAATTCTTACACTCTCAAAATAGAAATGTTCATCCCAAATTTGACGCCGAGGATTGTACAATGGCACTATTTCTCCAGTAGCCGAGTCAATTGTCGCAAAATCAGAACCTTTATGACGATTGCATAATAAACATGAAAGAGCTAAATTTTCCGCCAAAGTTTCGCCCCCATGTTTCAGAGCAAGAATATGATCTACTTCATGGGTATATATTGAAAAATCTTGGTGAATTAAACAATATTCACAGCGTCCTGACGCTCTACTAACTACTAGCTTGCGAAGTTCTGTTGAAATTGAAGTACTGGCCATCAAATTTTCATTACTTTTCCATAGCGCGGGCCTTTAGCAGAATCATTAGATGTTCTAATTGTTCGTAAACATCTAATTGAGCTAATTCCATCTGAGTTAGTGAAGCAGAACGGTTTTTCTCTAATAATGCTTCTAACTGCATTTGCGCTTGTGATGAAACTTTAAAAGCAATTATCTCTTCTGGCGTTGGACGTTTAATCAAGAAATCCAGCACTTCTTGATACACTTCGGAAATCTCTACAGTTTGTGCATTCACTTTTGGCTGCTCGCTTGTTTGTTGCACATCTGCATCCAACAATAGCCAAAGTAATTGGGGTAAGCGACTCTGCAAAGGTTCTAGACGTTGAGCTAGTTCATCCGGGATCTGAATCGTTAATTTTGCCACGTCTCCAACTATGAACTAAGGTGTTTGCTCACATTATGCTTTAGATTACGTTGTAATACAAAACTACAACACAAAATAAGAGATGGTTATGTAGAGTACCGATGACTATAGCAGGGTAAACGCACCTTATTTCCTAACAAAAACTAATAAGGATTTTCAAGTCATCTATACAAGTACAAAACTTGATAAAATTATAAACAAAATAAATCGATTCTTTGGGAATCGTCTAAATTAACTTATCTCTAATAAAAGAACTCTTATTTAAGGATAAATTAGCTAACTATTCAGCCATGAATAAGTAAACTTATCCTTGAAAATAAGCAACAATCTTAACTAAATTATTGACAAATTAGTTTACGCTAAAGCTAAAACTCTTTCTAAATAGTTATTGTCCATTGCTGCCAAAAACTGTTTATTTTTGATTCCCCGTTTCACACGCTTCTCTTTACCTAAAAGATTTACTGCTATCTGCCGCATTACTGCAAAATTTTGTGGAGCATTATCTTTTCTAATGCGACAGTCATCTTCTTTTAAAGCCACATCTAATACCCAATGCAATGAGTTTTCTATCCCCCAGTGACTCCGAACCGAATTAGCAAATTGTTTAGCATTATCCTCAAGGCTACTAATAAAATAACGAGTCTCCACTGTTGTTTTACCACCTACTTGTCGGACGGATTCTACCATCCCAATACTATTAAAGTTCGACCAAACTGAATCAGGATCAAGCCGAGATTGAATTCCTGTTAACATCGCGTAGTTGCGAATTTAATGACGACCATGCCCATGTTCTTCTGTTTTGTATGTGCTATGTTGAAAATCTTGAAAACCCTTGCCTATCTCTGCTTTAAATAGTTGCTCTACTTCATCATAAAGATTACCTTGATTCTTTTTAAGGGTAATTACGTAATCTGCATTTTGTTGGCTAATTAACTTCACAATCTCCTTCTGGCAACCGATGGCATCAATTGTCACGATACAACCAGATAGTTCTAATACTTTTATTAATTCGGGAATTGCTGTAATTTCATTTGATTTCTCATCCACCTTTACCCCGCATTTCTCACAAGCGGTGCGATCGCTATTACCAAACCTTTATCAGGCTTAGATTTTGAGCGTTTTAGACACTGCACGAATCACAACAATATGTGAACGGCGTATTTTATCTCAAGTCTAAGTGGCATAAGCGTTTTGGGCTACTCGTTTAAACCTTTGTGAGAAATCCGGGTTTACCTGCCCTAACACTAACTTATTTGTAGTTGCCCACGCACTTACCATTTGTATTGCACTTTGCTCACTGCTTCTCTCATGGGAGCCACATAAAGTTTTACCGTCAATTGCTACTACTTCACCATCCGTTATGATCTGGATTGACCTTATCCAATTTAAGAAACATTCCTGAAATTTATGTGAATTCAATTGTGCAAATACTCGTGCAAATGTATCATGTGATGGAATGCCATTTGGTAGCTCTAAAAACGTTTTCAACCACTCATATTTCGTGCAGCCATACAATTCAATTGCTACCCAACTATCTGCTCCACATATCACTGCACACAAGGCAATTGTGAGAATGTCAATTAAATTGTGTCGCTTCGTGCGGTCTATTCTTGGGTCTTCCATTAGGGCAAAGTGGTCAGCAATCGTAATTTTGGGCTTGAGCTTCACGCTTTTTTAGGGGCTTTCCTCTACTTCTAGAATGACTTTATCATCAAAGCCTCATTGCTCAACTTCCATCCCATCAGCGATCGCTACCTTTCTTGGACTCATTAGTATATGTGTACCACATTTAGATGCGTTTGCCCTGACCATAAAGCCCAACAATATCTAGAGTAGAATAAGCTGTTGTATCTAAGAGAGTAGTAATTAAGCTAACTTGTTCAGTGCGAAAGCCAGGAACAACAATATAATAATATATCTCTCGTACAGTTATGGCTGAGGGTAAAGCATTAAATTCATCTTTGCTCAATCCCTGTGGGCATTTTTTAGGTTTCTGCCAAGTTACTAGCTTGTCACTTGATCCAATTATTTTACCTTTTCGCATTGTGGTTTTTCGAGCTTGGTGTTTCCGAAAAACTGCATCACAATTTCTATTTTTAATAGAAACAAAATCAGCATAAGCGCAAAATGCTCTATCCCCTAAAAGGATATCCAATGGATTAAGAAACTGATATAAATTTCTGGCTAATTTAATATCATGCGTATTCAGAATATCTATGCATAGTGCAATAGCGCTTCCAGTAGCTAAACTGAATATTACACCGATTTTTGCAATTGGGAATCCACATCCAGATGCTTGAGTAGAGGGTTAAGGGTATGCTTTTTGATTATCTGGAATATCTGGCATCGATACCGTAGACCCATCTATTACTTTCACATTTCTTCCACACCATAAATGCTCTATTTCTACCTTCTCTTCTAAGCTTTTCCCAACCTGACTAAAAAGGGTTTCTAAAAATTTTTCTGGTAATCTAGACCTAGCTTGACAATAAGCGCTCGTGTCAGACGATGGAATTTCTACATCAATTTCAGCTAAATAAGCAATGACTTTGCTAACTGCATTATGACAACTCTTATCAGCTTCTATTACTTGAGATAAAAACGCCCAAAGCGTTACTATTGGATCAAATAATCGCCTATAGTATCTAATTTTTAGCTCCGAGAGTGCTTGTTCAATTACAGATGATGGTAACAGTTCTTTGAAAGGTAGCCCCAAACGGGAGCAATGCGATTTTCTTAGGCGACTCAAAAAAAGTGCGATCGCTAATCATCTTTTTCAGTATATATATATATATATTACATTATTAATTAGTATTAATACGTAAAACATTCTCCTAATGAACAGCGTCCGTAACATCAGTTTGGAGTGCTATTTTTTTTGATCGCACTTTTTTTGGGTCGTCTAACAAAATCGCATTGCTCCCATCGTTTATCGCTACAAGGTACTCGCCATCATTTAATTAATTTTATTCCCAAATTCGAGGTTGCTGACTCTAAAAAACGGCTTAGACTTTATCGCACTTTACTAAAAATTATCGTTCACAAAGAAGTTCCTGACCGTCTCGCACGCACTGAACCACGAGTTACCAAACGCCGCCCCAAAGCATATCCCAGATTGACCAAACCCCGGCAAGAATTACGTAAACAATTGCAAACTGCTTAATTGATAAGCGTTTCGGCTTTTCTTAGTGCCATTCCTGTCTGAATAGTATTTCACTCAGCTTGATTGTTTGGGGTGAAGGCAAATCATCTGGATGTAAGTATGGTTGATTCATAAGGTTTTGGTAAGCTTCAAAAATAACGAAGCTGCGGTGAAGATTGGTACTTCTGATTTTTTGCAGATTGAATATTGCAGAAAAATCAGGTTTACTAGATTATCAGGGTAAGCGCATCTCAAACCCTATTGACACGGTGGTTTTGGGGTTCAGCCAAAGCACAAATCAGTTCCAAATTACTACACTGAGCCAAGGGGTGGGATTGACATTTTCGTCTTTATGTGGTCAAAAAACATAAAAAGCTATTTGACCCATGTTTTTTCAATCATTTACGACAATTTGTCCTATTTTGAATGAAAGACTGATATTCAGATAGAGGTTTAAGCTTTTTGTCTGTATTAAGAGCTACAAAATTAGATGCGCTTACCCTGACTAGATTATTGTTCTTGAGTGACAATCGACAATAAGTCTAACCACGACTGGAATAAGTTTGCTTGAGATTTGAGATTTGAAATTTGAGAGTGGAACACGCATCAAATTATTGGCATTTAACCAAACAACCTCGACTAGCCCCAAGTATTCTGCAACTTCTTTGAGTAGGTTTTTTTGTTCTACTACAGCACTAATTTGTCAGGATAAGATTTACCCCAAAGAACTCTCATTGGTTAGTAGTATGTTTTCTACGGCTTGCATTACTCGCCTATCAAGCATCAAAGCTGAAACTAATCTCTAAAACTGTATTGAATACTACTTTCTACCAACTAAATTGGTAGAAAGCTGCTACTAGATAAATGCTCTATTTATTATCGGAAATTGGGGCTTTTGAGCCAAAATAACAGTAAAAAGTAACCACCCGCAAATTATTTTTGCGCTTGGCAAGCAAATTTGCAATTTCTATGATAGTCTTTTTATATGGGGAATCAAGACAGCGAAAGCACAAAAACTCGTCAAAGAGAAATGATATAAACTCAAAGACCAGACTTTCGCCTTGGCAGATGCAATATTTAAATCCGCTACGGCTTTTTGAAACTAAGAGACAAAGCCAATGAAGCAGGATAGTGACCTCCGTAATAACTTGAAGTCGATTAGAACTCGCTTAGGCATGAGCCAACAAGATTTGGCTAACATCGCTAGTGTGACTCGTCAGACTATTAGTGGTGTAGAGTCGGGACTATATGCTCCCTCAGTAGCCATAACACTTCGCTTGGCCAAAGCGCTTGGCTGTCAAGTTGAGGATCTATTCTGGTTAGAGCGGGATTTACCTGAAATCGAAGCAGTTCTTGCTAAACCTGTTCCTAATGGTCAGCAACTACGAGTTAGCATGGCTCGTGTAGGCGGACAATGGATAGCTTATCCTTTAATTGGTAAGGATGCTTTTCGCCAAGATATGATTCCGGCTGATGGTGAAAGTACAAGTGTTGCAGGTACAAATAAAGTTCGAGTCCGTCTTTTAGACGATAATCTCGACACACTCCATAACACCGTTGTAATTGCTGGTTGTGCCCCTGTGATTTCACTATGGGCAAGAGCCACCGAACGCTGGCATCCTCAACTGCGAGTTCAATATAACTTCGCCAATAGCATGGCTGCATTGCACAGTCTATGCAGAGGTGAGGCGCACATTGCTGGGATGCATCTGTACGATCCTGAGACTGGTGAGTATAATACTCCCTTTGTTCGAGATGTTCTGGCTGGGAGGGAAGCAGTTCTGATTACCCTTGGTGTTTGGGAGGAGGGACTTTTGTTAAAGTCAGGGAACCCAATGGGAATTAGAACAGTTAGTGACTTAGTGGCTGGGCTGACTTTTCACGGGAAGTCCTCAAGCCTCGAAAAAGCGTGGCTTTTTCCACAGCCTAATTATCAATAGCTCTGAGTTAATGAAAATAGCTAACGGAAAAATCAGGGTTTAGGAAACCGCTAAAATAAGCTTTTCCACATGCCGTGAAAAGTCAGAGTGGCTGGGGGAGCGACTATTGTTAACCGTGAAATCGGTTCTGGTAGTCGGATGCTTTTGGAACAAACACTCCAAAAGGAGCAGATACCGTTCGATGCTGTTCAGGGCTTTGACAATATACTCAAAACTCACCAAGATGTTGCCCAAGCTGTAGTCAGGGGAGTTGCCGATGCAGGTATGAGTACGGCATCTGTAGCTACCGCTTTTGGGCTGGGATTTATCCCTTTACATCAGTCACGATATGATTTGGTGATTCTCAAAGAATATTTAGAAGAAGCACCTGTACAGCAGTTGCTCAGTACTTTGGGACATCGAATGGTTCACTCCCAATTTGAAATTCTCGGCGGTTACGATATTAGCAAAATCGGGGAAGTTGTAGCTGTAACGACCTGCAATACTAATCGCTCAAACCTGCAATCAAGACATTTACAAACCAGGATTAAATGCAACTATAATTGCGCTTCAGCCAGGATTAAATGCAACGTTCCCCTTGATTATTTGCAACCAACCTGCAATCATCGGTTTGAGCCAGGATTAAATGCAATCTCTTAAAGTAAAAAAAACGAACGGTTTTTTAACTGCGTCACCAGTAAGGCTTAGAGTTACTTTTACCGTTGGTTTTTAAGTAAAAAAACTCGGTAAAGATTTCATTGTTAATTTATAAAATTCTCAAATGAGTTTTTTGACAAACTCCTGTCAAGGAGAGAAAACTTAGTCATAGTAAAGTGTTGAGCTGATTTGCAATTAAACAAGCGTCGAAACGGATGATTGCAGGCTGGTTGCATTTAATCCTGGCTCAGTTGCAGTTAATTCTGGCTCAACTGAAATTATAGTTGCAAATAATTCTGGTTTGAAAAAGTCTTGATTGCAGGTTTGGGCATTTATAATTGCAGGTCGCTACACTTAATGACCTAACTCAAATTATCAAAGAGCAGCAACAAATTATTAATGAGGTTAAAGTAACTTTACTACATAGTCCGAAAGAGAATAAAGAAGCTAAAGTGGCTCTATTACCGGGCTTGCATATTCAAACTAATAGCAAATTTCCTAAACAACCTTCCAGCAATAAAACTTTTACAGTGGCTCAAGCAGTTGGAGACGATAACAAAGCTATTGAAAAACTGAATTGTCCCTAAGAATCAGTCATAAATGCTTTTTTGATTAGCAGATAAGAGCCTGGTTTTACTTGACTCAATTTGTAGGTTTAATCCTAAAACCCTCAAAACTAGCTTGACAAAATGCTACTTTGAGTTAATGCCCAAGCTGAATCAACATCACCCTATTGGCTCAACTCGGTTAGGAGTTGGTTTCGTCGCTTTGATGATGTAAATGCTACCTTGATGGCATTACGAGTTATGGCAAGCAATTCAGCAGCAGAAAAACCAAGGGTATGAGCTACTGTATACTCTCGCCCAATGGTAGTACAGATTTGGACAGGATCATCTGTACAAAGGGCGATCGCAATACCAGACTCCACAAGCTGCCGAACCGGATGCTCTGTATAAGAAGCGACGGCTCCCAAAACAACGTTACAACTAAGGGAACACTCAACGGTAACGCCGCTCGTCGCCAGCAGTTCTAACAAGTGCGGGTCACGAACAGCCTGTGTTGCGTGACCGATCCTGGTCAGTCCAGGGACGCGCAGAGCAGCAGCAATATTGGCGGTGGAGAATTCGCCTGCGTGCGCGGTAATACCTAGCCCCACCGCAGCAGCTCGCTCCGCAATATGATAGGCAGTTGTCCAATCCGCCTCGGTGTCATACGGTTCGTACAGGAAATCTATACCGCCTAGCCCCTCATCTGCTGCCTGAATACAAGCTTGTAAAAGTAGCTCAAGGCGATCGCGATCAAACCGTCCTAGTAAAAAAGTGAAAATTGCTTCGGCGCGGATCTGCGGATATCTCGTCTGAACACGACGCTCGGCTTCTCGAAACAATCCCATAAAGTCTGGTCTTAGTACCGCTTCGTTACCAAAACGGACTTCTACCAAGATGGCTCCGTCTGCTGCTGCTTCGTCCAGCAAATCCTCAATCCGTGCGATGAAGTTTTCTGGTTCGGCATCGACATCTCGCGCTACGGGGAAAATGCTAGCCAGGTATCGGAGACGCTGCATTCCAGGAGGTGTTTCAGCCATCAGTCGCTCTGCCAAGTGCCGCCAATTATAGGATGTCCGCCGCTCACGCCGCGCCAATACCCAAATAAATTTACAGTATCGATACTCAACCATCCTGTTGATATTGCCTCGGATTTACAAGTCCCAGAAATGGGGCTTTATGAAAAAAAATGCAGTAGAACAGATATACATAGGTATAGCCCGACTAAACCGTATAAATATGAAAAAATCCAACTACTATGACTATATTGCACAAATCTATGACCAAACACGCTGGCTAACAGAATCAATCGCAGAGGAAGTCGCCGACTTTATTCTTAAGCTGACTTGTGCCACGCCTAAAACCTCTTTTTTAGAACCAGGTGTTGGCACAGGGTTAAATGTTATTCCTCTTGTCAAACGGGGTTATTCTGTGACAGGAATTGATGCTTCTCAAGAAATGCTCGATCAGTTTCGTCAAAAATTAAATGTCGCTCCTTTTAATCTGAAACTGATTCACGGCGATTTTTTCGATAACAGATAATGTAATGCAAGAAATAGATTACCGAAAAATACAACGAAAAGGGGGATTGTTCATCTAAAATCAAAAAAAATAATATAAGTTTGAATAAAAGTTGAATCTTATTGATGAACTACAGGCATTTAATTAAAAATAGCAAAATTGAGAATATTAGAGATGGAAAAAAACATTACTTTCTCACACTAATATTCATTCAGGGAATAGCGATCGCACTCTTATTCATCAATACAACCGCATTGGCAGCCACAGTCAATCCCTGTCCCCAAGGTATGGCGATGATTTCAGGAGGAACGTTCAAAATGGGGTCTGATAATTCCAGTTTTGTGGAAGAGCGATCGCCTGGAGATGTAACGGTGACTGACTTCTGTATTGATAAATATGAGGTAACAAATGCACAATTTGGTGAATTTGTCAAAGCCACAGGATATGTGACAGTTGCAGAGCGTCCCTTATCTCAAGAACAGTTTCCCGATTTACCCGATGAGCAGCTATTACCAGGTTCCCTAGTATTTGAGATGGCAAAACCAGGTGTCAAGCAAATTTCATTTCTGAGTTGGTGGCATTGGACTACTGGCGCGAATTGGCAACATCCCTTTGGGCCAGACAGTGCTATCGCTAGCAAATCCAACTATCCAGTTGTTCACATAGCTTACGAAGATGCTCTAGCCTACGCCAAATGGTCTGGAAAATTCTTACCTACCGAAGCGCAATGGGAATACGCCGCGCGTGGTGGCTTGAATGGTGCAACATACACTTGGGGCAATGAATATTCTGAACATAGAGCCAACACTTGGCAAGGAATTTTTCCCTTTTTCAACACCAAAGCCGATGGTCACTTGGGCATTGCTCCTGTCGGTTCTTTTACACCCAATGGTTATGGACTCTATGACATGACCGGCAATGTTTGGGAATGGACTACTGATTTCTTTCAAGTCGGACGCGATCGCAAATCCGATCAAATTAATCCTATTGTCTTAAATCAAAGCTTTGATCCCAATAAGCCCGATGAACCAGAGTTACACGTCATCAAGGGGGGATCGTATCTCTGCGCTCCCAATTACTGTAGCCGCTTCCGTCCGGCGGCGCGGGAGTCAGAATCACCCGATACGGGAACTACTCATATCGGGTTTCGGCTAGTTAAAAATTTGCCTGACAGCACACTACCTATAAATCCAAAATCCAAAATCTAAAATCCAAAATTGTATGACTGATCCTCACAAGAGAGATTCTTTGTATGCATCTCTGAAGTTAACTTCTGGTGCGTTCGCGCAGCGTCTCCGAAGGAGAATCGCCTTTTTGACAGCCCTAACGCTAATATTTTCTAGTCTCTTACCTCTACCTGCTTGGGCGGACTATGGCGACAAATTGCCATTACCCCAACCATCTTTTAAAGGCAAAATTGGCCTTACTTACAAAGAATCCGAACCAGACTTCCCCAAACCTATTAAGGCTCCAGAAAATGCACCAAACGTGTTGCTGGTGTTGCTTGATGATGTCGGTTTTGGACAAACCAGCACCTTTGGCGGTCTGATCGATACGCCTAATTTAGACCGTCTAGCAGAAAGGGGATTGCGTTATAACCAATTCCACACTACAGCACTTTGCTCTCCTACCAGAGCCGCATTGCTCACGGGACGCAATCATCATTCTGTGAATACAGGTGTGGTTGAGGAGTTAGCCACAGGCTATCCAGGTTATACAGCGATTTTACCTAGAAGTGCGGCAACGATCGCTGAAGTATTGCGAGATTATGGATATAACACAGCCGCTTTTGGCAAATGGCACAATACCCCAGACTATGAAACCAGTGCAGCAGGCCCATTTGATCGCTGGCCAACAGGTTTAGGTTTTGAGTACTTCTATGGATTTCTGGGCGGTGATACTAATCAATGGAGTCCAGCTTTGGTGGAAAATACCCAACATATTCAGAAACCAAATCGCCCTGATTATCATCTCACCCCCGATCTAGCAGACCATGCAATTAAGTGGATTCGTACTCAGCAAGCGATCGCTCCAGATAAACCCTTCTTTACCTACTTTGCCACTGGCGGTACCCATGCCCCACACCATGCGCCCAAGGAATGGATCGACAAGTACAAGGGTAAATTCGATCGAGGTTGGGATAAATTACGCGAAGATATCTTTGCTTGTCAGCTAGCCTTGGGTGTAATTCCCGCCGATACTAAGCTCACTCCTCGCCCGGCAGAACTCCCGGCTTGGGATTCCCTCACTCCCACCGAGCAGAAAGTTTATGCGCGTCAGGCGGAAGTATTTGCAGGTTTCCTCAGCCATACCGATGCACAAATTGGTAGAGTGATTGATGCCATAGACCAACTGGGTGAATTGGATAACACCTTAGTCTTTTTCATCGCCGGTGATAATGGTGCGAGTGCTGAAGGCGGTTTAACAGGTAGTGTTAATGAATTAAAAGTCTTTAATGGCGTAGCAGAAAGTCCTCAAGAAGTTCTCGCGGCAATAGAAGATTTAGGTGGGCCAAAAACCTTCAATCATTTTCATGCAGCTTGGGCTTGGGCAGTAGATAGCCCCTTCCAATGGACAAAACAAATTGCTTCTCATTTCGGCGGAACCCGCAATGGTTTAGTTGTGGCTTGGGGCGATGCCTCCGGCGGGCTTCGCCAACGCATCAAAAATCGTGGTGGACTGCGAAGCCAATTCCATCATGTAATTGATATTGCTCCCACAATTCTGGAAGCTGTGGGGATTGAAGAACCAGAGGTAGTCAACGGTGTAAGGGACTTCCAAAAAATAAAATCAGCAATAAATAGAATAATAATCATTTTGAAGAGGGAGAGAGGAGCAGCCATTGGCTGCTCCTCTCTCCCCCAAGTTGTAGTAAATTTAACTTAGATTCAAATTTTTGGGTATTTGAAGTGTCAATACAATTAACTGATTCACTGAAAAATCTGCTCCAAGAAACAGCAACTCAATTAAAAGGTGCTGCCAGACGGCGTTTTCAAGCGCAGACTGTTATCGAATTAGGCCACGGAGGGCAACTACTGGCTCAACAGGAATTAGGATGGGATAGAAATACGATTCGTAAAGGGATTAAAGAATTAACTAGTGGCATTACTTGTGTAGATAATATGAGTGCGAAGGGGCGTAATAAGGCAGAGGAACATTTACCACATCTGTTAGAAGATATCAAAAACTTAGTTGATTCCCAAAGCCAAACTGACCCAAGTTTTAAAAGCCAAAGACTATATACACGCCTCACGGCTAGTGTTGTAAGAAGGCTATTAATTGAAAAACTTGGGTATAGTAAAGAAGAGTTACCAACTGAAGAAACAATTCGCCTCAAATTGAATTATTTAGGTTATAGACTCAAACGAGTAGCAAAAGTTTTACCTCAAAAAAAATTCCAGAAACGGACGCAATTTTTGAGCAATTAGCACTCTTTTAATCAATCAGCTAAAGATGATGAAAGCGTTTTACGTCTAAGTCTTGATGCCAAAGCTCGTGTAAATATTGGCGACTTTGACCGTGGAGGTAGAAATCGAGTTCCAACGGAGACTCAAGACCATGATTATGATCCAAAAACAACTGTAAAACCCTATGGTATCTTCCTTCCAGAGTTAGATGAACTATTTTTATACTTTACAGAATCGAAGGTGACAAGTGATTTTATTGTTGATATTTTAGCAGATTTTTGGAAAAGCGAGAGTTGGCGATTTGCAGATATAAAAACACTTGTTCTTAACCAAGATAATGGTGGAGAAAATAATTCTAGACGTACACAATTCATGAAACGTATAATCGAGTTTGCTCATCAATATCAACTTAACATACGTTTAGCTTACTATCCCCCATATCACAGCAAGTATAATCCAATCGAACGAACATGGGGGATCTTAGAAAAGTCTTGGAATGGCAGCGTTATAGATGAGGTAGAGACGGCTTTAAAATTTGCTGAAAACATGAGATGGAAAGGTAAACATCCAGTTGTAAAGTTAGTAACTCAAACTTACTCTATCGGAGTTAAGCTTACTAAGAAAGCTATGTCAGCCATCGAAAGTCAAATCCAGCGTCTAACCAATTCTACAAATGAAAAATTTCCCAATCTCGGAAATTGGTTTATTGATATCTGTGGTGGAGTAACCTAATTAGAGTCCATTTTTATAAAAGGTTGAAGCTGTCAAAATAATCAATACTAATTATTATCATGCACCTGAAATTTGCTACAGAGTGCAAAGCTTTTAATGGATATTTAAGGGGGGAGAAAGCGGTTGCCTTCAGCAACCGCTTTCTCCCCCCTTAAAATGATTATCATTATTGTTTAAGCGTGTATTCTTGATTTTTGTTGATTAATTTATTCTTTGGAAGTCCCTTATAAATAGTCTCTAAGGTATTGACTATTGCGGTTATCTCGTGGCGCAGCGATCGCCACCGAAAAGAGCGAGTACGCCATCGCTTAGGCTTAGTATCAGCCATTCCCCAAAGTCAGTAGACCGAAAAGTTTTCCAGAAGCGTTACCAGTCCTTGATCTGGGCTTTGGAATAGCAGGAGCCGAAATCAGCTTCTAAGGAGCGTTTCAAGAACTTTTGTTCTAGGCAGACTTAAGAGCGATCGCAACTGGCTATGATTGCTAGTCCCAAAACCGACGGCTGAAACCCTCATTGTTTCGTCAACTTCCAAAAGTTTTCGATCTACTGAAAGTATAGTGTCAGAAACTCGCTCGGGAAGCCATAGGGCGATTTTACTGGAAAAGCTTGAGTGGATAATGAGGGCCTTTGTTGTAAGTGAAAGGGACATTAATTTTAAAAAACTGGATTTACATAGCTAGACCATCATTTAACAGTGAACAGTGAACAGTAAACAGTTATCAGTGATCTATTTATCCCTGGGTTTAAGTCCCCCACCTCCAGGTGGAATGCGTTGGTGGCGGGTCTAAATCCCCCACCATACGCCTGATAACTGATAACTGATAACTGATAACTGATTTAAATTGCACAGAGCTAAAAAATCGAGCGTTTGGACACTAATTATTTAAAACTGACAAATAATTCTTTAATGGACACCAAATAATTGATTTAGTCTAGCTAGTCTCTCCTCGTTCGTTAATGGTGGTTGTGGTTCTATAATTTGATTGGCAATAAATTCTACGTCTATGATTATCTCTGTCCCATCTGGAATATTATTGAGTTCTTCTAATATTTCGATGTTTTGACCACGTTTTATCCCTCTAACCTTCATATTTGATTATCTCCTGTAATTATTAGTTGACGGTTGACAGTTGTCTGTTAATGGTGAACAGCCCTCAATCATCAATCTCTAAATTCAAACTCATTTGTCCATAATTTAAGGATAGCTCAGGTTGCAGATAAGACACTTTCGCTTTGATTTCATCCATAGCCAACCACAAATCTAATAACGCTTTTTCTTCAGTCAGGCGTTTCTTTTCATCACCAATGCGCGGAATTATTTTTAACGCTATTTCAAATGTCCGCATAAATAAGTAACTGTGTTTTCGCGTGAAGTGATTTATGATGTTGAAATCATCACAGAAATCAGCCCAGCCGATCAAAAACTGACTAGGCTAACTCAACAATTAATAACTAGGCGTTCGCGTCATGCGGAAATAAGTGCCAGCAAAAAAACTATCGACGTAGCATCACAGATTAATACTGAATGGTCGGTAAATGCACAAAAGCAGTTATACACAGGTGATGTGCCAGAAAATCTAGCATTAATTGTTCTTGTATACCGCAACTCCTTAGAAGAAATTGATGATGCTTGCAGACTGATTTCAGGTTATATAAACCAGCCAACGGAGTTAATACGGGAAACCCAGTATGCATGGTCTATCTGGTTAGATACTTTACTGATAAAACAAAAACCACAACTAACAAGCCCTTACAACAGACGGACAACATTTTTCACGAGCGAGATAATCGGATTAACGCCAGTAATACAGAATATGAAAGCCGATGAAAAAGGCTTTGAATTGATTGCGGATGAAGCGCACTCACCAGTTTAGATAGATTTCGCAAAAACGAAGAATGTAATGATTATTGGTACTACAGGGAGTGGGAAATCAGTATTAGTATCGTCAATTATTGCGGAGTGCTTGGCAAAAGATATGTCAATATTAATTATCGATCTGCCAAACGATGACGGTTCAGGAACATTTGGAGACTTTACGCCATACTACAACGGATTCTACTTTGATATCTCCAGACAATCAAATAATATTGTTCAGCCGCTAGATTTATCAAAAATTCCATTAGAACAAAGAGAGGACAGGGTAAAAGCACATCGCAATGATGTAAATCTAATAGTGTTGCAGTTGGTTTTGGGTTCACAGCAGTTTGACGGGTTTCTTGCTCAAACAATAGAATCGTTGATACCTTTAGGGACAAAAGCTTTTTACGAAAATGCAGATATAGAGCGACGTTTTGAGTTGGCACACTCAGCAGGAATCGGAACGCCAGAGTGGGATAACACGCCGACTCTAGTTGATATGGAACAGTTTTTCCAAGCCGATTGTATTGATTTAGGTTATGAGGATGAGAATGTTGAGAAGGCGCTCAATTATATACGCTTACGACTACAGTACTGGCAGGCAAGCTCAATAGGAAATGCGATTTGTAAACCTTCAACTTTCCAAACAGACAGTAAGCTAATTACGTTTGCATTAACAAATCTGCAATCGGACAGAGAAGCAGAGGTGTTCGGGATGTCAACGTATATTGCGGCATCGAGACAATCACTATCCTCGACAAACAGGGGTAAATATAGCAAAGCTGTTACCAGGGGCAAGATAGCCTGAAAGTATTGTGGAGTATGGGTTTGAGAAAAAAGAGTAGCTCATTGGATTTTAGCGTTTTTGACGGGCGTTTTATAAGCACAGCCACAAATTGGACAAAATCGGTGTCTCAAAGACAACACCAACTCACCGCAATTCGCGCAGTTAGCTCGAATCGGTGTACCGCAGAGATAACAAAACTTGGCTTTGACATGACCCCACATAGGGTCAACTGCAGCGCCAGGATTCCAACATTGGGGACAAAACTTAACCCCTCTAACCTGAGATACTTCCTCCCGGATTTCTCACAAAGGTTTAAACGAGTAGCCCAAAACGCTTATGCCATTTAGACTTGAGATAAAATACCCCGTTCACATACTGCTGTAATTCATGCAGTGTCTAAAACGCTCAAAATCTAAGCCTGATAAAGGTTTGGTCATAGCGATGCCTACGGCGGCAAGCTACGCACTGCTTGTGAGAAATGCGGGTTCCTCACCCTTGATCAGAGCATCCAAATATTCTTGAGGCACGCCAAGCGCGATCGCTAACCCTTGAAGTGTCCTACGATTAATTTTAACCGTAAGTCCCCGCTCAATTTTCCAGATAGAGCGTCCATGTATACCAGCAGCATCCGCCAACTGAAACTGAGTTAAATTGAGTTTCTTCCTGATCCGCGATACATAACTGGACAGAGATTCAGATGGCTGAGGAGTTTTAAAAGTATCCATAAAAAGCTGTTAGTTAACTGCTCAAAAGATATATAATTTATCAATAAAAAACCAAGCGAGAGAATACAGAAACAACCGTGAAATCGGCTGTAACTTTAGCCACTGTCACGACCGAATTTTTAGAGCGTCCTGGTCTAGCACCCAGTACTAGAGAAACCTATGAACTGACCCTCGGACTTTTACGTATTGAAGAATTATGCTCGTTAATGGGACATGAAAGCATTCAGACAACTTTACGTTACGCTAAAGTCACCTCACAGAAATCAGAATCAGCCGCACGTCATGCCTTGAATATACTAATTAATTCTGACCAAAAAGCTGACCTTTAAGGCAATTATATAGAATTACTCAGTTCCAGTATGTTTTTCACAGAGAAACAGCATTTTATCTCAGTTAAAGATTCTTACCCCAAAGAAGATAGAATACTGTTTGGTTGAAGAGTGAGACTTAATGAAAAAAACCTGGCAGCCAGAAGAATTAGTAGAGTATTGGACGCTACTCCCAGAAGAATTAGCACTACTGAATCAGAAAAATGACGAAAATCGGTTAGGTTTTGCTATATTGCTCAAGTTTTTTGAGATTTATGCCAGATTCCCTGAAAATAATCAAGAAATATCCAAAAATGTTGTTGATTATGTTGCCAAACTTTTAGATATTTCTCCCCAAAAATACTCTTTACTGGGTTTTCAGTTAATGCCGCGTCTTAAACGTATCAATGTTCAGAAATTATACCGTCCGTCAACTGGAAATAATGATGCTTATCCAAACTTGCAACCGATTTTAACTCGCGCTATTAATTGGGATTTAATTCGCCAACAATACGACCAAATGGTTAAGTATGCTACTGCTCTGCGTTTGGGTATGGCGGAAACTGAAGCCATCTTAAAGCGTTTTACTAGGGGTAATTTATTACACCCTACTTATCAAGCATTATCCGAATTGGGCAAGGCTGTAAAAACTATATTTTTATGTAAATACCTGCATTCGGTTGAACTGCGACAAGAGATAAATGCTGGACTAAATGTCGTGGAGAACTGGAATAGTGCTAACAGTTTTATTTTTTATGGCAAGGGTGGGGAGATTGCTACTAATCGTTTGTCCGACCAAGAATTAGCTGTGTTATCTCTGCATTTACTCCAGATATCTTTGGTATATATAAATACGTTGATGATTCAGGAGGTTTTGTCCACGTAAACCTCAACGGGATTCCGTAGGGATTGAAACTCATGAAGTATAAGAAATTAAGTATTTATGAATCGTTAGAATTACACCCACCGGAAATTTCCGAATGTAGCCGTTTATATTCTTTAGAGCCAATTGGAATTGGAACACCTGATTGTGAAAGTTTGACCAGTTATATAATTCGTTTATCTCAAGCTCATTGTGTGACTGTAAACAAGCTACTTCATCCCAACATTCTCAAGCATTTTGAAAGAAAAGATTTATCTGATTATAGCCAATTAATTTACCGATTACTTAGATTACCTCAGAATTTAAAATCTTTCAATGGATTAGGATTAATTACCACTAAATTATCTCAACAACTAGAAGCTTTAACTTTACGTAATGATTTATCTTTTCTCACTATGCTTTCTTGGTCTGAGGTTACTACTTATCATCAACTATTTCGTGGCCATCAAGCTTGGTGTCCAGTTTGCTATGAAGAATGGCAGATGAATAAAAAACCTTTGTATACTCCCCTACTTTGGTTTCTTCATCCAGTTAAAATTTGTCTTCACCATTGCCAATACTTACTTGAGGAGTGTCCTCATTGCCAGAAGATGCTCCCGATAATTGTAAAGCAAATGCAACCTGGTTACTGTTCACAATGTGGCAAGTGGTTAGGATCTTCCTCATCAATTAAAACCTGTCCTCAAAGCATATACGAAGATAATATTAAGTGGCATGAATATGTAACAATAAGTATCGGCGAGTTAATTGCTGCTGCTCCTCATCTATCTTCTCTGCCAACGAGGGACAGAACTGCTCAGGTTCTCAATGCTTATTTTAGTGCTAATAATATAACTAAAGGGAAGATAGCGACATTTACTCGTTTTATTGCTATTGATCCTGGAAATATATTTGCTTACATTTATAAAAAACGAATTCCCAGAATTGATAAGCTACTACAAATTACATCTGCCTTACAAGTATCGCCATTGAAATTCTTTACGGAAGATATCAATACTCTTATTGGTAAACTCCAGGTTAATTCTCAGCCATTTGTCAAAGTCCAAGACCAAGATAATAAACCAAAACAAACAAAATTAGACAAGATAAAAATTCAACAAGTTCTTACAGAAGCTCTTGGTGAAGAAGCACCTCCGAGTCTCACAGAAGTTGCTAAACGCCTTAAATGCTCCCGTCAGTCTCTCAAAAATTATTGTCCTGAACTACATCAAATACTCAAATTGCGTCATGCTGAATATGTGAAAACCATTAGTAAGTATTCTTTAAAAATGAGACATTTCTTGGAAGCAGGACTGATAGAAAATCCTCCTCCTTCAATGCAATCTCTTATCAAACGACTTGAGATAAATAACAGTCCCACGTTGTATAAACTCTTTCCTGAGCTTTGTCATCAAATCTCCAAGCGTCACAAAGAATATCGAAACGCTTGCACATTAGAGAAGAGAAATCAAGTGATTCATGAAATGAATGAAGCTATTTATAAGCTTCATAAGCAGGGAAAAGAACCTACCCTTGCTCAAATTAGGAAACTTTTAACAAAACCAGGATATACACGGGATCAATTTTTTCAAAATGCCTTATTTAAAACTCGAAAGGAACTCGGTTATGAAAATTGATATACCACGATAATAATGATTTGATAAATCATGCTCAACCTAGTTCTTTTAGGGGAAACCAATATTTTTGTTCATCTCTGCTTGGAAGCATAACTTTTCTGAGGTCTATGTCACTTAAAGGATAAGATGGTTCTTGGCAACTGAGGAGGTAATCATGATAAGGGTTGAGAAGACTCAGACCGTGGTCGCTACGTTCACGACGTTCGGTAAAAGTTGAGCTACGCAAGTAATTGAATACGGTAGTTTTAGAAACTCCCAGCTCTTGAGCGATTGCTAGCCCTGATAAGCCAATAGACCGCAGTCTCCAAACTTGCTCATGGATTTCCCTCCGTCTATCCCGTGCTTTGGCGGATTGAACTTTTCTTTTTAAAGATGTGTTTTGGGGAAACCTTGGCACAACTGGACTCTTATTAGTCTCAGCAATCATGGAAAGGTTATCGGGGAAAGGCAGAGAGCAGACGGCAGACGGCAGAATGTTGGTTTGAGGGTTTTCCTGTACAGTCAATCCGTCTGTATTCTCTGCCAAAAAGGGTTTAACATCGCCACACTCGTTTTGAATTTCAGTGGTCTGCAATTGTGTGGGGTATGTATCCTCATCCAATTCCCGAATGCCTTCAATTAGTGATGTTTCCACCTCTAAATGCACTTTAGTATCAGTACTAAATACTTGTTTTTCCACAACTTTTACGTACTTTGGTATTCATACCAAAGACTTGATAGAGCGTTTGAGATAAGTTCTGCAATAAGTGAAAACGGTCTGCAACTTGAATAGCTTCTAAGGGAAAAGATAATGCTGAAAGTTTATTTTCAATTGAGATAATTCCCAGTGATAATCAAATAAGAAATTTGTTAGATCCAGTTCCTGCTACCAGAATATTTAATTCTTTTGAAAAAGTCTATCAATGGTTAAAGTTAAATGGAGTTTTGAAAAAGTTTCTCTACTTAGATGGAGAAATTTTAATCGCCTTAGATGGCACAGAATATTTCTCATCTAAGAAAATTAATTGCTCTCATTGTAATTGTCGTCATCATCGAAATGGAACTACAACTTATTTTCATGGCTGTGTCACACCTGTTATGGTTTCTCCTAATCAAAAACAAGTGAAAAACTACGAACCAGAATTTATTAAAAAACAAGATGGGCATCAAAAATAAGATTGTGAAAATGCGGCTGTTAAAAGATGGTTAAATAAGAATCATCAAAATAAGTATGGCTATCCTGTAACCATTTTAGGAGATGACTTGTATTCTCGGCAACCTATTTGTCAATTAGCACTAAAACAAGGTTATAATTTCATTTTTGTTTGCCTAGAAACGTCACACAAAACTTTATATGAATGGCTAGAATTCTTAGAAAGAAGTGGAGAAGTTACAACTGTTGAAAAGAAACAATGGGATGGGCGAAAAAATCTAATTTATCGTTATCGTTATGCTTCTAGAGTTCCGCTACGAGATGGAGACTCAAGTCTTGAAGCTAATTGGTGTGAAGTAACTGTTATTAATGAGAAAACACAGAAAATTATCTACAGAAATAATTGGATCACTAATCATAAAATCACTCTCAATAATGTTGAGGAAATTGTCAAAGCTGGACGCAGTAGGTGGAAAGTTGAGAATGAAGGTAATAACGTTCTAAAAAATCACGGTTACAATTTAGAGCATAACTTTGGTCATGGTCAAAATCATCTGTGCGAATTTTTATTGTCTTTAAATTTACTAGCTTTTTTATTCCATACTGTTTTAGATTTAGTTAATTATACTTATCAAAAAGTTCGTGAGCTATTAGCAACTCGGACTAGTTTTTTTAATGATATTCGTACCTTATTAAAATTTATTTGGTTTAAAAGTTGGTCGGAGTTTTTCTTATTTATTCTTGCCGAATATATCCCGCTCACAAAAGGAAATTCTAGTTAAAAATGTCAAAATTCGAGGGGAGGTAAAGATTATTAATTGAGAGAACTTACAAAAAAAGGTCGGAATTTCAGCTATATTTATAAGTTGAAATCTATTTTTTAATGGGCAGATATTTACAGCAATTTTCAGGTAAATAGACCACAGTGATTGAACCAACCGAAGGCATCTTCTTCGGTAATGTAATTGACAGCAAGAGCCATTGCTTGGTCGAGTGATTCGAGCGTGCGTGCTTCACAGGAACGGAGAAATTGCTTGAGTTTCGACCAACATAATTCTATAGGAGATAAATCTGGAGAGTAGGGGGGCAAAAACTTGACTTTTGCACCGACAGACTCAATTGCAATTTTGACACGTTCGGCGTGATGAACTTTCAGGTTATCCATGACTACAATAGCTCCTTTCCACAACTGAGGTGCTAAGACTTGAGTGACATAAATAACAAATGCCTCAGTATTTATGCTTCCTGGCACGGTCATTGCTGCAACCAGTCCATCAAGGTTCAAAGCACCCACTAAAGAAACTTTTCCACCTTTATTTCCAGGAATACTACCAACTGCTCTTTCGCCATCTACTGCTCTGGCGAACAACCTTGTCATTGATAAATTTAATCCGGCTTCATCGACAAATAAGAGGTTTCGGACATCAATTTTATCTAAACTTCGCCGATAATCGTGCCTTAGCTCTTGCACTCGTGGGCTATCTTGCTCGCTGGCATAAAGACTTTTTTTTTTACACGTAAGCCTAATTTTTCTACAGCACGGTGCATTGTTGTGATACTCACATTTATCCCTGTATGTTCTGCATAGCGATCGCATAATTCTCTGAGTAACAAATCATTTTTTCCCTCAACCAAAAACTGGATAAACGATAGATGTTCGTTAACTATTGTCGGCTTTTGGTATCCTCCACGTCGTTTCGCCTCGATTTGTCCATTTGTCCGATATTGACGCAGTAGGTTTCGCACAAATGATAAGCTAACCTTAAATCTTTGCGCCAATTGACGTTGAGAGCCTTCTTTTGCTTCCCAAGCCCTAATCACACGCTCACGCAAATCCTTTGAGTAAGATACTGGCATCTATTTAAACAATGCTATCTCTTCAGTCTATCTGAATATGTGGTTCAATTACCTGAAAATTGCTGTAAAGGCACAAATTCAGACCCACTCAGGCGAAAATGTTCATGCCAGATGTCTTGGCGAGGATGATACAAGGGTACAATTTTTCCGGTTTCTGGATCGACAGAGGCGAGATCACTTCCTTTGTGCTTATTGCACAGAGTACAGGATAGGGCTAAATTTTCCGCTTCAGTCCGTCCACTATGTTTTTCCGCAATGATGTGGTCAATCTCATGAGGCGCAAAGGTAGCGACATCAGGAATCAGACAATACTCACAACAAGCTTTTGCCCGTTCATAAACCTGTCTTCGGAGAGCTACAGGAATATAGGTTTTACTCATTCTGCGTCAGCTTCTTTGATCTTCAAGAAGGCTCTAGCCTTAGCCATTCTGACAATATGCTCTAAATATTGATACCCCTGCCATTGCTGCTCTTCTGTTGCGGTTAAACCTACCGTCCGATTTTTTTCTAGGAGAGTGTTAATTTGAGCTTGCAGGGATTCAGAGGGACGCAGGGCAATAATAGCTTCAGCAGTGGGTAGGCTTGCCAGAAATTCTACAACTTCAGCCATACCTGAAAATCCTGACTGAGCGATCGCATTCAATTCTCGTAACCCTAACTCTAGGATTTGAGGCAGTTTGTCTGCAAAGGGTTGAAGCTGATTGACAACTTCATCAGGTAAGTCAAATGTAACTTGCATAGACGTTTGCTTTTACTACAAGGATACACTTTCTGGATTTTAGCTGACAGAATATTCCACAATTAAATCAATCGGATACCGCGTACCTTTGGTCGGCGTAGCCATCACAATTGTAATTAATCGTTTGGTTCTAAAAGCTTGCCCAAATGCTAATTCGCCGATAGTTATGTTCGGCTTTGTTGCATGAAACAGGAAAAAGACACACTAAATCTTAGCAGAGTGAATGATTATTTTTCCACTTTATAACTATCTGGTTTACCTAATTGAATCATGCGATTAAGTGCAGCACATTGCAAGAATAACTCAACAGCTTGATTGTCAAAAAAGCGCCGTTTTAGCTTACCCCCAAAAATAATTTTGAGTCTAAACATAGCTGTTTCAGATAAAGAACGTCGATGATATCTGCTTTCTTGCTTCCATTGTTGGCGACCAATTTGATGTATCCGACGCAAATTTTCATCTCTTTGATGTGGAGGTAGTTCAGAGTTATTAGGCTGTTGAATCTGAGCGTTACTGCGAGGTGGAATTACTGCTTTGGCTTGGCGTTGAGTGATTGTATTGTAACAGTTAAATGTGTCATAACCGCCATCACCAGATACTTGTTCAATATTGGAGTCAATCTGCTCCAACAAGTCGGGTAGTACCTCGCAATCAGCTATATCATTAGTAGTTACCACCGCAGCCAAAATCTCTCCGCTTCCTTGATCAACTCCCAGATGCAACTTCCGCCACGTCCGTCGTTTACCTACCCCATGTGTGCGAACTTTCCATTCTCCTTCACCATACACTTTTATCCCAGTTGAATCCACTACAAGATGGATTGCCTCATCCTTTGGGATTACGGGCAGTTCCACCGATAATTTGCTCAAACGACGGCATGGGGTGGAGTGATCTGGCACTTTCAACTCAACCCCCATTAAGATAAACAGCGATTCCAAAAATCCTTCCGTTTGCCGACCTGCTAAGTGAAACACCGATTGTACAGTTCCCATCGTAGCGATCGCCACGTCACTATAATAATTGGAGGCTCCTTTCCGTCCTGTCTTTTTTTCATTGCGCCATTGTTCAATTACTTCCTCATTCACCCAGAAAGTCAGACTACCTCGCTGCTTGAGCGCCGCGTCGTAAGAGTGCCAATTACGAACTTTATAACTGGCTTTAGCTTGAGTGTTCATAGTCAGGCTGTCGGGGTCTTACTGGAGAGGGGAAATTCATAAGTATAATTTACCATTTTCCCTAATCGTGCAACAACGCCTTCCTCGTATGTGCGGTTGACAAACCGATAACGCAATGACCGTTTGGTTCTCATCTCGCAAGGGGACAGTGTGGGTTTCCAACCAGCGATGCCTTCCCTTCAGTCCAACCATTTCAAACTCTAGCACCCCAGACTCGCCCTGAAAGACACGTTCTGTCAAGGCTTTCCGTGCGGCACGGTGTTCCTCAACCACAAGCGGATAAATTGAGCGTCCCTGCACCTCTTCGAGAGAGTCTGCCTCAATTATTGCGAGTCCTGCCGGATTCATGTCCAAAAGTGTGCCATCAGCCGCCACGAGCTTTACACACTCTGGTTCGGACTGTACAATCGTTCTCAGCAGAGTCTCACTCTTCGCTAGTTTTGTTTCGGCAAGTTTTCGCTTGGTGATGTCTTGAAAGGTGGCGATCGCATACGCCTCAAAAAGATGGATGTGGCTTTCCAATTGACAATTTGACAAGTACGAATGAACTGGGAGCAACGCGAAAAAGTGAGATCGGGGTTTAGTTCTCAATTACACCCCTATATTCTCAACAAAATCTGGTTTTTTAGTTGCGATCGCATCCTGAAACAAGCTATATACGTCCCAGATTTTAGCACCTCACAAAATCGCGTTGCTCCCGAATGAACTTGTGACAGTTAGAGTGCGGAATGTGGGTTAAAACTGCTGAAATGCCTACTATCTATACATTTTATCAGTTTTACGCTCCGGTTTTTTCTGAGTTTGTGAGAAATCCGGGTGTACTCCGTTGTCATCTGGGTTTAATTGTACCTAAGGGACTTCCAAAGAATAAATTATTCCAAGAAAAACAAGAGACAGGTTTTATCAAGAATGATAATCATTTTAAGAGGGGAGAAAAGGGGTTGCCCTCGGCAACCCCTTTTCTCCCCCTCATCTATGCATGAAGAATCTATACACTTGTCGTCTGCTTTGAAGTTAGACAGTGTAAAATTAGTATGTTTTGTAGCTAAATAAATGGGTTCTTCAGTACCTAGTATGCTAAATTAATAGTTAAAATGCCAGTTAAGTAAACTTCTAATTTTGAAATTATCAAAATTACTAAAGCCAAAAGCAGACCTTTTAATCAACTTCAATTTATTATTAATACCCTCTACAATTCCATTGGTAGTCCTGTGGTCAAAATAGGCAATTATCTCATCAAACCACCGCAGCATCGTGTTCTGATTTTCGGGATAATATTGCCTAGCTGAAACGAACCAATTGCCCAGTTCAAATAAAGCTGCTAGCCAATCAATTGGTTTTTGAAAAATCATTCTTAACTCTTCTTTTAGCTGATGCATCTTTCCAAGAGTGGGAGAGACTTCTTTAACTTGCTCTAACTTATCTCTTTGTTTTTCAGTCAAGTTATCTTCATTCTTGAGTAATGCATATTTACTCTTACTTAAGCCTGATAACATCTGCTCTTTATCTGATTGACAATCAATTTTCTCTGCCTCTCTTTTTTCCTTTTTTCTTTGGTTATCTAGTTCAGTATTTACTTGTTTCATTACATGAAATCTATCGGCGACTACCTGTGCATTTGGCATTAATTCTTCCACAAGATTTTTGTAAGGAATCCACAAATCTATGCTGACCTCTTCAATCTGTAACAAAACTTCTGTTCCCCATCTAGCAAGGACTTCGGCTATTTTCTCTTTTCGGCGTAGGTGAAACCCGCCGCAGGCATCGCTAATCATTTCGATAAGTTTACCTTGGTCTAAATCTACTAGAACTGCACAGTATTTTCCTTGTCCTTTGATTAACGCTATTTCATCAATTCCTAGCCGTTTTAATCCTATTGGTTTTTCATGATTTAATTGATGATATGCATCTTTTAACATTGTTTCAATTTCTTCGGGAGTTACGTTATTTCTTTCAGCGACACTTTTGATATCATTTTCTAGTACCTGCTCCACAATATTATTTGCTAATCTATTAGTATATTTCCTTCTTATCTTGACGAAATCAAGTTGTTCACTGAATGGTTTATTACATATTTTGCATTTGAATTGTCGTCGATTTATTTCCAGATATACTGGCTGACCCATTAAGGGTAAATCTTTTACTAAATAGCGATGATTTTGATGTATTTTATGACTCAAATTCCCACACCGAGGGCAAATAGCTTCATTTCGTTCTGATGCAAGATGTAATATTATACCTACACCTTCATGTTGAATGTAATTTATTACTTTTACTCCCTCTAGATTGACTAGCTCCGTTAAAATTTTTGAGTGGGATTTTGATAACATAGCGTGATAAAAACTTATTTAATTAATTTTGATAACCATAATTAACAGCAATTTTACTCTCTAAGTCAAGTCTGGCAACGATTATAGTTTTAAATTAATACGATAATTTCAGTTTTGTGTCGGATTTTTGCTAATTTTTTGGCATACTAGGTACTGAAGAACCATCATTATTCAAATTACTACAAAAGGGGGATGAAGGGGCTGCCGTCGGCAGCCCCTTCATCCCCCTTTTGAAATGATTATCATTATTGTTGATGGAATAGTTTATTTTCTGGAAGTCCCTAATGACTGTGCAATACGTGTAGGACATGAAACTAAAAATTGGGAAGAAGGCAAGTGCTTAGTTTTTGATGATACACTTGAGCATGAAGTTTGGAATCATGGTAACATTCCTAGAATAATTTTATTAATTGATTTTAAAAAGTCTAATTTTTGAAATTTACCTTACTTGGTGGTAGTACGTTTAGCCTTAAGGTCGATAATGCCAAAGTCGGGATTAAGGAGGCGAAAATCCGCGAGGAGATGATGGGATAAATTAACCATAAAGAATGCGTGTTTTAAATGTCTATAACTAGCAACTTGGGTTAATATACCAGTCCGCTTTGATTTTTGAAATTATTTGCGTGGTGCGCGTTCGCGGAGCGTGTCGCAGACAAGCCTCTCGTAGAGAAGCGTCTCGCAGAGAAGCACAAGCGCGATAGATAGGCAGTGGGAAATAAGGAGTAGCCTTGCCGTGACTTGTACTGAGCGACTTGCCTTGACTTGTGCCGAGCGAAGTCGAAAGGAGTCGAAGTGGCGTAGCCGAACGAGAATAGAGAATGATTTGGCAGACTTAGCCAATACTGAGTTAGAAAAAGCTGATTTTTGGGCAGACTACTTTAAACAAATAGCTGATTTAACGTTGATCAAGTATGAATACAGCAGTTGGTTGTGAAGAAAGCAGGAGACAAACGGCAGTAAGCTGTTCTACCTTTAAATTGCATGAGTTGGGCGGGCTTTTCGGCCCATGCCACAATAGTTATGTTTAATTCTATTATGCAAATTAGATGTTTTTTAGCTTATTCCTCCAGCAACATTAGCTTTGTTGTTAAATTTTAATTTGGAGCAAAGTAACAATGATGCTTAAATTACGCAGATGCTGGTTGAAAATCAACCCCTGGCGCTATGTTTCAATCAACAAAAGTTACTACTCATCGAAATGGCGATTGCGAAATTTACTGTTGTTATCAATTGTGGTGATTTTGTCTATTAGTATTAGCGCCACGGCTATCACTAGTTACAACATTGTTAAGGGATTGTTGCTCGATAGTCTCAAGGAGCAAGTACTGTTAAAAACATCCCAAGGTCAGGATGATATTGATAACTGGTTAGCCATTCGTAAAACAGAAATTAAGACTTTAGCAAATTCTCTTGTGGTGCGATCGCTAAATTTGTCTGCGATTCAACCTTACTTGCAATCTGAGGTAAAGCGGCTGCAAACGTTTTTACTTATGGCTTTGGCTACACCGGATGCTACATTAATTAATACTTACGGGGATCATCTTAATGTTAAAGATCGAGAATTTTTTAAGCGGAGTATGGTGGGTGAAACGGTAGCTGCCGATCCAATTATTGGTTATACAACTGATCAGTTACAGATTAGTTCGCCGATTCCTGCCGAAACAGGCACAAAGCCAGCAGGTGTATTGATGGGAGGAATTCCGATTAACCGGGTAGTTGAGGTGATCAGCAATTTACATCAAGGTAAGGGCAGCTATGCCTTTGCGCTGAATTCTCAAGGAGTTCCCATCGCCCATCCCAACATAAAACTCATTGGTACACCTGAAAAAGCTGCTCAGAGTTTCCTTAATTCGCCCAATCACAGGTTAGCGGAAATTGCCCAAAAAATGGTAGCTAAACGCACAAATATTGAATTGGTTCGACTGGATGGTAGATGGAGCTATATTGCTTACACTCCTCTCAGAGAAGCAAATTGGTCGGTAGCGTTAGTTGTGCCACAAGAAAATATTGAATCGCCATTGCACGCGTTGAACCTGTTGGCTACAGTTTTAGGAGGATTGCTGGTGGTTGGATTGATCAGTGCATGGCGACAGGTGCAACTATATGAACAAATTCGCAATCGCGCCTTTGTTTTCAGTCAGCAGGCGCAGGAACTCAGCAAAACCTTAAAAGAATTGCAAAATACCCAAGCTCAACTTATCCACACTGAAAAAATGTCTAGCCTGGGACAATTGGTGGCTGGGGTGGCACACGAAATCAATAATCCTGCTAATTTTATTCACGCCAACCTCAACCATGCAAGTGTTTACAGTCAAAACATCCTCGATTTGCTAAAGCTTTATGAACAAACCTATCCAAATCCTACACCAGAAATTCGCGATCGCGTCCAAGACCTTGATATTGAGTTTCTAGCAGAAGATTTACCCAAGCTCATGGCATCGATGCAAGTGGGAACCAAGCGCATTCGTCAAATTGTGCTGTCGCTGCGTAATTTCTCGCGCCTTGATGAAGCAGACATGAAATTTGTAGACATTCATGAAGGATTAGACAACACTCTGATGATTCTGAATCATCGTCTGACAGCCACGCCCAATCAACCAGAAATTCAGATTGTTAAGAAATACGGTGATTTACCCCTAGTAGAATGCTACGCAGGGCAACTAAATCAGGTGTTTATAAATGTTCTGATGAATGCGATTGATGCACTTGAAGAAGCCAGCCAAAAACGGAGTTTTGAGGATATTAAAACCAACCCCAATCAAATTAAGCTCCAAACCCAAATTGATAAATCAAGTCATTACGCGATCATTCAGATTTACGATAATGGTATTGGAATGGCAGAGGATGTCAAGCAACGGGTATTTGACCACATGTTTACTACTAAACCTGTGGGCAAAGGAATGGGATTAGGAATGGCGATCGCATATCAAATTGTTGTAGACAAACATGCAGGAATTATTGAAGTTGATTCTACGCCAGGATGTGGAACAGAGTTTACCATCCGTATTCCTTTAATAAGTAAAAAGTAAACTTATTAAATTTTAGAAAGAATCGCTTGGGCAGCAGCTTCATCGGTAATTAGTCCTGTAATTAACTTGCCATGCAGAGCAGCCAAAATCGCCTCCGACTTTCTCACAGTGCCCGCCACACCAATAATCAACCGATGAGCGGGTTGTTCGAGGGCTACACTGGCAACCCGACTGTTTGTCCCCTCTTGCAACAATACTCCGCGATCGCTATAAGCCCAACCTGCAATTTCTCCGACTGCTCCCAGTTCAATTAATTCAGCCACCTCATCGTCATTGATGAAGCCGTCTTGATGTAACGGAGCATTCCAAGCAATGTGGCTAATTCCGACAAAGGTTACTTTGGCTTGTTCTGCAAGAGTTTTGACGGTGAGAAACGATCGCTGAGTCTGCAAGAGTTCCCGTTCTTCGACACTGGTTGCAACAACGGGAGTCGGCACTGGGTAAGCTTGGGAACCGACGCGATCGGATAAATGCATAACTACTTCGTGACGACCTGCACGCCCAGAATGGGACATATTGCCAATAATTGACACAATCTTATGCTGGGGTTGGTTCATTGAGGGTATCTGCTCCACCATTGTTCGCAATGTGCGACCTGATGACAACGCTAGTATGGTCGGGGTTTTAGCCATCAGGTAAGCCTCTAGGTGGGTGGCAGCACATACACCAATTCCGTATAATGTATCACCACTACCTGCATCAGTTGGTACTACTTCACAAAGTGACAGATCAAAGCGATCGCGTAACGACTCAGCCAGAGCAATGCATTCACTCAGGGGATGATCGAGTCGAAATTTAATCAATTTTTCACTGACTGCTAGTGCCACTAAGCGTTGTGCAGCTTGCCGGGACACATTGAGCTTGGTGGCAATTTCTTCTTGCGTATTGCCAGCGATGTAATAGAGCCAAGCAGCATGAGCAGCCAAGTCTAATTTGCGCGCCCGAAGGGGAGTGGCATCGCGCCGCTCTAAAAAAGGTTGTCCCATATACTACCTGTAAAAACTATGTATCTATCAAAGGCATGATTGCATTATTTAGACTATATGCCCAAAGAAATAATCTTTGCTCAATTATTTTTAAATTTCTATTATCCCCCAGTCACCTCTAAGTTAAACCCAGTAATGTAGCTTGCCTCTTCACTCATCAAAAACGCTACCCCATTTGCCACCTCTTCCAGGCTTCCTAAACGCCGCATTGGTATTGAATTAATCATCTGTTGCTCAACTACTTTGGGATCGGCATCAAAGTACTGCGATCCCACTGCTGCTTGCAATTCGGTTTGTCGCGTCCACATAAAACCAGGGCCAATCAACGCAGGCGAGAGTGCATTCACCCGAATGCCATAAGGAGCCAAGTCTTTCGCTGCCGTCTGAGTAATTCCAATCACTGCAAACTTTGAAGCAGCATAAGCCAACATATTTGGTGGCCCAACTACCCCTGCATAACTCGCCATATTAACGATCGCGCCTCCACCTGCATCGCGTAATTGCTGTGCAGCCGCCTTGAGAATGTAGAAAACGCCGACAACGTTAATGTCGATCACCTTTTGAAAGTCGTCTTCAGGATATTCGTCAGTCTTGGCAAACACTCCTTGATAACCCGCATTATTAAATACATAGTCGATCCGCCCAAACTGCTTTACAGCGCCAGTAAAAGCTTTGGCAACATCATCACTAGCTGTAACATCACAACCAAACGTGCCAACTGGAACGTTGTAACCTTTTAGTTCCCCAGCCACATCTGCCATCTTTGGTTCATTCAAATCTAGCAAGGCTATTGCTGCACCATTGGCAGCAAAACGATGTGCAGTTGCCTTGCCAATATCTCCTGCACCGCCAGTAATTAGGATCGTCTTACCTGCAAATTGATAAGTTGCTTTTGCCGTCATAGATTCAACTTGTTATTGAAGAATTGTTGCAAATGACCGTGATCGAAATCAGATTGGTATGATTTCTATTATTGAGCTTTTGTCCAAAATTAGAGCATAAAATCAAAAATTTATTTCGTTCGGTTTTTTACTTTAAAGGAGTCATGCGATGCGTATCCACCGCTTCGCTAAAGTGGTAGCTGCATTTCTCGCTGGAGTGATGCTGGCGCAACTGCTATATGCTTGCTCACCGCGAGGTCTGCGACTGGCTACGCCTACGCAAGCCGCAGAGAAAACTAAACTAACGATCGCCACTGTTAATAATGGCGATATGGTGGTGATGCAAGGGCTTTCTCGGAAATTTGAGCAAGCTAATCCTGATATTCAACTCTGGTGGGTTGTGCTGGAAGAAAATGTGTTACGCCAACGCACAACTACAGATGTTGCTAGCCAGGGTGGGCAGTTTGATGTCATGACCATTGGTTCTTATGAAACACCAATCTGGGCTAGACGGGATTGGTTAAGACCCTTGGATCTAGGCGCAAACTATGACGTAAACGACTTGCTCAAACCTATACGAGAAGGACTTTCCAATAACGGCAAACTATATGCCGTGCCATTCTATGGGGAAAGTTCCATGCTGTACTACCGAAAAGACTTGTTTGAAAAAGCCGGGATTGCGGTTCCTCAACAGCCAACTTATCCCCAAATAAGAGAATGGGCAAGCAAAATCCACGACCCAGCGCATGGGGTTTATGGAGTTTGCTTGCGCGGAAAACCCGGTTGGGGTGAAAACATCGCATTTGTTTCCACATTGGTTAATACCTATGGTGGACAGTGGTTTGATATGAAGTGGCAACCAACGATTAATACTCCAGCTTGGAAAGAGGCGATCGCCTTTTATGTCGATTTGCTCAACAAATATGGGCCGCCAGGAGCTAGTTCTAATGGATTCAATGAGAATTTGGCATTATTCTCGACTGGTAAATGCGGTATGTGGGTAGATGCAACCGTTGCTGCCGGGTTGTTATCCAATCCCAAAGAATCCCAAGTGTATAACAAAGTTGGCTTTGCCCGTGCGCCAATTGAAAAATATCCCAACGGCTCAAATTGGCTTTGGGCTTGGGCGCTAGCGGTTCCAAAAACCTCAAAATCACCCGAAGCCGCACAAAAATTCGTTGCTTGGGCAACATCAAAGGAATACATTCAACTAGTTGCTAAGGAAAATGGCTGGGTTGCTGTACCACCAGGGACTCGGACTTCCACTTATGAGAATCCCAACTATCGAAAAGCTGCACCCTTTGCAAAAATCGTGCTGGCAGCAATCCAATCTGCTGATGTTACCCGTCCATCTGCACAACCAACTCCTTATAAGGGAGTTCAATATGTGGATATTCCAGAGTTTCAGGCGATCGGTTCTTCAGTCGGACAAACCTTGGCGGCGGCGCTAACCAATCGAACTTCGGTAGACCAAGCGTTACAGCAATCGCAGAAATCCACTGAACGTTTCATGAAACACACGGGTTATATCGAATAAAAAAAGGGGCATGGGGCATGGGGCATGGGGCATTGGGCATGGGGCATGGGGCATGGGGCATGGGGCATGGATAACCAGAACCAATGCTCACCCACAAAACTTTCACAATCTAAAATCCAAAATCTAAAACTTTATTAGATTATGTCTTCTTCATTAGCGGTAAAACCTCAACACGAAACGCCACCACCCACAAAGCAACGGACTACGCGGCAAGTGTCAACCTTACCTCTGGTTGCGCCTTCGGTCGTTCTCCTACTGCTGTGGATGATTGTGCCTCTGGTGATGACCGTATGGTTTTCCTTTCAGCGTTATAACTTGCTGAATCCAGATGCACGTAAATTCATTGGGATTGAAAATTTCACTTTCATCCTCAGTGACTCAGCTTTATGGACATCGATCGCTATCACAATAGTTTTGGTTGTTTCTGTTTTAGTAATCACAATTGGTCTAGGTACATTACTAGCAGTACTATTTGACCAAGACTTTTATGGTCGTGGAGTGGCGCGGGTGCTGGCAATTTCACCATTTTTCGTGATGCCCACAGTTAGCGCCCTGATCTGGAAAAATATGCTGATGCATCCAGTGAATGGGCTGTTTGCTCAAATTACTAGAGGTTTGGGTTTAGGAGCGATCGATTGGTTTGCCAGCGTTCCCTTGCTTGCCATCATTATTATTGTGTCCTGGGAATGGTTGCCCTTTGCCCTACTGATTTTATTGACTGCAATTCAGTCACTCGATCGCGATCAATTAGAAGCTGCGCGGATGGATGGTGCAAATGCGATCGCTCTATTCCGTTTTGTCATGCTACCCCATCTGAGCCGCGCCATTTCTGTGGTTGCCATGATTGAGACAATTTTCTTCCTGACAATCTTTGCCGAAATCTTTGTTACCACAGGCGGCGGGCCAGGACTTGCAACCACTAATCTAGCTTATTACATCTTCTTAAAAGCCTTGCTGGAATTCGATGTCGGCGGTGCTTCAGCTGGTGGATTAATTGCCGTAATCCTTGCCAACATCGTGGCAATCTTTTTGATGCGTAGTGTTGCCCGTAATTTGGATACTTAATAAACATCTCCAAAATAAGGCTACCAACGCAAACCAAAAAACCCAGATAAAACTGACTTACATAATTACGAATTACGAATTACGAATTACGAATTAGCATTATGGCACGTAAAACCTCGAAGATTTGGCTATGGACATTGCTCGGCTGGCTTGCTGCCTGCATATTGTTTTTTCCAATTTTCTGGATGTTTCTTACCAGTTTCAAAACTGAAGTAGCGGCAGTTTCAACTCCCCCTGAGTTGTTTTTCCGCCCGACATTGGAGAATTATATTGCCATCCAAGACCGGGCAAATTATTTCAATTATGCGTTTAACAGCGTAGCGATTTCCCTGGGATCGACTATAGTTGCGCTGCTGCTTGCCGTACCTGCCGCTTATGCAATGGCATTTTTCCCAACCAAACGCACCAAGGGCACTTTACTCTGGATGCTGTCCACCAAAATGCTGCCACCCGTTGGTGTGCTAGTACCAATCTACATTTTGTGTCGCAACGCCGGACTGCTGGATACTCACATCGGTTTGATTATTATTTATACCCTGATTAATTTGCCCATCGTCGTCTGGATGATTTACAGCTTCTTTAAAGAAGTTCCCAAAGAAATTCTCGAAGCCGATCGCATGGATGGAGCAACCACACAGCAAGAACTTGTGCATGTGTTGTTGCCATTAGCAGTACCCGGAATTGCATCCACTGCCTTGCTTTCGATTATTTTGTCATGGAACGAAGCATTTTGGAGCTTAAACTTGACAACAGCAGATGCCGCCCCACTTACAGCCTTTATTGCTTCATTCTCCAGCCCTCAAGGATTATTTTGGGCAAAACTTTCGGCAGCATCAACACTAGCGATCGCACCCATCCTTATTTTTGGTTGGCTGAGTCAACGACAGTTAGTGCGGGGTCTGACTTTTGGTGCTGTGAAGTAGAAGGCAGGCACTCTTACAGCTTTGCGTAAAATCTTGGCGAATTGAGGTTTTAAATTTAAACGCATTCGCCCTTGGCGTTCCCGAAGGGTAGGGGCGCAGAGGTAAGCGCAAAGGTACGCAGAGAATTTGCTACGAATTAATTAAATGTTGCACCTCTACGTCTGTGCGTGAGAAAAACTTAAACTCATTAATGGAAACATTTTATGTCAACAGTTGCTTTAAGAAATATCCATAAAACCTATGCTGACACAGAGATTATCAAAGGCATTGATCTCGATGTGGGCGATCGCGAATTTGTGGTTTTCGTTGGCCCCTCCGGCTGTGGAAAATCAACCTTACTCCGCATGATTGCTGGACTAGAAGAAATTTCCTCCGGCGATCTACTCATTGATGGACAAAAAGTCAATGATGTGCCACCCGATAAACGTGGTTTAGCAATGGTGTTTCAAACTTATGCCTTATATCCCCACATGACAGTGGCAGAAAATATGGCCTTTAGCCTCCGGCTTGCGGGTATGCAGAAAGCCCAGCGTTATGAAAGGGCGCGTGAAGTCGCTCGCATTCTGCAACTGGAGCCACTTTTGAACCGGAAGCCCAAAGAGCTATCAGGAGGACAACGGCAACGTGTGGCGATCGGTCGTGCTTTGGTACGTAATCCCAAAGTATTTTTGTTTGATGAGCCACTGTCTAACCTGGATGCTTCATTGCGGGTGCAGATGCGGATTGAGCTTGCCAGTTTACACGACAGCTTACAAGCCACGATGATTTATGTTACCCACGATCAAGTTGAGGCAATGACCCTTGCCGACAAGATTGTGGTGTTGCAGGGCGGCATCATCGAACAAATGGGTTCTCCCCTGGAACTTTACCACCATCCCCGCAATCTATTCGTTGCTGGATTTATTGGTTCACCGAAAATGAACTTTATTTCGGTGACAGTTTCAGCCGTCAATGACTCTGGAGCAACAGTCAGACTCCCTGGTGACGCAAGCGTAACGATTCCGGTAAAACCCAAAACCCTTTCAGTTGGGGATAGAGCAACATTAGGGATTCGTCCCGAACATCTGCGGCTCGATCAAAGCAACCCAAGCGTGAATGGTGAAGTATTAGTCGTAGAACGATTAGGCGGAGAAACCTTTCTCTACATCAAAATTGCGGGTGGCGAAACTATAGTTGTGCAAACAGACGGAGATAATCCAGCCAACATGCACGATTACGTTCCGATTTACATTAATGGTGAGCTTTGCCATCTGTTTGATCGCAACGGTGAAGCTATCCCCAAAGTTCATCGTCACCACCTAACCCAGAATGAATCCCATGAACAGCAATATCAGCACAGACTCAGCAATCAAGCTGAATGAAACATCTCTGTCTCATTTAGGAAATAACATTCGCGTACCCAATTACGATCGCCACCAAATTACTAACGGTATTGTCCATATCGGTGTGGGTGGGTTCCATCGCGCACATCAAGCGTTATACCTGGATAATTACTTTCATCAAAATCCCGGTAGTGAATGGGGAATCTGCGGGGTTGGGCTACTGGAATTCGACAAACGAATGCGGGATGCACTGAATTCACAAGATTGTTTGTATACCTTAGTTGAAAGATCCCCAGAAGGCGATCGCGCCCGTGTGATTGGAGCAATTACAGAATATCTGTTTGCCCCAGATAATCGCCAAGCAGTAATTGACACCTTAGCAGATCCCAAATGCCGCATTGTTACCCTTACAATTACCGAAGGCGGCTACTACTACATTGAAGGTAGCGGTGAATTCGATGCCAATCACCCGACAATCCAGTACGATTTGCAGCATCCTGATGAGCCAATTGGAGTATATGGCTTTTTGACAGCAGCCCTTAATCGCCGCCGTCAACAAGGAATCGCACCGTTTACTGTATTGTCCTGCGACAATCTGCAAGGTAACGGCAATATTGCCCGCAAAATGTTAACCGCATTTGCCCAAATGCAAAACCCAGAATTGGGGCATTGGGTTGCTGAACAGGTGGCCTTTCCCAACTGCATGGTCGATCGCATTACCCCCGCCACCACACCAGCAGATATCAAAATGGTGGCGGAACAGTTTAACATTGATGATGCCTTTCCAGTTGTTACCGAACCCTTCCTTCAGTGGGTAGTCGAAGACAATTTCAGCGCAGGTAGACCTAATTGGGAATCAGTTGGCGTTCAAATGACCAGTGATGTTCATCCCTACGAGATGATGAAAATCCGGTTGCTCAACGCCAGTCACTTGTTGATTGGCTATCTTGGCTCCTTGGCAGGTTATACATACGTCCACGAAGTCATGGCTGATCCCTTGATTCGGCAAGCCGTCGATCATTTGATGGCAGAAGTTACGCCCACACTTCAACCTGTACCTGGAATTGATTTAGATAATTATAAAAAGACCTTAATTGAACGTTTTGCCAATCCTAAGATTCGGGATCAACTGCCGCGTCTTTGCCTCAATAGCTCCGCCAAAATGCCAAAATTTGTTTTAGGGTCAGTTCGTGATGCGCTGCAACAAGGAGCAGCAATTGAATACATGAGCCTAACGGTTGCTGCTTGGTTCCGTTACCTCAATGGAAACGATGACCAAGGTAATACCATTCCCATTGATGACCCAATAGCAGGTACTCTGACTCAATTAGCTCATTTAAATGGCAGCGATGCCAAACCATTGCTCAACCTCACTGAGATTTTTGGCGATTTGTCCCAGTCATCACATTTTGTTGAGTCAGTTACGAATCATTTACATAGATTGTATGAGTTTGGAGCAAAAGAAACACTAGTACTCAACCATACTAAATCGGATAGGTAAGGGAACGAACCACAAACATATTAAATATGATGGGCTAACTCATTTTTATACCATTTAAATTGATGATTGCAACACATCTCCAGGTAAAGACGCGATGAATCGCGTCTCTACAAATGGTCTATTTGTCGCATTCTTCTTCAAATTGGTATTAACTTTTCTTCCTTTGCGCTCTTTGCGTCCTTTGCGGTTCGTTTCTCAACCCCCTCAAAATAAATGAGACAGACCACTAGCCCGATTGTGACAGAAAACTTAAAGAGAGATTAAAGCTGAGACTTTTCAAGACGCAAATTTCATTTCCGGCTTCTATTCTTAATAATTTGGAGGGGCAATTGACTGACATCGTAATAGGCTTAGACTTGGGTACAGGAGGAGTAAGAGCGATCGCAGTTAATCTGCAAGGGCAAGTTATCGCTCAGTCAACCAGAAGCTATCCCCTGTTAACTCCACAACCCGGTTGGACGGAACAGAACTCATCGGATTGGGTGGAAGCCAGTTTGGATGCTCTCTTCGATGTTACTCAACAGCTAAACGGACATCGGGAGTAATCTTTGCACCGTGCGATCGCGCAATTCCCGATCCCGAAGGTCGGGTACATTTATTCTGCCATGTGGATGGTGGTTATCATCTGCTGGGAGTGACGCTAGCAGCAGGTGGTTCTCTGCGTTGGTATCGAGATACATTTGCACCGCGTATATCTTACACCGAACTGATGGATATGGCAGAGCGATCGCAGCCTGGTGCGCGTGGTGTTCTATTTTTACCGCACCTCGCAGGAGAGCGCAGTCCCCACCTCGATCCAGATACTCGCGGTGCTTTGGTGAATTTGTCATTAGCTCATACACCAGCAGATATAACTCGTGCTGTACTGGAGGGAGTTGCATTTAGCTTGCGGTCAGCGTTGGAGGTAATTAGTGCGATCGCTCCCCTCGATCAACTCTTAGCAACCGGTGGAGGCGCACGTTCTCACATCTGGTTACAAATTTTGGCAGATATTTTGCAAACCAAACTCATAGCTCCCAAAGCCGAAGAAGGAGCTGCTTACGGAGCAGCTATTTTAGCAATGGTGGGGATTGGTGTTTACCCCAATTTAGAAACTGCACTCAAGATATTACCGCAAGATAATAATGTAGTACAGCCACAGGCAAATTCTTTGTATGAAGCAGGTTTTAAGCGTTACAAACTACTTTACGATACTTTGAAAGCTGTTCGTTGAGCTTGGACTTTTGATAAAAAATTTAAAAAAGCAAATACACACTCTTTATTGGCTTTGCATGTAACGAAAGTTCATATCTCCTTCGTAGCCAGAAGCTTTCGCAAGATCCTTAAGGTTTTGCACGCCACTATAAACATGTCCATTGATAACCCAAGTGGGAAAGCCAGGAACTTTCGCAGCTTTACATAAATCGGGATGAGGATTGATGCCTCTCTTGTCGCACTCAACTTGAATGCTGTCGTTGATAATCTGGTAGGCTTCTTTACCAAAAAGTAACTTCTGTTCGTGGCAATGAGGACACCACCAAGCAACGTATTCTTTCGCACCTATCTTCACCAAATGCTTTGCTAGGGCTATCTCTGCCTTGGTGGAAGTGGTGGTAATTTCCCAGCCGACTCCACGCTGAGGGCGTTCCTTCGGGAGAAAGAAAATAATTGATGGGGACTTTTGATTGTCCTTGGTCAGTGCTAGTGCTGTTGATATAGGTGAATGGAGTGTAGAGCCGGAAAGAGTACTAACACAGATAATCGAGACTGGTAACAGTGCAAGAAAAACAGGGTGTTTGATAACCATATTACATTAGTATTTGTTGAAGCTAATAATTGTACACTTAAGCTAAAGGCACATGGCTGGTACGTGGAAAAACGCAGCCCATGTTTATTGGAATGAGCAAACAGTTAGAGACGTTTTGCACAAATAGAGAAAGCAGGCTTTAGAAAGAAGGCAAGCGGATGGTGAAACAAGTTCTACCTGGCTGCGACTCAAATGAGAGCGTACCATGATGGCGATTTTCTACAATCCGGCGAACGGTTTCCAAACCGAGTCCTGAACCACGCCCCACTGATTTAGTGGTAAAGAAAGGTTCAAAAATGCGGGTTTGAATTTCAGGTGGAATTCCACTACCAGAATCGATGATGTCAATATGGGCAAAGCGATCGCAATGGTGTGTTGTAATTTCCAGCAATCCCTTACCATCCATTGCATCAATGGCGTTGTCAATTAAGTTCGTCCACACCTGATTGAGTTCGCTACCATAAGCAAGGATTTTAGGAAGATGTTGGTCGTAATTGCGTTGCACTTGGATGCCGCATTTGAGTTTATGAACAAACAATCGCAATGTATCTTCTAAACCTTGATGCACGTTCACTTCTTGCTGAACGCCTTGATCGAGGTAAGAATATGACTTCATCGCTTGCACAAGTTCAGAAATCCTCTCGGCTCCTCGCAAACCATGTTTAATCATTGACATGACTTCAAATGAGAGCGATAGCCAGTGCAATCCCATTTCTCGCAATTCAGTCTCGTCGTTGCGCCAACGTTCCATCATCTTATCTAAGGTTTCGACCTCAACACCACCTTCTGCTAAAGGTTCGGCTAATTTCCATGCTTGCTTCACGCCATAATCTTCTAACCATTCCAGCAACACCGTTTCGCGATCGCTTAATGTCACCGGATCTAGACGATTATTTAAAATCGCATCATAGCCCTGATCCCGGACTCTCAACCAGTTTTGAGTATGCGCTTCTTCAACATTGCGTTGCCCATAAACTAAATTCATTCGTTGTAGCTCTAGGATAGCGGCTGGCATTTCCCCTAAAGTCCGAACCAGTGCTGAAGCTGGGTTGTTAAGTTCATGAGCCAAACCGGCGGTAAGTGTCCCTAAAGCTGCCATCTTTTCGCGCCCACGAATAAAGGACTCTAGCCCCCGCATACGACGTTCCATAATGCGAAAGACCATCCGCTCAAAATCACGACATTCATGCAACAGTTTACGAAAATCTTCTGCCTTAATCTCATAAAGGTTGCAATCTGTCAATGCCCGGATTGTCACAGGTACAGGTTCATCTGTGAGGACTGGAATTTCCCCAAAAAATGATGGGGCTTCATGTTGCCCGATGGGAATTTCAACTCCTTGACTGCGGCGGGTAAGATTCATTTTACCTTTGACTAAGATAAATAAACCGCGTCCAGGGTCTCCCTCATGCGCCAACACTTCTGAAGCAGGGAGTTCAACTGTTTGAGCGCGATCGCAAACCCACTCTAATTGTTCTTTAGAAAGCTGTTGAAACGGGTCTAAGTTGATTAATTCCTCAACACACAACATCAATTAACCTCCTTTTAGCTAAACATTGCTCAGATAGCGGTGAACGAATTGAATAGCAATCGAACCCTCACCCACACCGGATGCCACCCGCTTAATTGACCCAAAGCGCACATCTCCGGCTGCAAAAATTCCAGGAACGTTAGATTCTAGTAAGAAAGGAGAACGTTCCAAAGGCCAACCTGGAGGAGATTTGCCATTATGCATCAAGTCGGGGCCTGTGATGATAAACCCCTGAGTATCGCGCCGAATAACCCCATCAAGCCAATCAGTTTTGGGACTAGCACCGATGAAGATAAAAAGCGATCGCGCTGGCACTGTTTCAGTTTGTCCAGTTTTGGCATGGGCAATCACTATTTCTTCTAGATGTTCATCTCCCTTCACTTCCACAACATTGCAACCCGTGCAAACTTTGATATTTGCAGTAGCTGCAATTTGGTCAATCAAATATTGCGACATACTCGATGATAGTGATTCTCCCCGTACCAGCATGATTACTTTGCTGGCATACTTAGAAAAGTGCATTGCTGCCTGTCCGGCAGAATTAGCCCCACCTACCAAGTAAACCTCTTCATTGGTACAGGTGATCGCTTCAGTCATGGCAGCACCGTAATAAATTCCTGCCCCTGTAAGCTTCTTGGCTCCTGGGACATTTAGCCAACGGTAGGAAACACCCGTTGCAACTAAAAGTGCATGGCAACTAATCTCGCTGCCGTCCGCTAATTGCAGAACCCGATAAGGATCTTGCAGCTTAACTCCGGTGACTACTTGAGGAGTGAGAATTTCTACCCCAAATCGCCGCGCCTGGGTGACTCCCCGCCTGGCCAAATCGCTGCCGCTCAAGCCAACAGGAAACCCTAAATAATTCTCAATGCGTGAACTCGTGCCTGCTTGTCCGCCCGGAGCCTCACGCTCAATTAAGACTGTACTCAATCCCTCCGAAGCGCCATAGACGGCGGCGGCTAGTCCGGCAGGCCCACCACCCACGATCGCCAAATCATAGAAGGGTCGCTCTGCCTGGGTTTGCAATCCAATTTTGGCAGCAATCTCTAAATTAGATGGTTGGATTAATCGGGAACCATCGGGAAACAGTACCAGGGGCAATTGTTGTCTGCCATCAGCTTGTGCGTATTCTACTAATTTTGCTGCTTCTGGCTCTAGTTCAATATCTAACCAGTTGTATGGAATCTGGTTACGCGCTAGGAAGTCTTTCACCTGATGGGAAAAAGGTGACCAGCGATTACCAATGACTCGAATACCTTCAAAGGGTGGGCGAAATCCAGCCAGCCAGTCATCTAGCAAATCATCCAAAACCGGATATAGTCGCTCTTCTGGGGGATTCCAGGGCTTAAGTAAGTAGTAATCAAGTTTGGCACTATTAATTGATTTAATGGCTGCATCCGTATCTGCATAAGCTGTTAGCAAAGCACGTTTCGCATCAGGAAAGATACCTTTCGCCTGTTCAAGGAACTCTACACCTCCCATTTGGGGCATTCTTTGATCAACCAAAAATAGAGCAACTGCTTCATTGTGCAATTTTAGTTGCTGCACCACGTCCAGAGCGGAAATACCGGAATCTGCCCGGACAATGCGGAAGCGATCGCCATACTGATGCCGCAAGTCTCTTGACACCGCTTGTAACACTTCTGGATCATCATCGACGGTTAAAATTGCAGGTTTCGCCATAACTACTGTTACTTGATAATTGCAGTGCCTAGTCTTATGTTCAAAACTTGTCATCAAAATATCTACTGTTCAACTAGTTGTTTTAAACGAAAGTATGCCTCTTCTGGTGTCAGCGCTTCTGATTGACTTTCATTAGGTATATAAAATACCCAGGTATCGGGAAAGTAATGTACCACAAAGCTGGGAATCAAACCTAAGCTTAGTGCTTGCTTTCCGAGTTTTTCAGTTTGTTCCTCTAAACTCAGTTGGTCATGAAATACATGTTCAGCCATACTTTTTCATCTCCCTGCACTTTCTTTGACTCTGAAACAACTTTCAATACCAGCATTGCACGAATCACCTAAAGGTGATTCACCATTTACTATGTTCCAGAATAAACTTGAGAATCTTTTGGTAGTAGACCTAAATAACTTCAAATATGCGTCTCATAAAAATCATAAAGCTATTTTAGATCCTAACGCTGAATTTGACTGAGACTACACCTCAAGGGTGCATTGGGATTATGAGTGCGGCTTTTAGGATGACTTACATAGCAGTACAAATGTTCTTTCAGTTACCATGCTTTTATTTAATTAACTAGTTAAAATATATACCAATAAACATGTTTTTTACACTGAATATATTGAATATCTCAGGTGCTTGAAAACGCTATATGATTAATTTCGGTAATTTTACTATTCTTTTAAAACTTTAAATCAAATAATATCATTATAAAAATCATACAAAAACAACTTAAGCTATAATTAACTTGTTTTATATTATTTATTTATCGTGAATTTTAAAATATCTATATCGACCAACTAATAAATTTATAAAAAATATTATTTTAATCAACTAAACTATAATTTTTTAATCTCTCTGTTAAGTTTTATTTTAATAACTTAATATTAACAAGCTTCTGAGCAAAAAAGGTTGTTTCTCATTAAATAAATGTTTTAAAACAGGCAGGTAAACATGGTTAATGAAAAGTCGCAAAATGCTATTAATCAAATAGAAGAAACTATAAAAGATGAGCAGGCAATTGATGCATTTATAGATAGTTCAAATAAATGCAAACAAGCTGAACTTGAAGATATAATAGTTAGCCATCAAATACTGAACTGTATTCCTACTTTAAGAGAAATATCCGAAGAAACTTTAAATATAGCAAATCAATCCCTAGCAATCGCATTTGAGGAACAAGCAGCAGAATTTAAGAAAGTACTGAGTAAATTAAATAATGAAATTGCAAAACGCCAAGAAGCTGAAACACATCTTTGCCAGAAAATTTTAGAAAATCAAGCAATTCTGCAATCAAATACTGATTTGTATTTTCGGATTGATGCTGATGCTAATATTCTTGATTATCAAATTCAAAATTTCCAAATAATAAATAAATTAACAGAAGTAGTTATAGGTAAAAATTTCTTAGAATATTTACCGGATAATATAATTAATCGTTATCAAGAAGCCATTCTCCAAGTACAAAAAAGCAAGTCTTCGGTAAAATTTGAGTATTTTGTATTAGAAGAAAATAGCAATTTTGAAGCTAAATTACTACCATTAGCAGAACAACAAATAATCATTCTCCTATCTCAAAGCAAGCAACTAGCATTTGCAAATAATTATATTAACTTTCAAAGGATTGTAGAAAATAGTAATAACATTATTTTTGCGTTGACACTTGAGGGAATATTTTCTTATGTTTCTCCTAACTGGACTGAGATTTTAGGGCATGAGATTGCGGAGCTTGAAGGAAATTCATTTGCTCCTTTTGTGCATCCTGATGATTTACCAATGTGTGCAGATTATTTTCAAAGAGTTTTGACAACAGGCGAAAAGCAAGAGCCAATTGAATATCGGGTAAAACATAAAAATGGAACTTGGCAATGGCATACAAGTAACTCATCAGCAATAAAAGATGCTAATGGAAATTTTTTGTATTTTGTTGGTATTTGCCATGATACTAGCGATCGCAAACACGCCCAAGAGGCACTAGCAGAGCGATCGCAATTAGCCAATTTTCGCGCCGATGTAGACGCCGCTCTTGCCCAAAGTCAAACGTTAGAGTCTATGATGCATCGCTGCACCGAAGCATTAGTCGAACATATAAATGCAGCTTTTGCTCGCATCTGGATACTGAACAAACAAGAAAATGTCCTAGAATTACAAGCCAGTTCTGGAATGTACACCCATATTGACGGCCCTCATAGACGGGTGCCAGTTGGTCAATTCAAAATTGGTTTAATTGCCCAAGAAAGTAAACCTCATTTAACCAACTCTGTACTAACAGATCCCCGCGTCAGCAATCAAGAGTGGGCGAAGCGTGAGGGTATGGTTGCTTTTGCTGGCTATCCTCTAATTATTGAAGGTGAGACTGTAGGCGTAATAGCGATGTTTTCTCGGCAAATAATTACGGAATCTGTTTTTAATGCCCTAGGATTTGCCGCCCAAGAAATTGCTATTGGCATCAAGCGCAAACAAGCAGAAGTTGCACTCAGAGAAAGTGAGGCCCGCTTTCGTCATCTTGTGGAAACTACCAATGATGGAGTGTGGGAGTTAGACCAAGAAGGCGTTTACACTTACGTCAGCCAAAAAATTGCTGACATTTTGGGGTATGAGGCAAAGGAAGTCTTAGGCAAAACTCTTTTTGATTTGATGCCACCAGCAGAGGCGAACCGAGTCCAAAAGATTTTTCAAGTTCTCAGCAACTCCAAACAGCCTCTAATTAATTTTGAAAATAAAACTCTTCATAAAAACGGGCAATTGCTTGTTTTAGAAACCAATGGAGTTCCTTTCTTTGATGAATCCGGCAATTACCTTGGTTATCGCGGCGTTTATCAAGATATCACTGAGCGAAAACAAGCAGAAGAGGCTTTGCAAGCTCTGGTAGCTGGAACCGCAGCAGTCACGGGCGAAGAATTTTTTCCTGTCTTGGTGCGTCACTTGGCAAATGCTCTGGGAGTCTGCTACGTCATACTAGCAGAGCGAATCACCGGAGACTCCGATAGGGCTAGAGTTTTATCATTCTGGGCAGGTGGTAAGCTTTCAGAAACTTTTACCGAGTATGCCTTAGCTAATACTCCTTGCGAAGTTGTGTTACAGGAAGGTATGCGTTCTTACCCATGTCATATACAGCAACTTTTTCCCCAAGCCAAGGATTTAGTAATGCTAGAAGCAGAAAGTTATTTAGGAACGCCTCTTGTCGATACATTTGGTATACCCATAGGCCATCTTTGCGTACTAGATACCAAACCGATATTACAGGAGGAACGCGCCAAAGCTATTCTGAGTATCTTTGCAGCGCGAGCTACGGCAGAACTACAGCGCCAGTGTACAGAAACCGCCCTGCGACAATCAGAGGCTAAATATAGAGCGATCGCTCAACGGGAAGCATTGCTCAACCATCTTGCCAGTCAAATTCGAGCTTCTTTGGAACTCAATTACATTTTAAAAACCGCAGTAGAGGAAATCCGCAACTTATTCCAGATTGATTACTGCGCTTTCTTTTGGTATCGCCAAAATACTGATCTACCTTATTGGGAATGTGTATATGAAGCAGAACATTTTACTTCCCCTAATCTGCTAACAGCCGAAGCAATCCATATAGAATTTGAAATAATCGCAGCAAAAACTTTAAACAGAGAAATTATCCGCATAGATGATGTTTTGACTCATGACGAGCGCACAATACAGCAGTTTTTAAATGATTTCGGTTTCACGGCTTTTATGTCCTTGCCTGTACACACTCAATCTGGTGAAATTGGAGCTTTCATCTGTGGTTACTGTAGTGGCTTTCGACCTTGGCAAGAAACTGAAGTAGAATTGCTACAAGCAGTGACAGTTCAACTAGCGATCGCTATTGACCAAGCCAAACTTTACACACATAGTCGCCTCACTGCCCAAACTGCCCAAGAAAAAGCACAGCAGCTAGAAGCGGCTCTGCTGGAACTTCAACAAACTCAGGCTCAACTCATTCAAACTGAAAAAATGTCCAGTTTGGGGCAGTTAGTAGCAGGTATTGCTCACGAAATTAATAATCCCATCAATTTTATCTATGGAAATATCAAGCATACCGATGAATATGTTACAGATTTGCTGCACTTGGTAGAAATCTTTCAAGAACATCACTCTCCACTATCAACAGAAATTCAAACCCAAATCGAAGATATCGATTTAGATTTTCTCTATCAAGATTTACCCAAAGTTCTACATTCTATGAAAGTCGGGGCTGAACGCATTCGGCAGATTGTCCTATCTTTACGTAACTTCTCCCGTCTAGATGAGAATGGTATCAAGGCAGTGGATATCCATGAAGGCATTAATAGCACCTTGCTGCTGCTGCGAAGTCGCCTGAAAGCTAAAGCAGAACGTCCCGAAATCCAAATTATTCAGGAATATGGCAACCTGCCACAGGTCTTATGTAATGCTGGACAGATGAATCAGGTGTTTATGAATCTGTTGACTAATGCGATTGATGCTCTAGAAGAGGGAGTGGGGGAAGAAACACTCCCTACCGCCCAGATTCGCATTCGCACCCTTGTTCAAGAGGATGAGTGCATAATTCGCATTGCTGACAATGGTTCGGGAATGACCGATGAAGTACGCAATCATATATTTGACCCCTTCTTTACTACTAAACCAGTGGGTAAAGGGACTGGCATGGGGTTGTCAGTTTGCTACCAGATAGTCGTCAAAAATCACCGGGGAAAATTCCAGTGTATCTCAGCACCAGGAGCAGGAGCCGAGTTTATAATTACGATTCCAATACATTAACAAAACTTGAAACCCCGGAAATTTCCTATAGTTCTACCAATTCAATTAATGATTGCAACACATCCTTGGGTAAAGACGCGATGAATCGCGTCTCTACAAATGGTCTATTTGTCGCATTCTTTTTTCAAATTGGTATTCTTATCATTTAGACCGCAGGGGGCAGGGGGCAGGGAACAACATCACTTTCGCTACAGTTTACTAATCAAAACTTTAATTGATAATTGAGAACTTCTGTCTTCTTGTAGTAGTAGCTTTCCCTCTTTAGTAAGCTTTAGTTGCTGCCCCCGCCACTCTATAGTGTTTCCGATAAAGCCAAAACACCAAATAACAAAGCTTAACAAGTCGCGCCCAGGAATGAGCCACAGAAACTTTTTGACAATTGGATCTTTCAGACTAATAGTACCAACAACCCAAGCCATCACCAATCTTGTTACCCAACAGATACATAGTCCTACCCATCCTAGTATTGAACCATTGGTGGCAATCAGCAGCAGCAAACTGGTGACTACACCGTAGGTAAAAATTAGTCCTAGATAACCCCAAGGACGAGAAATTCGTTTACCACGCGCCCAACGGATCTGGCGCTTGATAGCATCAACTAAGTTGTTGCTTTTTTGTACATGTTCAACTACATAGTCGGAAAGTACAACCTTGTAACCTGCTTGAACAGGTAGATAGCCAAGTTGGAAATCATCTGCCAGATAATCAGCAATTGCTTCAAATCCACCAATAGCTTCTAGTACTTTTTTAGGGATGGCAATAGTGGAACCAAAGGCATATTTTATACCGTTTTCTTGAATATTGCTGACTAAAACCCCAGCATGAAACTCAGTGCTAGTACCAATAGCCTCGAATGTCGATACCCATCCTTGAGTTAAGGATCGATACATACAGGTAACGACACCAACGCTTTCATCTTGTAACGGCTGGATAACTCTTTGTAAATAGTCTGTTCCAACTCGGATATCACTATCAGCAAGGACTAAAATTTCGTATTTAGCTTTGGCTGCGGCATTGGCCAAGTTGCTAACTTTGAGGTTTGTACCGATGACGCGATCGCTTACTATCAGCAGAATATCCAAATCTGAATAATTATGGATGATTTTCTCTACAACCTCTATGCAAGGGTCTTTAGAATTTCGCACAGCAAAGATGATTTGATATTCTGGATAGTCCTGCTGACAAAATGAGGCTAGGTTTTCATAAGCATCGCTATCAACTCCACAAAGAGGTTTGAGGATACTAACAGGTGGATGAAACTCTCGATCCGTTGGCTGGGGATGACCAAAAAAGGTTATTGCTGCATAAATTGCATAGTGATAAAAGCAGACAGAGAATATGCATAAAATTACGAGAAAATCAATGATAATTGAATGAGAAATTCTTAAAAAGTTAGATACAAACATGGTTATTAGACCTACCTTTTAAATAAATTTTGAGGAAATATAAATAAATTCAGTGAATTTCTCGTGGATCAATTGCTATCAATATTTTCTACAAATATAAATCATATTTGCATGAGTTAAAGCGATTAACTGGAATTAAATTTAACAATCCTATTTGAGTTATGAAAAATATAAATTAAAAAACGAACTGCCTTTCCTTCGGAACGCTACGCGAACGCGTAGTGTCCCGTTAGAGAATGACACAAAGGAAAGGAAGAAAAAAGAGATATAATTTTCACAAATAATTTAGGACTGCGATTATATGAGGATTTTATCGCGTTAGCAGAATAAGTGCATTTAGAAAAACAGCATAAATTGAAAAAATAAAAGTTTGTTTAATTGCTTTTGGAGAAAAATATAAAGCAGAAATGACACCGAATAATGAAGTGTGTTTTTGCTAGTACATTAAGTTTTGTCGTATTCTATTTTTCCATAGTCAAGTTTGATAATTCGATCTGCTAAATGAAAATAGCGATCATCGTGGCTAATCACCAGTACTGTTTTACCCCGCGATCGCAGTTCTGGTAGAAGTTGAGTATAAAATATTTCCTTGAATACTGGATCTTGATCGGCTGCCCATTCATCAAATAGATAAATTGGTCGATCTTCCAGGTATGCTGTGAGTAAAGCTAATCGTTTACGTTGTCCTTGAGAAAGAGCAGTGGTAGAAAGTTGACCATTTTCAACTTTTACCTTATGGTCTAGTTGCAATTGTCGTAAGTATTTTGTGGCTTGAGCATCCAAATAAGAATTTTTTAAGCCGAGAAGTTCTTCAAATAAATAAAAGTCAGAAAATACAACAGAAAAATGCTGACGATACCATTCTCGATTCGTTTCGCTAATTAAGTTGTCATCAAACCAAATTTCGCCGTTTTCAGGGATATAAAGTCCGGTAATTAGTTTCACTAATGTAGATTTACCGCTACCATTACCGCCGATAATGAAAACTAATTCTTGAGGATATAGTGTCAGGTCGATGGGCCCAAAAATAAAGCTATTGTCTTCTTCAACTGTATAGTAGATGTGAGTAACATTTTTAAATTTTAAGCTGTGCCAATCAGATTTAATTGCAAGTGGAACAGTAGATATTTCAGATCGACTAGCTAGAGATAAACCCAATGACTCAATTTTTTGCCAGGCAATACTGGCTTGACTTAATAGAGGAAGTTTGCTGATGATGTTATCCATTGGTAACACCAAGTAAGTAAAGGTCAAAATGTAACCAGAGAGAGTTTCGGCATTGATAGTAAGCAGATTAGGCAGCACAAACATGACAAAACCGAGGGCAAAAAAGAATACGAGTTGCCCCCAACTAGAAGTTGTGGCAAATAGGGTTAGACCTTGAATATTATGATGGCGGAACTTGTTAGCAGTTGGGTGGAGTTTTCCTTCTAAAAAATCTTCACGCCGCCTGTGGTTTAGTTTGAGTTCCTTAACTCCTTCGGTAATAGTGCGAAAATGTTTAAACAGTTGATCTTCATCTTCACGAGCTAGAGCCAGCAATTTCTCTCCTTTGTTGAGTAGCCATTGACAACTAGCGATCGCTACTATTGAAATACCACAAACTAGCACCAGTACTAACCAAGAGAGCCAGGTTATATATGCTATGCACCCCAGAACGATGGCTAAATTAATAAAGATAAAAGGCATCTGATAAACAGCATTAGCAACCGCCTGAATATCTTCTGTGAGAGTTGCCAATAATCGAGGATTCCCTAACCGTTCTAAATGAGTCAACTCAGAACTGATAATTTGCCGACTCAAACGCATCCGTAATTGCAAAACCGCATTCTGAGACAGGTGAATCAGCATCACTTGAGAAATGATACTGGTAATTAATACAACTATCGCCAGCCCCACAAAACCCCAAATTATGGATGTGAGACGAGAAGCACCACTGCTACTTGCAGCATGGCTAATTAAGGCAATCAAACCCGCACTACTACCGCCACTCAAAAATCCCGTAGCGATCGCGATCGCTACCATCCCCCAAGAAGAACGCAAAAGAAAGTAAATCAAATTCATGATAGATGCCTATGCCCCATGCCCCATTTTTAAGATAGTTATTGCAGATCAATTGAGGTTGCGTTTCTAGGGTGAATTTTCCATCCTCACAGTTCAAAACTTCTGAAATATGACGGTAAGCTAATTATAATTACACTGAAAACGTATTTGCACAGTATCTCGTAGACTGTGCGTAGAATTATATATTGAGGAAATATACTTGTGAAAAAAACTTTGTTTCTCAGTCCTCCTTCCTTCGATGGATTTGATGGTGGAGCGGGTTCACGATACCAAGCCAAGCGCGAAATTACTTCCTTTTGGTATCCGACATGGCTAGCGCAACCGGCAGCCCTTGTGCCTGGTAGCAAGCTAATTGATGCACCACCACACGATCAAACAGTAGAAGATGTAATCGAAATTGCTCAAGATTACGAGCTAATTATCATGCACACTAGCACGCCTTCGCTACCTAATGATGTGAAGTGCGCCGAGACAATCAAGGCTCAAAACCCGAATATCAAGATTGGCTTCATTGGAGCGCATGTAGCAGTGTTACCAGAGCAGACGCTGACTGAAAACCCAATCATTGACTTTGTGTGTCGCCACGAATTCGACTATACCTGCAAAGAACTAGCAGAAGGTAAATCTTGGAATGAAATTACAGGTCTAAGCTACCGCGATCGCCAGGGTAATATACATCATAATGAAGATCGCCCCTTAATTCACGATTGGGATTCTCTGCCCAGTGTATTGCCGATTTATCATCGGGATTTGGATATTACTAAATACTTTATTGGCTACTTACTGCATCCATACATTTCCTTTTACACTGGGAGAGGCTGTCCGGCAAAATGTACCTTCTGCCTTTGGCCACAAACAATTGGTGGACACTTATACCGCACTAAAAGCCCGGAAGCCGTCGGGCGCGAAATGGAAGAAGCTAAAGCGCTCTTTGGCGATAAGGTGCGAGAATATATGTTTGATGACGACACCTTTACCATTGACAAACATCGAGCGATCGCAATTAGCGAACACATGCGCCGACTCAAATTGACTTGGAGTTGCAACGCCCGTGCTAATCTCGACTATGACACCCTGAAAAAACTACGCGATAATGGCTTACGCCTACTCTTAGTGGGATTTGAATCTGGCAATCAGCAAATTTTGGATGGGATTAAGAAAGGAATCAAACTGGAAGTAGCGCGGAAGTTTATGGAAAATTGTCATAAACTCGGCATTACCGTACACGGTACATTTATCATTGGTTTACCCGACGAAACTCAACAAACAATCGAAGAAACAGTCCGTTTTGCTTGCGACGTTAGTCCTCATACAATTCAAGTTTCCATCGCAGCCCCCTATCCCGGAACAGAACTTTATCGTCAAGCAGAAGAAAATAATTGGTTTAGTAACAATTCCTTAGTTGCTAGTTCTGGAATTCAAATGTCCACACTGCAATATCCAAATCTTTCTAGTGCTGAGATTGAAGACGCTGTTGAGAAGATGTATCGGAAGTTTTACTTCCGTCCCAAAGCGATTATCCCAATTGTTACTGAAATGCTCACCGATCCGCAAATGTTAGTTCGTCGCCTACGTGAAGGGCGGGAATTTTTCTCTTACTTGAAAGATCGTCGCACTCAAGCAACTGCAAAAGCAGCATCAGTAGTTGTTAGTTAATGATTGTAATTCAAGGGTTTCAGACCCTAAGCATTACATATAGCATCCTCGACTGCAACTTGCTTGCAGCCGGGGTTTAAACCAATTCGCAATTCGCAATGGGCTAACGCCCCGCTCCGCTAACGCAATTACGTTTTGTGACGGGGATTTAGACCCCGACACAAAACGTGCTGCCTATCTTGCTGGGGACTTAAACCCCCAAAGTTCGTTAAATCTCCGTCTCAAATGTCTTGAATTTTGAATGTTGAATTGTTAATAGTTATTTTTGTGGATGAATTGACGATAACCCAGCCAAATAAGTAAATGAAGACAAATATTTATTTACAGTGATTGCGATCGCAATGACATCATGTAATTAATTATGTCCTATATACTGCTCAAAAAGTAAAAAATTTCTTCAGCCATGAAAATAGGAAGCAAAGAACACAAAGAACTTTTTTGCCGTAGCTTTATTGAAAGTCACTTAGAGTACGAGCCAGAACACCTCTCTTGGCCGACTCTAGACAGTGTAGCTCTCGAAAGCTTGCGTAATATTCCTTTTTGGAGAGAAGCACTGAATACAGAACAAGAAGCAGGAGTGATGGTGAACGCTTTTGCAGCCACAATTAGCGACCCTTTATTAAAAGACGCGATCGCTCTACAAGGTATGGAAGAAGTTCGCCACGGGAGACTAATTAAATTTTTGATCGATCACTACGATATTCAAATTTCTCCACCTCCTGCACCTGTACTTCCTAGTAATATTAAAACGGCCTTCCTTGACTTTGGTTTTGGTGAATGTCTTGACTCTTTTTTAGCCTTTGGTCTATTTGGACTCGCTCGCCGTCATGTTAACTACATCCCAGAAGCATTATTTGATATCTTCGATACGGTTCTAGATGAAGAAGCCCGTCACATCATGTTCTTCATTAATTGGGTTACTTACCTGCAAATTCAAGAAGGCAAAAGTAATTGGTTACGGGCAATTAATGCTCTTATTCATTACAGCAGAGCCTTACAAGATAAGATTCAAGCCTTTAGTGGTTCTAACGAGGAACAACAAGAGGGTTTCACAGCCACCGGCGCTAGCAACTTTATAGATAATTTAACTCCAGAGTTATTGTTATCTACTTGCTTGAAAGAAAACAGCCGACGGCTTGGGGTATTTCATAAAGAATTACTCCAACCGCAGCTTATGCCGAACCTGGCCAAAATTGCCTTAGTTACTCTCAGACTCATACCTCGGCGTCAATCTCATTCAATAGCTCAATTATCAGAACCTTAAAAATAGAAACTTATGCTAGCACAGCGATTCGCCATCATTAATGGTGATGACTTTGGTTTTTCTGAAGGAGTTAATCAAGCAATTATCAAAGCACACAAACAAGGAGTGCTAACTAGCACCAGCTTGATGGTGAGCGCTGATGCTGCAAACGAGGCTGTCGCCTTGGCAAATTCTTACCCAAATCTGGCTGTTGGGTTACATCTCGTCTTAATATGTGGACGTTCTGTGCTACCGCCAGACCAAATTCCTCATTTAGTTGACAAAGAAGGTAACTTTTCTAACAGTCCGTTCCTGGCTGGGTTGCGGTATCAATTTGTCAAGGAAACCCATCAAGAACTACGACAAGAAATTCGCGCCCAGTTAGAAAAATTCCGTTCTACTGGTTTGCCTCTTTCTCATGTAGATGGACATTTGCATTTGCATATCCATCCAATAGTTTTGCGTATTTTAGTTGATCTAGCAGCAGAATTTGATATTAAAGTAATTCGGCTGCCCAGTGAAGAACTGGGGTTGACCCTCAGAGTTAATCGCAGTAATTTACTGACAAAACTAGTTTGGTCAGGAGTATTTGGCAGACTACGCCGCTATGGTGAGAGAATACTAGAGTCTGAAGGGATTAAATTTACCCAAAGAGTTTACGGTTTATTGCAAACTGGTGGTATTACAGAGGAATACTTACTTGGGTTGATACCCCAAATCCAAGCAGACTTGGTAGAGATTTACTCTCATCCAGCGATGCCTACGACGGGCTACGCCAACGCTATTCATGGTGATCCTTTAAATGGAACACTAGCAGGTGAAGCAGAACTTGCTGCCTTGTTAAGCGATAGGGTACGCGAAGCGCTCCTCAGTAACGGCTTTGAAATTACCAACCACCATTTCCTATGCCAACGTAGCATCTAAACAGAAGACTTGCAGTTAAGCCAACCAGTCGCCAGAGATAAGGCGATCGCAACTAAACCACTAGAAAGTATTTTTCTGAATAAATACTTTTAATTTAGCCTACGGATATTATAAAGAGAAACCGTAAATCCACTATTAGTAAAAAAAGCCCCCTTTTTTAAGGGGGCTTGGGGGGATCTCTTATCTATAATCTTGCTTTTGAATACTCCCTAAACGCGCAGCATCACGAATATTGTAATCGGATCGAGTAAAGCGATTTAGCTGCATCTCAAAGAAATCTCGATTGGCTTGTAAATGCTTGGGATTTGGGTCATCTAATGGATATAAAAGTGCAGTTCGCAAGGCTTGAATGACCGCAGAAGTTACACAGTACATTGACCGTTGAAAACTAACTCCCAACTGAATCAACATATCTTCTTCGCCCCGGCAATGTTGGCTGTAGTAATCAACAAGATATGGGGGCAAAAAATGCAACATATCTTGCATTAATAATGTGGGAGGAATGCCAGCAGTACCCACTGGAAATACATCAGCGTAAAGAATACCAAAGTGAAAGTCTTTCTGGTCTTCTGGTACTTGACGCGCTTGAGCATTATAAGATTTTGTCCCCCGGAAGGGTGCAGTGCGGTAGAAAACAGCTTCTACATAAGGTAATGCTGCTTCATATAGCCACATAAAACCCTTGGATTTGGGGATAATTTCGTAGCATTCACCACGAATATAAACATGATGGTAAATGGGACGACCTGCGATCGCAAATATACCATTAACTAAGAAACTCATCGCCTCTGGGACGCTGCTAATGCTACCTTCGTCATAGCGATCGGACATTTCAAAGAACACTGGGGCCATGACTTCCCAGAATAAGCCCAGATTAGCGTAATACGACATCTGGCGGCACTGTTCCAAAAACATATCTGGGAACAGCTTGTAAAGTCCCAGCATTACCGGGTTTCCTTGGAAGTAAGCTTTAATTGCCCTGTCAGCGTTGGCTTTGTATTCGTCTGAATCCAGGTAAGGGTCAAATTGTCCACCCATCCCTCTGTGCCACAACATCGCCCGCATACAAGCTTCCGCAAATTCCATGTTAATGCGATCGTGGAACAAGTGATGCAACAACTTCGGCATTTTGAAAGTTTCACCTTTTTCAATAAATGCCAAAAGTTCTGGATGTGCAGTAGCTTCGCCGCGCCAAATTCGCAAATCGGCATCATCGCCAGCGTAATGATTATGCCGTTCTAAATACTCTTTGGGTAAGAAGTATTTAAAGAAGGGAAGCGGGTTTAAAAATTCACGTTCGGCAATATAAAGTAGGTCGCGCCAGTAAAAATCCATCGGCACAGCATAAGCTTTATATAAACCGATGATTTGCATCAAATTTTCTGGAGTATCGGGTAACATTGCACCACCTGCTTCTAAGCGGTGAATGACTTCAGCAAATTCGTGCTTGGAAGGAGGTAATTTAATTGCTGTTTTAACTGCTGTCATGGGAATGGGGAATGGGGAATGGGGAATGGGGAATGGGGAAGAAACTGTAACCCTATTTCAGGGCGACTTCAGAGATTACGGTTTTTTCTAAAGCGGGAATTGCAGCTACCATTGTTGTAGTTGTCGATTCACTCCAACGCACTAACCAAGTGGGTTGTACTCCCAAAAAGATGATAAAAGCTGCCAAAATTAAAGCTGGTATTTTCTCAGCCCAAAGAACTTTAGGATAGTAGGCGATGTTATCGAGTCTGCCAAAACAAGTGCGGTTGAGGAGGATGACAAAATAAACTGCGGTTAATCCACTAGCTACTACACACAAAATTGTCGGAATGGGAAAGATGGAGAAACTACCTTGAAAGACGATAAATTCGGCGATGAATCCTGTTAAACCAGGAATACCTGCACTAGCCATCCCACTTAAAACTAGTAAGGCACTAATTAGGGGTAAACCGCGTATAGGACTCATCAAACCATTGAGTTTATCTAACTCGCGGGTGCCAACTTTGGCTTCTACAACTCCCACCAAGTGGAAGAGAATCGCTAAGATGATACCGTGGCTAAACATTTGAGCGACTGCACCCACAAGTGCCAAGGGAGTACTAGCAGCACCAGCTAGCAAGATATAGCCCATGTGACCGACGGAACTATATGCTACCATGCGCTTGATATCTTTTTGAGCGATCGCAATTACTGCTCCATAAATAGCGCTGACTGCTCCCCAAATTGCCAAAGTCGGTGCAATGATACTCCAAGCATGGGGAAACATACCCAACCCAAATCGCAACAGTCCATAAGTTCCCAGCTTTGCTAACACGCCACCGAGAAGAATGGCAATTGGTGCTGAAGCTTCAACATAAGCATCCGGTAGCCAAGTATGGAAGGGAACTAAGGGGATTTTAATACCAAAACCTAGTACTATCCCTGCTAGTAAAAGGATTTGTTTTGCTGTTGAGAGATTTTCTGTAGAGACTGCATCAAAAGCAAAATTGGTAGAACCACTCAGCCACACCATACCCAAGAATGTTGCCAGAATAAATGCTCCTGAAACAGCAGTATAAATCAGGAATTTAATTCCAGCATAAGCCCGTTTTTCCCCTCCCCAAATGGAAATTAGCAAGTAGAAAGGGATTAATTCTAGTTCGTAGAATAGGAAGAATAACAGCAAATTTTCAGCGAGGAAAGCGCCTGCAACTCCTCCACTCACTAATAAAATCAGGGAGTAGAACATCCGGGGGCGTTCAGTTTCTTTACTGCTGCTGTAAATAGAAATCCAGGTGAGCAGGCTATTTAACACTAACATTAATATAGAAAGCCCATCAACACCTATTTGATAGCTCAAGCCAAGGGTTTCGTTCCAGGGTAAATACTCTTTAAATTGCAACCCTGGATTACTAATATCAAATTTTAGCAGGATAAAAAAGTTCCAGAAAAGAACTATCCCAGAAAAAATTAATGCTGTTAAACGAATACGATGTTTAGGGAAACTTGCAGGTAATATTGCTATAACAATAGCAGCGAAAATTGGGAGCCAAATCAAAACGCTTAACATGGCAATTGGGGATTTTAGAAAATTGGTAATTGTTATAAATGTCTCTGAATTCGCGGTAGCATAGCAACAAAGTACATTTCCAGGTGAAACCTAGAAACGAGATTTAAAAAATCTAACTAACTAAACTGATTCTGCCAGTATCTAAATCGTAATAACCACCGACTATTTTCAGCTTTTCTGACTTGATTAATTCAGATAAAACTGATGACGATTTCAATTTTTCAATTTGTGCTAAGACATTTGCTTTACAAGCATTTTCTAACTTATCTCCTTCTTTTCCTTTTGAACTTTCTACACTCGGTTTAATTGCCTCAAGCAAACTTCCAATTTGTCCTGGTACCGGAGCGCCTTTGATTGCAGCATCCACTGCACCACATCTTTCATGTCCCACTACCATGATGACTTTGGAGCCTAATATTAAGCTGCCAAATTCTAGGCTACCAATTTCTTCTGGTGTCGCAATATTACCAGCTACACGGCAGACAAATAAATCTCCAAGCCCTTGATCGAAGACAATCTCTGAAGGCACTCGTGAATCTGCACAACCTAGAATCGAAGCAAAGGGCTTTTGACCTTTAGCTACTTCGACTAGGCGCGAACGGGTTTGGTGGGGATTGCGACGTTTTGCTTTGACAAATCTATCATTACCCTCTAATAATTCTTGCAATGCCTTGTCAGGGGTAATATTATCTTCTGCTGGGGCTTTTTTTTCGGCTGCAAGTAAGTTTGAGCTAAGTCCGGCTGTCAATACACCTGTACCGATCGCACCTGCACCAAACTTGAATAAACTTCTTCTGGAAAGGTTGATTTGGGGATATTTTCTACTCATTGAATTCTTCTCAAAATATTATAGTTACTGCTACCCAAGTGTGGAAATTTGGAAAATCAAATTTAAAAACTGTATTCCCCAAAATTGCCAAGTTACCCACATTCCTAAAACACCTACTCCTAAAAGAACGGTTAAGGCATAAAACTGGGTTTGTCCAGAGGTGCTGTATTTTAGACCTTCGCCACCTAATAGCGAAAATAAACCAACGAAATTGACGATGCCATCGACTACAAAGCGGTCAATCATATCGGCAAGTTGGGAAATTTTGGCAACTCCAAAAATTATGGTCATTTTATAGAGTTTGGGGGTGTAAAAGTCGTATGCAATTAAGTCTTGTAAACCTTGCCAAGGGAGACGAATCGGTTTAGGTATATTGCCTAAATAAATCACGCCAGTTATACTGCAACCGAAAATACTCGACCAAATTAAAAGCAGTGCGACATCTTTATTGAGAGTTGCCCAATCGGGTAAAAGTGATAAGCTTTGCAACACTAAAGGAAGATGTAGACTAACACCAAGTAAAATCGTCATTGGCAGAACCATAGGCCAGTGTGCTTCAGGCGATCGCTGACTCATTTGTCTAGGTTTACCGCCAAAGATTAAACCAAATTCTCTGGTTAAACTCACGGCTGTTAAAGCATTTACCGCTATCACTACTCCCACTAACCAAGGTTGCGTTTCCCACAAGCCATCTGCTAGTTTCACTAACGCCCAAAAACTACCCAAGGGTGGAAAACCAATTAATCCCAAAGTCCCGACGATAAAGGCTATTGCTGAAATCGGGCGACGTTTCCACAATCCGCCTAATTGGGTTACGTCTTGGGTAATGCTATTCCAGATAATTCCGCCAGTACTCATTACCAACAATGCTGCGGATATGGCATGAGTGAGTACTAACAATAGCGCCGTTTCGTATTGTTGCACTCCCACGGCGATGAATACTAAACCCATGTAGGCACTGACAGAATAGGATTGACAGCGCTTAAGATCAATTTGAGCGATCGCTATTAAAGAAGCACCCAACGCTGTCACTACCCCAATGGTCACCATAGCCGAGGAAACTATAGGCGAGATGGTTAACACAGGTTCCAATTTAATCAACACCCATGCACCACTAGCTACTACTACCGAATTCCGCAAAATCGTACTCGGAACAGGGCCTTCCATTGCTTCATCTAACCACAGATGCAGGGGGAACTGGGCACATTTACCCATCGGCCCGGCAATTAAGGCTAAACCTACCAGTGTCATTGTTGTCGGGTTGACGTTAGCAGTAGCCGCCCACTTGGCTAGTTCTGGATAACTCCAAGTTCCGGCTAGGGGCCATAGTGCCAACACGCCCATGAGTAAGAATAAGTCTCCCACCCGTTTAGTTAAGAAAGCATCTCTCGCACCTGAGACTACTAACGGCTGGCTAAACCATAAGCCGACTAGTAAGTAGGTTCCCAGCGTCAGGACTTCCAAAATTACATAGCTGAAGAACAAGTTATTACATAAAACAAGGGCACATAGTCCCGCTTCAAACAATCCTAATAAGGAATAGAAGCGTCCCCAACCCCAATCCATCTCCATGTAACCGATGGCATAAATCTGCGCCAGCAAATTCATGCCAGTAATCACAACTAAAGCGCCGACACTCACCGAGGATATTTCTAAAGCAATGGTCAAGTCTAAACCAGCTGTAGATAACCAAGGAATAAATACTTCTTTGGCCGGATGATTCCAAGTTGCTTGTAAGGCGATCGCACTATGTAGAAACGCCAAAAATGTCATTACCAAATTTACATAACCCGCCGGTCTTGGCCCTGTTTTCCGAATGATCCCTGGCGACCAAGGGACGGCTAACAAGCCACCTATTAAGGCATAGCACGGAACTAGCCAAACAGTCTCTAGTAGAAACTGAGCCATTTACTTACCTCTATCTTTTCATTAAAAATTTGGGGTTTTGAGTCAACTCGCGTTGATCCCCGTTTACTTAGCCATGTCTACGATGGGCTATTCGGCCTCGCAGATCAGACAAATTTATCTTTATTTAATTTTCTTAAAAACAGCTTACCGTTATATTTGACAAAATGGTATTACTTTATCTAAATAAATTTGAGATAAATCCTCTAAATAAATCTTATATAAACAATTATTTGAGTAATCAATAATAGCTATTGTTTTTTATCTATTCATCATGAGTTTTTACTTATTGACATAAATGATAAAAGACGCAAGTCCTTTGCGTCTCTACAATTCAGCTAAATATGGATTACACTTCGGTAATTTTGTCAACCTGCCAAAAAACAGAAATAATCGCAGGCGTTTGGTCAAATTGGCTGATGGGGGCGGGTTTCATGTCCCGGTAGTCCAACAGTTGGACTAAGATGAGGTAGGCGATCGCTAAAATGACCGAAATCGCACCTGTAATAATGGCAACTAATTTTGAACGCTCCATCAGTATTTCCTTTAATGCAAATTATTGTGCTGTATCTATATCTACATTAATACTTGAGAGATACTTGCAGTTGATCAAGGCAACGGTTTAGACCTTCCGTTAGTAATGCATTCGATTTATTTCTCTTTACATAGTTTAGTTTTTTCGTGCCTACCTGCTTATTAAAACAAGATATAAATATGCAGTTTTGCTTACACTGCAAACATTTGCAAGCTATAAAAAGTGTAGCAAAACATAGCATAGTTAAGATTAAAGTTAAGTAATAAGAGGCTTATAGCCATTCACGATTACAGTTTCTTTACAGTTTATAAACATTATCTAAACATTATTGGTGACAAAGAAGCTCCATACTTACTGTTATCTCGCTAGGAGATTCACTAATGCGGGATAGTCACTTATATTTAAATTAAAAGTGTCATGATTAGTACTACTAAATTAAATAGAATTGACTTTCTAGTTATAATTGTTATTGTCATAATTGGTCTTATACATTTACCTTTTCCATTTGACGGAGATCAAGCATTTTTTAGGCTAGGTGCTTTAGAGATGCAGCAAGGAAAGGTACTCTATCGTGATTTTTGGGATGTAAAGCAACCAGGAATTTTCTGCTTTTATTTTTTGGCAGGAACTTTGTTTGGTTTTAATGAGATTGGCATCCATGCTTTTGAACTTATTTACATGGTATTTTTTTCGATAATATTGCTGCTGACTCTAAAAAGCTATTTTCGGCATCAGATAATTGCAAGCCTAGTACCTTTATTAACTGTTGGTGTTTACTATGTTGTTTCAGGGGCATGGCATCTTACTCAAGTGGAAGCACTGGTTGGTTTTCCTTTATTCCTTTGTCTTTGGCTAACTTTTCAATCTTTTAAAAGCGAAGGAAAGCAAAGATTTATCTTACTTTTACTCTCAGGTTTTATTGGGGGAATTGTCCTCTTATTTAAATTAATATTTTTATTGATATTATTTTCATTTTGGCTAACTATATTAATGTATTCTGTATTAATAAAACGACAAAGCATTCAAAAAATATTTCTTGAAATTTGTTTGCCAATATTTATAGGGATTATATTTCCTCTTTTAGTGGTTGCCAGCTACTTTGCGTGGTTTAATAGTTTTTCAATAGTGTATCAGACATTTTTTATATATCCGCCTCTTATTATTGCTAATTCTGCATTAAATCAAAAGGATGTGGTTTCGGGAATCAAATGGTTCTTACAGAATTTTTATCCTTTAGCTTTAATGGCTATTGTGGCAATAGATGTTTCATGGCGTAAATCTAAGAATATATTAACTTGGTTACTTGTTGCTTGGTGCATTTTTGGTTTAAGTGTGATTGCTCTACAATACAAAGCATTGTGGGAATACCATTTTTTACTATTGTTTGTACCCATAGGTATTTTAGCAACAAAAGGATTAGATGGATTATGGGACTATTTAAAAGAATTAAGTTCCCCAATCCCAACAATTCTGCTCATATTTTTATTGTTCTTACCTTTGTCATCCACTCTTATAAAAAAGAGTGTAACTCTGGTTAATAATAACTTTGCTTTAACTGAAGATACACGATTAAAATATCAAACTGTGTTTAGAAAAAAATATCCATCTCTTCACTCAGAGGCTAATTTAATATCTCAACCAGGAAGCCTTAGTGGTGAGATTTATGTAGCTGGCGATCCAGCTATTTACTACTTTTCTGGTCGGACTCAAGCAACAATCCTACGTGGTTGGGCGCTTGAATATTTTCTGCCTGAGCAATGGTTAACACTTTTAGAGCAGTTAGATTCATCAAAGCCTCCTTATATTTTCATTGATTATGAACCACAGGCGATAATCAAAGAAAATTTTCCCAAACTGCTAGAATTTGTTGAGCAAAAATACCAAATTTTACGTCAAAGTAATAACGGTATTTGGTATATCATCAAATGATCGGGGTAGCCTAGTAGTTGGACTAGGATGAGATAGGCGATCGCTAAAAGACATCTGCGCCTATCTCTACATTAATACTTGAGATACACTAAACACTTACCGATATACATCACTCCGATGGGCTATTAGTAAAATAGTAATTAGTTGCTATTCTTCATCTACCTTATAAACAACTCGTTAGACACCAACTCGATAGCGAAAAAGACCCGCGAAATCACCTTTGAGCCGCTTGATGTTTGGGTGTTCATAAGCATTCTGTCGCAGTTGGTCAAAGCAACGGTTGAGTCGTTGGGCTAGTGATGCATCTACTTCTTGATAAAACTTCTGTGCTTTGCGAGTCAGTACCAGTTCATACATGACGACGAATACTGTCAAATGATACTACTTCCCCAGCCTCAGCTTCCTGCATAGCTTCACGCAAAGCTTGCTCAAAACCAGGGATATTCAAAACTTCCGTTGTCGCCTCATTTTCTTCTCTTTCTTCTAGATCAGCTAGAAAATCACTCACTACCCGCAGCCTTTCTGGAGACAGTCGCCGTAAACGCTTCTCAGCTTCCTGAAGAATAGTAACGTCATCTTGCTTTGATTCCATAGTTATTTCTACACTTATCACTATTTATTATCGATTTGTTTGCTTCTTTATTATATTATTGACTTTCTGAGGCTCAACGTTGACCTTCTAAACCTCGACGTTGACCTTCTGAGCCTCAAAGTTGCGGCTTTTATCCTCGAAGTTGCGCCTTTTATCTTCAACGTTGACCTTCTAAACCTCGACGTTGACCTTCTGAGGCTCAAAGTTGCGGCTTTTATCCTCGAAATTGCACCTTTTATCCTCGAAGTTGCACCTTTTATCCTCGACGTTGACCTTCTGAGGCTCAACGATGACCTTCTGAGCGTCAAAGTTGCGCCTTTTATCCTCGAAATTGCACCTTTTAAGCTCAACTAACAAATATATCTAACCATTTCTGAATTTACAGGGGTGAGCGTGTAGTAAAATTTGCTCACCTCTGTAAAGTGCAACATAGCTTTAGACTTCTTTGGTCAAAATCTTCGAGGACGCAACTTCAAAGGTAGACAAGACCTTGCGGGTGCGAACTTTAGCTATGCCGACATCCGAGGGGCAAACTTCACCAACGCTAACCTGACAAGGGCAAACTTCAGCCACGCCAAAGCTGGACTGCAACGACGTTGGGCAATTGGTTTAGTTATTATCTCATTCTTATTGTCGGGGCTGTCAGGATTTTTCTGGGCTGTCAATGGTTACTTGGTGTCGCTGATATTTAGCTCATCTAGTGAGGATCGAATTGGGGGCTGGGTTGCTCTAATCACATTGATTGTCTTTTTCTTCATCACGATTCGCCAAGAAATAATAGCTGGTTTAGGAGCCTTCGCCGGAGCCGGTTTTCGATTTTCAATCTTTCAATAACTTTACTAATATTCTCATCAACTCCTCAATATCTTCGACAACTCTGTAGCTATTAATCCCTAGAGTAAAATGTTTATTTACTCTATCAAGACAAGCAAACTGCCACAAGCTGCCCGTACTGACCGAACCTGTTAATACAGCCTGTTCTGTAAGAGTTGGTGAATCTTCCCATAAATCTAGTGCAATCATTTCCGCTACTAATTGAGTAAAGCCTCTACTTAAATCAGCTTGCTTTGCTTCTATGACTAATAGTTGATATGGTTGGGAAGTTCTAATTAAATAATCTAGGGTTCCTTGAAGCTGATTATTCACTCTCAGGCTAAATTCTATTCTCAGTTTTGCTTTAGTATAGTGAATCAACTCTAGTACAATTCTAGAAATTATTACTTCTCTCCTAGCTAACTCTGTAGTCAACTCTACATAAGGTAGTGCTTCTTCTATCCTTTCTCTCAATTCGACCAACCTATCCAATTCGCCAGAGTATTGTGGTAATTGAAATACTTTGTACTCCGATGAATAACCGAAAGCTTGGGCTAAGTCTTCAGAATAGTAACCGCTTTCAAAATATTTGCTAAAGGTATATGTCTGAGTAGGATCTAGCTTCATGAGATTTTAGATTGTGGTGATATGTCGGGAAATGGGTTTTAAACAACATTGGGGTTAAATACGCGCACTGTAAGGCTTAAGTGCGTATTACACTGCTGAAAAGACTTCTCTAAAAAAGGTTATTTTTGCGATCCTTGCTGACTATCTCTACTAGTCTATACAAAGCGCGAATGCTGGTAATAATCAGCCTTCACCAAAATAAACAAACCTCCCTCAACCTCTTACCAGTAGTAGCTTATGAGGTTTCGGAGGGTTTGTAAAACCTATTAGGACTTACGCAAAAAGCGCTAAAAAGCTTAATTTCTCGAACCGCCAAGACGCCAAGAAGGCCAAGAATCGTAGAGTTTGCGTAAGTCCTACCTATGAAAATTCCATTCCCGATTCGGGAATCAAGGGATTATTCTTCACCATCAGTCAGTTTGATATAGTCGTTAATGATAGTAGCCACGGCATTATGGCAACTTTTGTCAGTGTCCAGCACTTGGGATAAAAATGCCCACAACGTTATTAATGGATCAAATAATCGCTTTTTGTATTTAATCTTTAGCTCAGAGATTGCAAGTCTTATTGCAGATTCTGGCAATAGTTCTTTAAAAGGTAGCCCCAAACTCTGACGCTCATTTGTCAAGAGAGAATTTGTACTCGTAATGTCACAGTAGTAATTAACGTATGTGCTTGCTCGTTTTAAAGAAAGTATTTCATAAACTTTTCTTAGTGCCATTCATCGCAGAATCAGCAATTATTGCTTGTAGAAAAAGATAAGCGCATTATTAGTTTATAAAATATGGTAGATACTGCTCTCAAGCAGCCAAAAATTAATACACAAGGAAATACCATCATGTCAGATATCAGTGGCATCAATATTGAAGGCAGCAGTAATGTTAGCGGTATCGCTGGCAATAATTCTATTGCTAATCTAGGAACCATTAGCGGTAACGTGAGTATTGCCCTCAATCAGTTACCTGATGCAACCGATGCCGAGAAACCAGGAATTAAAGAATTATTGTCGCGGTTGCAAGATGCAATCATCCAATCCACATATTTACCAGAAGAAGAGAAAACCGAAGCACTAGAACAGGTAAAAGCTTTAGCTGAAGCGGGGAAAAATCCCCAAGAATCTACCAAGCAGAAAACTGCAAAAACAGCAATCACTATGTTGAAAGGGATATTTACAGGCTTACCTGCTGTTGCTTCTCTAGTTGAAGCGGGTAATAAATTATTGCCTGCGATCGCAAAATTATTTGGTTTAGGATAATTTTGTGTGAGTTAGACGAACCTCTCCCTGCCTTGAACTAAAGTTCAAGTCTGTCCCTCTCCGAGTCGGAGAGGGACGGTTTTGCGTAGTAAAACCAGGGAGAGGTCTTTTCATTAAGCTAATTCGATAAAAAATTTCTAAGCCGTTAATACTTGCTGCGCTGTCAGTTTTAACTCAGGAAAAGTCGGAGAAAAAATTTGCTGGTTTCCTGTAAATACTGTTTGGTTATAACGTCCTTCATCCAACAAACAGACTGTCACCTTTGCCTCTAGAGGATCAACAATCCAGTATTCAGGGATAGAAAAGGCTGCATACTCAAGTGGTTTCCTTTGATAATCTCGCTTCACAGACTCAGCACTAACCACTTCTATTGTTAACAGTGGAGGTAACTCAAGCACAGCCGATTTACCCTGAATAGATTGTCGCTGTTCTTCAGTCATCACAATTAAGTCAGGGAGACGGGATTTTTTGACGGAGGTACGAACGCCAGTACCGCTAGGGCGAACTTGCCAATCTAACCCTAGTCGTTGGATTTCTAGATAGAAGCGGATTAACAAGAAAGTGATGATAGCTTCATGCAAATCTGAGGCTGGAGGCATTTCTAGCAGTACCCCATCCTCAAGTTCATAGCGCTTGTCAGTGCCATCATCGTAGGTGAGATATTCTTTAAAAGTATACAGAGGTTCTACAGGTTTTGTAGCGGACATACTTATGTCTCCAGTTCCTCAAGGGACGGGTGGGAGTGTCACGATCATATCTACTTTCTTCATTCTCAGGTAATTTTGGAATGTAGAGTTGAGTTTTTCCAAAATGTCTTTAACTGAAGAAATTCTTTCCCAATTACCCGGCGATGCTTTAGCAGGGTTACGCCAAAGCGATCGCATCCTAACATCTCTGCGCGAAAATTCCGCACCAGTACCAACGTTAGTTAAAGAAAGTCAACAGCCTTTAGGCGTTGTAGACAACGATTTGCTTATCTGCGGTGGTACTTTGGGTATTTTAATTGGTTGCGCCTTAGCGGTGAAGGGACTGCGGGTGGCGTTGATGGAACGGGGTATTTTGCGGGGGAGAGAGCAAGAGTGGAATATTTCTCGCAAAGAATTAGATGTGTTTGTGGAATTAAACTTGCTGACTGAGGAAGAATTAGAGAGTGCGATCGCAACTCAATATAACCCAGCGCGAGTTAGTTTTGCTGGCGGTACAGAAGTTTGGGTAGAGGATGTTTTGAATATCGGTGTAGATCCAGTTTATCTATTAGCTACATTGAAAACTCGATTTCTCGCCGCAGGGGGAAAGTTATTAGAAAACACACCCTTTACCGAAGCGGTAGTTCATCCAGATGGGGTGATGGTAAATAACCAATTCAAAACTCGGTTATTAATCGATGCAATGGGACATCTTTCACCCATCACTCAACAAGCACGCCAAGGTAAAAAACCAGACGCACTATGCTTAGTTGTAGGAAGTTGCGCCCAAGGTTTTGCGGAAAATAACTCAGGCGACTTGTTATTATCATTTACACCTTTGCAGAATCAATGTCAGTATTTCTGGGAAGCTTTTCCAGCTAGGGATGGCAGAACAACTTACTTGTTTACTTATATGGATGCAGATCCCCAACGTTTAAGTTTAGAAGCTCTATTTGAGGAATATCTGCGTCTATTACCAGAATATCAGGGAGTGGAATTGAGCGAACTGAAATTTCAGCGATCGCTATTTGGTTTCTTTCCTACCTATCGTCAAAGCCCTATCAAAACCCCTTGGAGTCGCATTCTACCAGCCGGAGATAGCAGTGGTAATCAATCTCCTTTGAGTTTTGGTGGTTTTGGGGCAATGGTACGTCACCTGAAGCGTTTGACTTATGGCATTTACGAAGCACTGGAAACAGAACAATTATCTGCAAAGGACTTAACACTACTGCAACCCTATCAACCAAGTTTGACAGTTACGTGGTTGTTTCAAAGGGCGATGAGTGTTGGTATAAATCAGAAAATTGCCCCAGATCAAATTAACCAACTACTCTCGGCGGTATTTGAGGAAATGCAACAGTTGGGTACACCAGTGCTAAAACCATTTTTACAGGATATAGTGCAGTTTCCGGCACTAACAAAAACACTGTTAAAAACTGGTTTATATCATCCAGTATTAGTTGCCAAGATAATTCCGCAAGTAGGTTTGGCAAGTTTGTTAGATTGGATGTTACATTACAGTAATTTGGGTGTGTACACTGCCTTATTTTGGCTAAGTCCAATGCTAGAAACATGGATTAAGAATCAACCAAAAGAACAACAATATTATTGGCATCGTTTGATTGATGCTTGGAAGTATGGTTCTGGCGGTGATCAAGGAAGATGAAACTTAGAATTTTAGCTGTGTGAGGGTAACATGAGAGAACAGAAATCATTAGGAATCAAATACTTTGCGGTGCTGATTGGATTCCTGCGCGATCGCCAAGGATTTCTAGAGGAAGTTCGTCAAGGTACGAGATTACCAAATAAAATTATTTCTCTACTAGTTTGCAGTTCCTTATTTCTCGCTGCTTATGGCGGAATCATTGGTGCATACCATAGTTGGATGCAAGCTTTGTCTTCTGCCATTAAACTTCCAGCCCTTTATTTAATTACACTCCTAATTTGTATCCCAACCTTGTATTTTGCTAACATTATTTTTGGTTCAAAGCGAACTTTTGGACAGCATTTAGCACTAGTCTTGACTGCTGTTTCAGTTACGAGTGTACTTTTATTCAGCTTTGCGCCAATCACACTGTTTTTCTTAATTACCACCAATAACTACCAATTTTTAATTCTGTTAAATGTATTCATCTTTGCATTAACAGGATTTATTGGTATTTCGTCTTTATATCAAGCCACAAGCTTAGTTTTAGAACAAGATAGTGAAGGTAGTAAAACACGCCAGAAAATTTTACAATTTTGGCTATTTCTTTACGCTTTCGTCGGCAGTCAATTAGGATGGACTCTCAGACCATTTTTTGGTACGCCTGATTCTGCTTTTCAACTATTCCGCGAAAGAGAAGGTAATTTCTATTTAAGTGTGATTCAAGCTATTAGCTATCTCTTGGGAATCCGTTAATCAGTCATTAGTATTACACAAAATCTAAAAGATATAAAAATATGCGGAATAAGGAAAAGTTTGGGATTCAACAATTTGGTGTATTGGTTAATTTATTGCGCGATCGCCAGGCGTTTCTAGAAGAAATTCGTCAGGGAGTCCGATTACAAAATAAAATCAGTTCTTTGTTTATTCTTTCACATCGTTGTTGTACATCCGAATACAACCGTGTGAGGCAGCCTTACCAACTGAATCAGGATTAGGCGTTCCGTGAAAGCCAACCCAATTTTTACCGTTTGTCCAAAATCCAGTACACACAAGTCAAATTACCCCCCTTAATCCCGCCGATATATTGGGGGAAACAGGAAATCCAGTTCTCTTCCTAATATATACGAGGAGGGTTAGGGTGGGGTAATTCGAGAACTGGTAGTGATTCGATAACTTGTGTGTACACCGTAGGGTAAAACCCAGATTTATCAAGCAACAGCCTCTTGCTTGGGCTTTCGCACCGGACGTTTGCGATCGCTCCGACGAACGCCCCCCGCCATTTTGTACTCATCGCTATTCTTGCCATACTTTGCAGCTACACTCAGTAACATGTGTTCTGTTAGTTTGACACCCGCATTATTCAGTATAAATTAAATTATTTACTACAAATATATAAAATAGTTTTGCGTAAATTCTTGTAGG
>NZ_BDUD01000001.1:2696216-2758177 GCF_003113895.1 Nostoc commune NIES-4072 | reverse complement strand
TACCCGAATTCAATAAACGGCTACCCGAATTCAATATAGGAACTTATAGCAATCTTATTTGAGTTGTGAGAATTTTTGTTATGGTCGTCCTTGCTCAGTTGTGATTACAAAGGACAAATGACTAATGACATCTTCACGCCTAATCTATGTAAAAACACTTAAAAAACTATTGACAAGTATAAAATACTACTATAAATTAAAATAAGAAAGGCGATCGCGGACTCTTGGCCGAGGGCGATCGCCTTTCATTTAACCCCTACAATTGGAGTCAACTACGATGATGACACAAGAAAAAAAGTTCGCCAAATCACAACAAAAGCAGTATTTACCTACCCAAGCCAACAACGCACCCTCTCTGAATCTATCTGACCAAAAGCCATTGCCAAAAAGAGAACCGATTAAACATTCTCAAAGTAAGTGGAGTAATTAATGTTAGACTATGAATCATGAATCATCGCTAGTCTAATATTTATATTTACACTGCAAAAACTAAATTAATCTAAAGCTTTCTTAAGTTCGTCTTTAATGTTTTCTACAGTGTGAGTAGCTTGAGCTTGGGCTTGCTTTGTTTGTCCTTCGGCTTTATCTTGTGGATTACCTGTTATTTCACCCACAACCTCTTGAATTTTCCCTTCAATATTTTTTGCAGTAGCTTCTACTCTTTTTTCAACACTCATAGTTTTTACTTCCAGCTTGTAGTTGATTCAGCTATAGGAATCCGGTTTGATTTGGAGAAAATATCTGTAGGATGTGTTAGCACGGAGAGTACGGCATCAAACCCTTGATAATAGTGCGTTACGAACTCTGTTCTAACACACTCTACAATACCTAATTCCATTCAAAAATCAAATAGTAATCCTATATTACATAAACTAACAGTAGTGTATTATTTTTGACTTCCATCAACCGAAAGAAGAATTTGGTAGATTATGTATCTTAAGATAGATACGGGGTGCGACAGAATACCCACCCTGAAAAATATGAAAATATTATAAATTCGCGGTGCTTGCGGAGGTTTTTTATTTGGTATACCTTTACTGTACACAATGGAGGTTTGGTGGATTAGATCATTGGTAAAACCACCACTGATGATTATGGCGATCGCATTCATGTTTATTGTGGTTTACTTGCTGAATCAGACAGAAGGCTTTCGCAAACGCACATATAGCTGGCTCTGACTTTTCCCGTTATCTCCTTGATTGAGCGATCGCTTACTATACCCCTAGCTCAAAGCCCTATTCTCTCGTGATTTATTGTCACTAATATTAAGTTATTGAGAATATACTATAGTCTGAAACTCCTGCTGCTTCGTTGTTTCATGACTTAACGGGAAAAGTCAGATATGAAGATGACTAAATATATATCCAAAATCTGGCGTTGCTGATTTCATGTATGAAAATAATTTTGCATAATACCAAAATCCTTGTAGAGACGTAGCAGTGCTACGTCTCTACATCCAGATTCATACTTCAATTCAGCAACACCAAAAATCTTTAGTCTACTTGAGTAGACTTTTGCTATTAGCCTTGAACTAAAGTTCAAGGTGGGTGAGTTAGCCAACAGTTAGGCTATTTGTAACTTAAGTATTTATTTTTTGGAAGTCTTTAAGCTTTAACCTTAGCTTTTGACCAAACGCCGTTTTCATCTTCATCATATTGCTGATGAACAGACTCCCAAGCGGCTTGTTCAGCAGTGAACTCGTCATTTTTCTCATTGAAGACAGTGTTATAGCGCTCAATGAAGGTGCGTTGAGCTTCATCAGAAAGATGAGCGCGAACTTCAGGAGACAAGTCTTCTGGACTGTTGCATTGTCCAGGACAAGGACGAGCAAAGGTTTTTTCAATTGTGTGAATTTCTTCGCCACCAGCACTTTCGAGCAACAACTGAAATTCGCCAGCGCGATCGCTCGGAACTTCTGCCATTACCAAGAACTCGCCAGCTTGTAAACGGGTTTGGTAAATAGCCGCTTTCTCTTCTGGCATTCCTAAAGTAGTTAGAACCGATACTAAACCAGCACCTGCACTACCTGCGATCGCTCCACTAGCAGCCCCTAACAGCACTGCACCAATAGGCCCTGCTGCCACAATTGGGCCGACAAAGGGAATAAACAGTACGCCTACACCCGTGAGCAAGCTGAGAAAGGAACCAAACAAGGAACCAAAAACTGCCCCTGTTCTCAAACCTCCCAAAATTACATCTTTTTTACTAATAAAGCCAGCGATTCTAGTTTCGGACTGGAAATTTCTACCCATGACCGAAATATGATCTCTAGGCACACTCCTGTCTAGCAACCGCCGAATCACATCATCAATTTGCTTCTGTTCTTTAAATACAGCAGAAATAGTCCGTTCTGCTTTATATACTTCTGACACTTAAAAACCCCCTGTTTGGTTTGGATTATCTTGTTTTTGCAATGAATATGGTGAATAAGTAGATGCAGGCAGATTAATTCCTTCACAGCAGTTAGAAGGAGAAATCAATCCTCCTTCTAACTGGTTTCACAGACAATCATCCTCTACTCAGACGTTATGAACTACACACCTACAGGAGTCTTGGCCCCTTCTGCTGGTTGTTTTCCATCTGGGCCTAGTGCTTCACCTTCAATGAATGAACGTAACATCCAAGCCATTTCCTCATGCTGTTCCATCAGTCCAGTCAGAAAGTCAGCAGTTCCTTGATCGTGGAACTGATCACCAGACTGATCTACATGGTCTCTTAAGTTCCGAATAACTTGCTCATGATCATTCACTAGATTAGATACCATCCCCGTAGCTGTGGGAACATTACCAGCATGTTCCTTGAGGGTAGCAATCTTGAGAAATCCTTCCAATGTGCCAACTGGATAACCGCCCAAAGCACGAATCCGCTCTGCCAAAGCATCAATATTTAGAGTCAGCTTTTCGTAGTGTTCTTCCCAAAGCTGGTGCAAAGAGCGGAACTGAGGCCCAACGACATCCCAGTGATACTTTTTGGTTTTCACCAACAGTAGATAAGCATCTGCCAAATCTTGATTTAACAGATTAATTACACCTTGACGCTGTTCTTCAGTCAAACCAATGTTTATCGAACGCATTGTTTTCCATCCCTAAGCAAACTTATTCACTAATTTCTCAAAATTCTGATATATTCCACATCAACCAAAGGTAACATTGTCGGCTGAAATTAATTACTAAATTCTTTACTATGCCTATGCCTTAATAGGTAGTGTTAAGCCAATATTCTAGTAATTAGCGACCTTTATTGATTTTGGCTCTTCCGTAGGTGTTATGCTAAACTTCAAACTCAAATTAGGAATTTTCCTTTAAAATCAAGGGTTTCAGGCAGTTAAAATCTGGATTTTATCCCAAAATCTCAAACGTTAATATTAAAAGCTGTATCTATTGCCAAGCAAGGGATATGAGCTAATTTATAGACGTTTTTAGCATAACAAGTACTGAAGAACCTTGATTTTTTGGCTATAATAATAAAATATACTAAATATAGTTACCAATTAAAATATCTTTAATTAAGCTGATGCGCGAAAAGAATTGTACATTGCAATCGTTAATATTGTCCTTTGAAATACAAATGACTAATGACTAATGACAACCCTCACGAGTAAATATCCAATCTTATTTGCGTAACAGCTTAAAACTATAGGAATCCGGTTTGATTTGGAGAAAATATCTGTAGGATGTGTTAGCACGGAGAGTACGGCATCAAACCCTTGATAATAGTGCGTTACGAACTCTGTTCTAACACACTCTACAATACCTAATTCCATTCAAAAATCAAATAGTAATCCTATATGCAAACCCAATTTCACCATAGATACTCAAGGTTGAACATATTTTTATAATTAAATTGTAGCCGTTAGGTGAACAATACTAATTAGTAATGGGTAACTGCATTTACGCAATCACCCATTACTACCGAAAAATTACCAGAGTAATTAATTTACTTCTTACCTGTAACTTTCTCCAATACATTCTTTATATTTTCTTCCACTGAGGTTGCAGCTTGGGAATTTTCTGGACGCTTCTGCTTGTCAATATCAGCAGCTCCCTGAACCTCATTAAGTCCTTCGTTGGTTTCTTTTTGAGTCTTTCTCAATCCTATTGGTGGTGCTTTACCGGCTTCGTCAGTTTTGGCCTGAATGTCAAGCAATTGTGTAGTAGCTTCCTCAGGGTCACTTTGGTAGCTATCGATCGCAAAAGCAGGAAAAGCACTAGATAACAAGAGTAAGGCGCAAGTAAAAGCCACAACTAGGAAGCGTACTGGACTTAAGACAGAAGCAATAATTTTCATTTAAAATCCTCGATAACAGCTTTAACAACGCTGAACTTTCACTGAAATAGCGGCAGATCAAATTTTACTTGGTAAAAAGCAATAATAAAAACAGCCAGCTACCTTTCAATCTGAAAGTTCTTTATAAGCGAACCTGACGAAGAGATTGTCTTAGGATTTCTGCATTGAACTAGTTAAGGGATAATAAGCAAATACCACCTTAATTCTTTAGCAAAATCATTACGTTTTTATATTGACAATCTTCTTTCAAGGTTCCCTGTTTCTACTTGTACTTTGAAAATGCTAATGCCTGCATCAATCTCTAGAATGAAATTTACTCTATCTTTAGTTATAATAAAATCAGTCTCCAGGTATATCGACTTATTAATACAGTTTGCTTTCTGCAACTAACTTGGTAGAAATTCACCTTTTGAGACAAGGAGAGTTAATACCTGTTATAAGATGTAAAGCAATCAGCACACGCGTAGCGCACCGTAGGCATCGTATTTCGCTTACAAGTGAGGTTTTGTAAAAATTGCCACTGCGCTTGACGCCACTTTTAGCAATTGCAGACAACCTGAATAACTTTTCAAACATCCCATTCTCAATTTATTTTAAACTTGATAAGTCTGTCTTATTACCTCTTCTATTGAACTTACACGATGGAACATTTCTATTAATTCATGGGATCTTGTTTTTCGCTTTGCCAGCATTTCTTTTAACGGCATTAAATAATGAACATCTGGGTCATCTCCTAAAGCAACTTGGGCTGCTTGCAATACTTTTGCCGCATTCCCAAAAATATCCTCATTGTCAAACCCTTCTTTTGCAGAAACTTGGTGTAACATTGCATCGGGTACAGTTGCTCTACCCAGCAAAGTTTCATCTAACACCAAACCTTTCAATAATGTTAGCAAAGCTGCATAGAGCGAAAAGTCATCACAGCTATCACAAGCCTTAAATTCAATGCGTCCCACTTCCGCCGGAATGCGGGCAATTTTTGTTAAGGAAGGTATGCTATTAATCAGTTGTTCTTGTTTCTCAATAAAAACTAGGGCTGCTGCTCTTTTTCCGGTTCTGATAAATGTTCGTACCGATAAACCATCCCATAAACCTCCCTTATAAAAAGGGGAACTATAACTAAAAGGAACGATATAAGGACTGTAATAATTTAACTTTCTGCCAATATCAATCACATCTTCAGTAGGCAGATTTGTCACTGAAATATTTAAATCTGGCCCATAAGATACCATGTGAATATTAGCAGTTTGTTCCTCAGGATAAGCCTGTAGCTCTTTAATTTCGTAATCGTTTAATGGGGGATGAGGCTCAAAAACCGGATTGTATGGATTAAAGCTGACTAAAACTGGTGAGAAACCAAAGTTCGCAGCAACCTCGCGTAGTAAGTGAAAACTTTCTGATAATTCAGTAATAGCACCTTGAATATTAGAATGTATAGTCGTTCTAATTTCAATACCTTTAGCATGACAGTCTATCACCTTGTCGGAATCTGCAAATCTTTCAAATCCCTCAATATACCATCTCTTCATCTTAATACCCGCATCCCCGACGCGTAGTTGAGGATAGTCGCTGGGGTATATAGGTAGCTTTTCAATAATCTGATTGAAATCAGCAAATTTGGTGTGGGAAAAATCAGCAAACTTTCCTTCTTTATTTAGAAAAGCGACTTCATGCTCAATGCCAAATAAAAACATTATGTATACCTTAATTAGAATGATTGTTTTAGTTTTTAGTAATAGTCAATTGACTCCTATCAGCATCAAAACAAGTGATTCGTCGCTACCCTTGTGCGTGTATATTTATCTGCATAAATCTTAACATTTAGTCGAAAGAGAGAAAGGTATATTTCATTTAACCTCATCTTATAAATAGGTATTGGTCTTACTCCCACCTTCCCAAGGTGAGCATGATTTTCCAGCCGCAGAATCTTTTAAAGTAGAGAGCCTCTCTTGTTTGTGCTTACCGTCGTGGCCTCATTTTCCCCACTCCCCTTCGCTCCCTTGTCAGACACCACCATCTTCCTTGGAGTGTCGTTCGTCGATGCCCAGACAGGTTGGGTGGTCGGAACCGAGGACACCATCCTGGCAACCACCAACGGCGGCCTCACCTGGGCGGCCCAACCGCATCCAGGAGGTAGTCCAGCCACTACCAACCTCACCGGAGTGGCCTTTCCCGACCACTGCTACGGTTACGCCGTCAGCGCCAATCTTATCCTCAAATTCTCCTACCCCTAAGCCTAAATCCACTGAAGGTTAGGCGTTTTGGGGATTAGTCTATCCTGATTTGTCGTCAAAATAAAAAACTCCATTACCCCAAGAAACTGTATTTAGTTGTACATCAGTAGGACTTACGCAAAAATTGCTAAAAAGCTTAATTTCTCGAACCGCCAAGACGCCAAGAGCGCCGAGAATTCGTAGAGTGTGCGTAAGTCCTAATCAGGTTGGAAATATTCCATCTTTGGAAACTATTATTCTCGAAAAATCTTCTTTTCTCTCCTTGGGCTTGTCCTGGCAGCTAGAATAACTGCTCCCCCTACTTATTGAGCCGATACGATTTTTCTATATTGTCTTACTATCTTCCGAGTCGCTGGGTAGGGTAGCTTAGTAGTGACTGAGGAAAGCTTGAGACGTGAGTTTATGACAAGTACCGTTCAATCCCCCTACAGCAACAAACAGATTGCCGCTTGGTTGCGTGGGCTGCTCACTATTGCTTGGGCAGATGGTAATTTTGATGCCCAAGAACAGGAATTAATTGCCAGCATCACCAAAAATGAATTAGCTCCTAAGATTAAATTCGACTCACTAGAGGTAATTACGCCAGAAGAATTAGCCGCAGTGTTGGGTAAAGGTACAACACCAGCTGCGGAAAATTTTTTAAGGACAGCGATAATGGTAGCGATCGCAGATGGTACTTATTCTCCCAGTGAAGATCAAATTCTGCATCAGTTTTGCCAAGCCTTAGAACAGCCAGAGAATTTACTAGAAGCGCTGCGCCACACCCTAGAACATCCACAGCTTACCCCCACTATTGCCAGCACTGAGCTTACAAAGCATCAAATTGATGCACTACACCCCTTGCGCGACTGGCTTGATAAGCTAGATATCCAAGACCCAAGAGTAGCCCGCTTTTTGTGTAAAATGATTCCCTCCCAGTGTCCATTTGAGCGGGATGTCACTTTATTTGGACGAAAGATTGTCCACATACCGCCGATGTGTAAAATCAACCCTTTGTATGAGCAACTGGTGGGTTTACGTTTCCGCGCCCTTTCTTATTTGGCAGATAAATGTGGTGAAGATGTTTCACCATATATTTAGTTAAAGTGGAGAGTGAGGAGTTATAATTTTTAACTCCTAATTCCTAACTCCTCACTATTACTTAAATATGCAATTTATCGACCAAGCAAAAATTGAAGTTGAAGCTGGTAAGGGCGGCGATGGTATTGTCGCCTTCCGGCGAGAAAAATACGTGCCAACTGGTGGCCCCTCTGGTGGTAATGGGGGAAAAGGCGGTTCGGTATTTTTCGTTGCCGATGAAAACCTGCAAACCTTGCTGGACTTCAGATATAACCATCGCTTTCAGGCAGAAAAAGGTGTTCGTGGTGGGCCAAATAACTGCACTGGAGCAGGAGGAAAGGATTTAATCATCGAAGTTCCCTGTGGTACAAGCATTTATGATGCTGAAACTGGCGAATTGCTAGGCGATTTAACTGAGCCTAAGCAGACTTTGCTGATTGCCCAAGGTGGTAAAGGCGGACTGGGAAATCAGCATTTCTTGAGTAACCGTAACCGCGCCCCAGAATACGCTCTCCCAGGATTACCAGGGGAAATAAAGCAGCTGCGCCTAGAGTTGAAGCTTTTGGCAGAAGTGGGGATTATTGGCTTACCAAATGCTGGTAAATCCACTCTAATTTCATCTTTATCAGCAGCACGTCCAAAAATCGCAGACTACCCTTTTACTACCCTCATCCCAAATTTGGGTGTAGTGCAAAAACCTACTGGCGATGGTACTGTTTTCGCCGACATTCCCGGATTAATTGAGGGAGCGGCTCACGGTGCAGGGCTGGGACACGATTTCTTACGACATATTGAGCGTACACGAGTACTACTTCACTTGATTGATGCCACTAGTGATGATGTAGTTAGAGACTACAACACAATTAAAGAAGAATTAAAAGCTTATGGACGGGGTTTAGCAGAACGCCCGCAAATTTTGGCGCTGAACAAAATTGATGCAGTTGATCGGGAAACTGTGGATTTGCAGGCGTTAGCCACCCAGCTTAATCATCTCTCCTACGCGCCGGTATTTGTGATTTCAGCAGTTACCCGCACCGGCTTAGAGCCGATGTTACAAGAAATTTGGGGAATTCTCGACCAAATGAAGGTTCCTCAAGAAGTGGAGGTATTTAGCTGACAAAATAATTACAAAACTAGGAAGATTTTGTTCAAAGATGCGGCGGTCACTGAGCGCAACCGTACCACTTCCCTACGGGATGCTACGCGAACGTGGAAGCAAGCTACGCGCAGCGTCTCGTAGAGAAGTGTGGGCTACGCCAACGCATTTATCAACTGTGACACGGCTTTATTGAGTAGCAAAATTGATACGAAACCTTAAAATGCTTACGGTATCGTCAAATTCGTACACTAGACTAGAACTACAGGGTAACAATTAGAGGAATATTATGATGAGCGATCGCGATTACACATTAATTATTGACAAAAGCGGTAGTATGTCCACACCCGATCAAGTGGGTGGTAGAAGTAGATGGGATATAGCCCAAGAGTCTACTCTAGCTTTGGCAAGAAAGGCCGAACAGTTTGACCCCGATGGCATTACGGTATACTTGTTTTCCGGTAGATTTAAACGCTACGATGATGTCACTTCAGCCAAAGTCGCACAAATATTTCTTGAAAATGACCCTTCTGGAACAACAAACTTAGCAGCTGTACTCCAGGATGCCCTCAATAACTACTTTCAACGCAAAGCTGCCGGTAAAAGCAAGGCAAACGGAGAGACAATTTTAGTCATTACCGATGGTGAACCAGACGATCGCAAAGCTGTATTTGAAACGATCATTCATGCAACTCGCCAGATGGAACGTGATGAAGAATTAGGAATTTCGATCATTCAAGTCGGTTCAGATGTCCAAGCAACTAAATTCCTCAAAGCTTTGGACGAACAGTTGCAAAGTGTCGGCGCTAAATTTGATATTTGTGACACGGTTACTTTAGACGATTTAGAAGATATGAGCCTTGTAGATGTATTGACGAACGCAATAACTGACTAATGTGTTGATCGCCCATAGTCCACTAACCAATTTTAGATTTTAAATTGAAGGATTTAAAATTTAAATCTAGTTTCAACTATGAAAATTCCAATATCAAAATTATTTTCAACACCCTACTTTTAGGTTAACGGTTAATCTAAAATCTAAAATCCAAAATCGATTGACTCTTAATTGGAGAATTAAATAATGCTAGAAAATCGTGATTATACCTTGATTATCGATAAAAGTGGCAGCATGGCAACCAAAGATCAAAAGGGTGGTAGAACTAGATGGTTTGCAGCACAGGAATCTACTTTAGCTTTAGCTAGTAAGTGTGAGCAATTTGACTCAGACGGCATTACTATTTATGTATTTTCTGGTAAATTTAAGCGATACGAAAATGTCACATCTGGCAAGGTAGCGCAAATTTTTCAAGAAAATGACCCCTCTGGTACAACTGACTTAGCAGGTGTGTTAAAACATGCAACTGATGATTACCTTCAACGCAAAGCAGCTGGTCAAACCAAGCCAAGTGGTGAAACAATTTTAGTGGTTACTGATGGTGAACCGGACGATCGCAAAGCGGTAATGAAGGTAATTATTGAAACTTCTCGCCGCATCGAGCGAGATGAAGAATTAGCTATTTCTTTCATTCAAGTCGGCACAGATCCCCAAGCTACCCGTTTTCTCAAAGTCTTAGACGATGAACTCCAAAGTGCTGGAGCTAAGTTTGATATCTGTGACACCATTACTATGGAAGATATGGAAGATTTGAGTCTATCGGAAGTGTTACTCAATGCCATTAATGACTAGGTATATTATTTATTAGGAATTGCAAAAATGGATTCCATTGATAAGCTATTAGCTGAACTCCAAACCGAATACAAAGAAGTACAACCACAGCAGCAGTCAAAATCAGCCACAGCCAAATCCTTTATTCCATCATTGCCAAAGTCGGCATCTTTCATAGATAACCTTTTGGCAGAAGTTCAAGCTGATTTTGCCCAAGAGGATGCTGCTATTGAGTTAAAAAGACAGCAAGAACTAGAACAAGAACGAATTCGACAAGAACAACTCAAAGCCAAACAACTAGAGGCTTTGAAAGTAGAAGCAAAAGAATGGTTAGCCAAAGTAGATCCATTTTCTTCAGAAGGACTTTGGTTTGAAAGGTTTGCTGAAAGTTACCCCTCGAAATTAGAGGCAGCGATTGAATATTTAAGAAGCAACGAATAAAATAATTCGTAATTTGAGAAAGCTGCTAGCTAAAATTATAAGTTAGCAATTGTTATTTATTAACTATAGGAATCATATTTAATTTTTGAACAAAATTAGGTATTGTAGGGTGTGTTAGAACGCAGTTCGTAACGCACCAAACCCTTGATGATGGTGCGTTACGCTGTCGCTAACACACCCTACGTATCTTTTCATAAATCAAATACTAGTCCTATATGCTCAATATTGATGGTGATTTTTTAGAGCTAACCGTTGCACAGCCCATTCATGCATAGCATAGAGAATTGGTTGTAAAGTTTCTCCTAAAGGCGTCAGAGAATATTCCACCTTGGGCGGAATTTGGGGATAGACTTCTCGATGAATAATACCGTCTTCTTCCATTTCTCTGAGTTGCTGGGTAAGCATCTTTTGCGTAACTCCAGGTAAAGCTCGTTGCAACTCACCAAATCGTTTGACGCCAGTCATTAATTCTCTAATAATCAAAACTTTCCAGCGTCCACCAATTACTTTTAAAGTAGTTTCTACTTCACAAGTCAGCCTGCGATTATTTTCTGCTTCAGCTTTCATAGTTAGTTTTTAGGAAGAACCTTACTCAGGTTTGCTGGATAGTACTGATATTTCCAACTATGGATATATCTACAACACTCCACAAGATTAACTGCTTTGTTTGATGGACTAAATTTTTTTGGAAATGTGAAAAGCTGAAATATATGAGAGATGAAGACTGCCTCCAAAGTCATCTTCTATTGTGTGCCTTAATCCTGCAAATAATGCTTCTTTACTGTGTGAATCTAACTTTAGGTAAGGTGAGTAAGTGTTTAAAAGCATTAGATATTCATCAACATTATATGTTACTTCCGAGAAAAATCTGGGTTGGGTTCTAAGCAAATCATTGAGCAACCCAATTGAGCGAATGCTACCGTTGCAGTTGCAGGGCCACATCCCACTTCTAGAATTTTTGAGTCAGTCGAGAGTTGAGCAACTTCCATAACTTGGTGAATTAAATCCTCAGGATAGCGGGGTCGTGCCTTGTTGTAAGCCTCTGCTGCCGGAGAATACCAATTTTTGCGTTGTTCGAGTTCTTTACTGGAGTAGCTGATTATTGTTTGTTTTAGGTTTTCCATAATCTACTTGGAGATAGCGCATCATATTAATTCACGAAAACCTTGATACATATAGATTTATTGTAGGTGGATAGCATTGTTCCTACCAACATATTTGTATCATTATTAAAGCGGAATAATATCAAGGAAAAAAGTAGAAATTAGCTTGAAAGGTAAAAGACAAACCTCGTGCCTTTCAAGCTAAATGTTTAATTTTCAGAAATTTTTGAACATTAGATACTCAAGAATATCTATAGGATTACTATTTGATTTTTGAACGGAATTAGGTATTGTAGAGTGTGTTAGAACGGAGTTCGTAACGCACTATTATCAAGGGTTTGATGCCGTACTCTCCGTGCTAACACATCCTACAGATATTTTCTCCAAATCAAACCGGATTCCTATATAATTACGTAGCTACCAACTCAGAATCGATTTCTGAGGGCGCACTATCCTGGACTAGCGATCGCGTTTCACCATTACGCTGGAGGATACCACCAACCATTGCTAACAAGGCGTTTACCTTGCGGGTTCGCCACATATCTACAAGTTTTTGCACTTCAGTCGCAGACATCCGTCGCATCATCGCTTCGTAGAGATAAGCAGCATGTCCAGTTTCATCTTGAGCAATACTTAGCATTCCTAACTTCAAATTACGAGCGGTTGACTCGTTATCAGGTAATGCTTTCGCCATTCGCGCAAAGTCTTTACTAGCATCTAACTCCAAAATGTATGTGCTAGCCATAAACACATCCCAGTCAATGACAGCAGGTTTTAGCTGTTCTTGGGTGTAGCCTTCAAAGAATGCTGCGAAAAAGGGACTACGCTGTTGTGATTTTTTTGTGGATGTAGTTTGGGGTTGAGCCTTGAAATCTATAACTTGTTTATTCAACTGTTGTAAGGCGTGGGCAAAAATTTTACCATGCCTAGTTTCATCTGATGCATGTTTTGCTAGTTTTTCGGCTAGCCATGTATCACCTTCGGCTGCGGCGCGATCGCTAAGTGCAGATAAAAACGGCACAGAACCAGATTCCGCCAACTGAAACCCCGCAAGGATGTTAGGGCGGGTTTTAGAATCACGAATTTGAGCAGCAGAGTAATAGGCAAAAGCACCTGAACCAGCTAAATGCAGAACGTGAGTCAAAAAGTTCATCAGAAATTCCCACTGATTGTTAGAAGGTTACAATTCTTATACTAATGTGTATTTTCTATTCGGTTGCCGTCTGAGGGTTTTACTGATTGGAATTTTTAATTGCCTGGGGCGGTCACATTATTCTTCAAAAACGGCCACTTTATCCTAATTCAAAAAGCTAACGCAGCAAGAAATTAAAATCCTATTCCAAATGTCTAGACGCAGACAATAAGGGTCGCTTGGGTTTATGCCAGTTTAATAGTTGAGAGTTTTTTGAGTTTACGGATCAGATAAAAGCTGAGAAATTGAGTCAAAGTCTTCTTTAGGTATATCACTTAACTCCATCAAATTGTAAAGTTGTAATCCTATTTCTTTGATTGTTAAGTTTTGAGGAGTGATATACTCTAAATCAGCAATTGGTTTCCCAAAAATTAGTCCGGACATATTAATTTCTAAAATTCTCTTTATATATAGATCGTATATTTCCTGTAATGCAAATGTCTGCTCAAGTTTTATATTTAAAACTTGAATTTTACCTTGTTCATCCTTAGATATATAATTTTGCTGCCGCAATTTGTACTTATCTTTATTCACAATCAGCCCTAACAAGCACATCTGAGTATAGGAAAGACTTGATCCTAATCTAAGAAGAACATTAGCCTGCGCTCTATTAATTTCTGGATGAAAAGCTATGTTGGCAACTAAATTTCCGTAAAACCTGAGCTTTTTTTCTTCATGTTCCCTCTGCGAAGCAATTAAAACACCTTCAAAAACTTCTTCTGCTGCTGAACGGTTTTGTACTCCTTTTTTAAAAAAGTCGTCTTGTCGAATCTGTTTTCCATTATCCAAATTTTCCTGAATTTTAGAAATTGCAAATGTTAAAGTCGCTCCAACTCTTACTTCTTCTCGATGACTAAGGAAGCGATTTTTAACCTCTGCGCCTAGTTTTTTCAAAAAATATACTATTGTAGGAGTGGCAACACTGGTTAAAATAGCTCCATGAGGCCCAGCAGCAGCCCCACCTAAAGCAAGAATAATTGCGGTGACTAAAGTACCTCCAGTAATTTCTGAACCGACTGCAATCAATTCATTAATAGGTTCATTTTTATTATCTTGCTCAGACATGAGATGATTCAACCTAATACTTGCTGTAGTCTAAAAAAATTGGAAGCATAATATTTCCGAGGTGTATTGTAAGCATAAGCTTTCCGTAACGGAAAAGTTATGCTTCCAGTGACAGGTTAGCAAATATATCTCGTCGTTTTGCTAATATCATTCCACAGAGGTAATGCAGGTGAGTTTGGATGGAGAAATTAACTAAACCAGTACGATTTTGGCTTTGTGCAACTATCATGATTTTGGCTTTGATAGGCTGCGATCGCTTCATCGCTACTTCTGGAGAACCAGTTGAGCGAGTCAGTGATGGCGATACTTTAGTAGTGAAAGATGCTGATGGCAAAAATATTACAGTCCGCTTTGCCTGTGTAGATGCGCCAGAAATAGCTCATACTAACAAAGAAAAGCAGAGTAAAAGCAGTAGCGATCGCAACCAATTTACTTGGGGTGTGAAAGCCCAAGAACGGGTGCAAGAACTGGTACAACAAGGAGGCGATCGCGTGACTTTGAATATCACCGATAGCGATCGCTATGGACGTAAAATTGCCGAAGTTCGTTTAAAAAATGGCACTTTTGTGCAACAGGTATTATTGCAAGAAGGTTTAGCAAAAGTGTATCGTCCCTATTTAAACAAGTGTCCTAGCAAAGACTTAGTTCAACAAGCCGAAGCTAAAGCCAAGGAACAACGGCTTGGCATTTGGAGTGATACTAAATTTGTGAATCCTTGGGAATATCGCAGTTTATATAAAAAAAAGTAAAAACTCTAGACATCTCCATAAATTAAATATGCCTTACCCAGAACCCTTGTAGAGACGGCGATTTATCGCGTCTTTGTGATCTAGGGCAAAACCGTATTAGTGCCTCCCCTACTCCTCTCCCCAAGTTTGCAGTTGCAAATACACGAGTACCAGCGTCACTGCTAGTAACACCGTCGCGGCGGCGGCGGCATAACCAAAATCAAATTGCCCAAAAGCCTCTTGATAGATGTAGTAAACCAGCAAATTAGTCGAATTCAGTGGGCCACCGCCAGTCATCACAAAAACTTGCTCAAAACTCCGCAATGTAAAAATCGCGGTGGTGATAACTGCAAATATCACAGTTGGGCGCAATCCAGGGAGAGTAATATACCAAAATTGTTGCCAAGCATTTGCTCCATCCAAATCTGCTGCTTCATAACGACTGGGAGGAATTGCTTGCAACCCTGCTAAAAAAACTACCATATTGAAACCGAGTTGTTTCCAAATACTCATTAAAATAATTACCGGCATTGCCCAAAATGTATCTCCTAGCCAGGCTATGTTTGGAATACCGAAAAAATCTAAAAGTCCGTTCACTGGCCCTGATGTTTGAAACAGCCAGCGAAATCCCAATCCGGCTGCCACAAGTGAGATAATTGAAGGTAGAAAATAGGCACTTCGCAAGATGCCCCGCAAGGGAATGGAGCGGTTTAATAACACTGCCAATCCCAAAGAGATAACTAAGCTGGGAATGATGGTGGCAACAGTAAAATAAAACGTGTTACCCAGAACTTGCCAGAAGTCGGGGTTGAGTAGCAAGCGCCAATAGTTTTTTAAGCCTATCCAATAAATGCCTTTTAAAGTGAAACTACCAGCAGTGAAACTGAGGTAGAACAAATAAGCGATCGGCCAAATGATAAAAACGCCCAGTAAAATTAGTGCTGGTGTGAGAAAAATCCAGGCAGCTACTGTATCATTATCCAACCACGACTTAGTATATTTTTTTTGCATCTATTAATTAACCCTCTTAGCTGTTATGACCTTCCGCCCTGATTCTACCCTGAGCTTGGTTTCCCCCAGCATTAGCGATGTCTGCCGACAAGTCGCCCCTTTAAAACTGGGAATTATGGCTTCTGGGAATGGCAGCAATTTTGATGTAGTTGCCCAAGCTATCCAAGATGGGCAGCTAAATGCCCAAATTCAAGTTTTAATTTACAATAACCCCTCAGCAAAAGCAGCCGTAAGAGCAGCTAATCGAGGTGTAGAAGCTGTTTTATTGAATCACCGCAACTATAAAAATCGAGAAGATTTTGATGATCAAATTGTGCAGACATTGCAGCACTACGATGTGGAATGGGTAATTTTGGCAGGTTGGATGCGATTGTTAACATCAGTTTTCATTGATGCCTTTCCTGATAAAATTATCAATATCCATCCTAGTTTGTTACCTAGTTTCAAGGGAATCCATGCTGTAGAACAAGCCTTAGCATCTGGGGTAAAAATCACTGGTTGTACAGCGCATATAGCTTGTTTAGAAATGGACAGTGGCCCAATATTAATCCAAGCCGCAGTACCAGTATTGCCGAATGATACAGCAGAAACGCTCCACGCTAGGATTCAAATACAAGAACATCGAATTTTACCATTAGCGATCGCTCTAGCAGCTTCTTCGTCAAAAACTACACTCAGCCCAATACACTTGGGTTAAAAGAGGACAAAGGGCAGTTATTGCTGGGAGAAAAGGGGAAAAAGAACCTGCATCAAGCTTTTGACTTTCCCCCTGCTCCCTGCTCCCTGCTCCCTGCCCCCTTGCTTCTTCCACAAAGCTATACAGCAGAGTTCGCTTCAGTAGCTTGATACGCTTGTAGGAGCCTAGCATGATCGAGAGTAAATCCTACTTGCATCGCTATCTGGGTAAATAAATCAATCTCAGGCTGTTGCCAATCACGGGGGCCAGAACACTGATGTGCAATTAACAAGCCAAATAGCTGGTCATCTTTGATAATGGGTGCTACTAAATTTGCTTTTACACCGAAGGATTCAAGCAGGTTAATGTGACAATCAGCCAAACCGGCCTCGTAAATGTTGTTTGTTGCTAGAACACGACCAGACTGGTACTTTTCTATATAGTTTTCAGTGAAACAAGGATCGTAAATTTTAGACCGCAAAACTTTGGGATAACCTGGAACTACTGATTCAGCAATTATAATTCCGAACCAATTAGCGTAAAAGCTATAAACTAATACTCGGTCAACACTCAATGCTTTGCGAACCTCTTCCACTGTGGTTTTGATGACATCCTCTTCGTTAAGAGATTGGCGAATGCTGCGGGTAATATCCACCAGTAATTGACTGCGCCTACTTTCAGCTTCGATTCGTTGCAAGAGTCTGGCATGGTCGAGAGCAAATCCCACTTGCATCGCTATTTGGCCAAATAAATCAATCTCAGATTGTTGCCAATCACGAGGTTTGGAACACTGATGTGCAATTAATAAACCAAATAGCTGTTCATCTTTAAGAATGGGGGCTACCAAATTTGCTTTGACAGCAAAGGATTCAAGTAGGTTAATTTGATAATCAGCCAAATTGGCTTCATAAATGTTGTTTATTGCTAAAACGCGACCAGACTGATAATCTTCTACATAGCCTTGACCAAAATATAAGTCTTGGATTTCAGATCGCAGAACTTTTGGATATGTGAGAACAACTGATTCGGCAATCACAGTTCCAGAGTAATTAGCATTAAAGCTATAAACCATCACTCGGTCAGTACTTAGTACTTTCCGAACCTCTTCTACAGTGGTTTTTAGGACATCCTCTTCATTGAGTGATTGGCGAATGCTGCCGATAGTATCCGCCAGCAACTGACTTTGCACACTCTCAGCCTCGATTCGTTGCACGAGTCTTGCATGGTCGAGAGCAAATCCCACTTCCATCGCTATTTGGGCACATAAATCAATCTCAGACTGTTGCCAATCACGGGGTCTGGAGCATTGATGTGCAATTAATAAGCCAAACAACTGTTCATCTTTGAGAATGGGTGCGACCAAATTTGCTTTCACACCAAAGGATTCCAGCAGGTTGATATGACAATCAAGCAAACCGGCTTCATAAATGTTATTCGTAGCTTGAACGCGACCAGACTGATACTTTTCTACATAGTCCTGAGCGAAACATGGGTCTTGGATTTCAGACCGCAAAACTTTGGGATAACCTGGAACCACTGATTCTGCAATCACTGTTCCAGACCAATTAGCGTTAAAGCTATAAACCAGCACGCGGTCAGTACTCAGTGCTTTACGAACCTCTTCCACGGTTGTTTTAATAACATCCTCTTCGTTCAGTGATTGGCGAATGCTGCGGGTAATTTCGATAAATACCTGAGCTTTATCTGCCTTCGTATCAACCTGTTCTAGAAGTTTGGTGTAGTCAAGGGCGAATCCTACTTGTATCGCTATCTGAGCGAACAAATCAATCTCAGACTGCTGCCAAAAGCGAATTCTAGAACACTGATGTGCAATCAATAAACCGAATAGCTGTTTACCTTTGAGAATAGGAGCTACTAAATTAGATTTGACAGCAAATTGCTCTAGCAACTCAATATCATTATCACTGAGATCGGCTTGATAGATATTATCAATAGCACGGATGGAACCACTCTGGTATTTTTCTATATACCCTGCCTCGAACCCAGGCTCAGGGACTGTAACCCCTAATACTCTTGGTAAACCAGGTGCTACTGACTCAGCGATAAAGGTTCCATTACAACCAGAGTTGAAGCAAAAAATGCTTACACGGTCAATGCTTAAAGCTTTACGAATTTCTTCTGAGGTAATTTTTAGAACATCTTCCTCATTGAATGATTCTCGAACCCATCGCGTAACTTTCCTCAATAGTTGGGAGTAATCAGCTTCGGTTTCTTTTTCCTTTACCAGAACTGAAAGCAACTCTGTGAATAAGTTTATGTTTCTCTCTAACATCACTAATTCATCTTCGTTAGCGATGAAATATTGAGTAAACTCACTGTCTGGACGCAGCTTGTTTTTGATGCTATTAGAAATTGCCGCAGCTTTACTGACTCGACTAATAGCTCGATTAGTGACAAAAACAGCGATCGCACCTGTTAAAATTGCTGTTACTCCCATACCAGTTAACAAGAGTGACAATTGTCTTTGTAGAGCTAGTTCAGTTTCTGTTGAACTTGCTGCACTCTCTTGTCTTACTTGCGGAATTTGTTTGGTAATTAAATTAATACCGTAGTAGTAAGTAGCTGTTCCAATTGCAACCACAGGAAGGATACTAATGCTTAGTGCCCAAACAATCGCTTTAGTTTTTAAACTCCATTTTTGTTGCCACAGCCTTTGTTCACGATTTCGTCTTGCTTGGTTTTGAGAAAAAGACTGATTCATAAATGAAACCTGGATTGCTGCAATTGAGAATCAAGTAAATAACCTCTCCACCAAATTCTACACAAAACTTATTAAACAAGGATTGGCTTTCAGGAGTATTTTAAGGCACTAACCTTTTACGTTGTACCCCATAAAGCTTTTATTGCCTTTGACCTCAAAAAAATCAGGTCTGATTTAGGGGCTTGTTAACAATAAAATGGCGTAGGCGTAGCCCATCGTAAATATCGCTTTGTTTAATGTCTTATTTTCTCATTAGGTGTTGTAGTTTTCTGGCAAAACAGCCAAAAAATCTTTCTTTTTCAACAAGAAGTATAAAAACTTATTATAAATTAGCCTTACCCCTCAGAAAGAGATAGAACAACGCGATAATGAGCCTTTAAACTTATTGACAGAGAGAGACTTACTACTCACTTTCCTTAGATTTGCATAGCGGCACGATGTGCAGGAAGGAGTTTAGGTTTAAATATATTTATTGTAGTCTACTTGACTAAATAGCTCTGTACCTGCGAACACACAAACACACTTTACAAAAAAATTATAATATATAATTAAATCTGAATTTATATTTAATACAACTTAATCATAACTTATAAATATTAAAGCTCTAGTTACAATCGCTTTTAAAGAAGAATTCAGGAGCGGAGCCGGAGACGCTCCGCCTCCGTCAGAATCAAGACGCGACGCTCGAATACTCGCTACTGCTTTGGCGGACTCGCTTTCCGCATCGCTATCCGCAATTTATGTCAAAATACCCAACTGAATTCTGACTCCTGAATTCTATTCGAGCGGTGCTTGGCTTGGGCTACGCCTTGGCACTAATTCCTAGAAGCTTAATATTTATTTTTTAATTACCGTAATTGCGACATTTTCCAGAAATAGCTAGAAATCCAATTGGTAATAATGTGAGCAACAATCGGCACTAATAAGTTGCCGGTGAGCAGGGCACTATAGGCGAATATCATCCCGACAATTGTTGCCCAAATTACATAAGGCCATTGTTGGGAACCACTAAGATGCAAGATGCCAAAGCAAAGACTAGATACAATGACAGCCAGATGATCTAAGCCTAAAGCAGGCAGCATTACACCTCTAAATAATAATTCTTCACTCAATCCCGGTAGCAACCCCAGCCAAATTAAGTCTGGTAACGCTAAGGGTCTTAATACCACTTCTAGATAATAATCTGCACTTTTACGATAGGCAGTCCAAACGCGATAAGCTACGCCACTTAATGCGGTGATGACAAATCCTAACCCTACACCCAACAGCAACTCTCTTTGGTTCAAGTCCCAAGAAAATATGGAAAAGTTGCCAAGGTATAACGAGAGTTTAGCGACTATCAACAAAATAATTGCAGTCGCTCCCATCGCCCCAAGTACTTGGATGCGCGTCAGGTATGGAATTTCTGGCTTTTGCTTTTGTTGTTCAATCACGGGTTTTTAAGAAAGAGGGGGCATTGGGCATTGGGCATTGGGCATGGGGCATGGGGCATTGGGCATGGGGAGCAGGGGAAGAGTAAAAACTTCTAACTCCTAACTCCTAACTCCTAACTTTTAATTACTGGCTGCAAAGGTAATAATTTGGGACGCAGAGCGTCGGGATTAATACCTGCTTTGTGTGCTACTAATACACCTACTGCTTCTAAATATGAGTTTACCTGTATAGATTTGATCCCCAACGGTTGGGGAGGAACTTTTATAAGAGTTTTATTTTCTTCTACTGTAATTATTTGGCATTGTTTTTGGCTTAAACTCAGTAAGGCACTACTACCACAAGCATTTGCTGGTACGATCGCAGCATCTACTTCATTTACCCAAATATCTGCTTGCTGCGATTCGATTGCTCCTCTCTCTACTATAAATTGTGGCGCACGGCTTAATCCGACAAGGACGCACGGCAAAAAGGTATAGCCCAATTCTTCGGCGGCGGAACGGGGAGATAAATCAGGTTGTGGAGGTTCGCTCAAAAGGGCGGGAGAATGGGCGCAAGGAATTTGAAAGGTTCGCACTAGCAAATGGCTAATTACCGCTTCTGCACCCGCTAAAGAATCAACCCCTTCACCTTGGCGATATTTCTGTACTGCCTCCTCATCCATATCATCGGGGAAACGGGCTACAACTGCGATCGCTTCTGCCCCCGCTTTTTTAATTAATATCTCAGCTGCTCGTAATAAACTATCTGGGTTGCCAATTGTTCCCCAACTAGCTCCCGATTCTGTAGACCGTAATTCTACATTTAATGGAGCATCTGTAATTACATAATCTGTTAAAGTTAATCCCAGAGTTGCTCTGACTGCATCGGCTGCTTGTATATGTCGTAGCCGTAACTCTGGCTCAATGGCTTGGTCTAAAAGCAAACCTACTTTGTTACTGCGGACTGGACGCAAACCCCAGCATCCAGAAGCAAATTTGTCAAGCCCGTAACCTTCAACATAGAAAGCATTGGGGAGATTCCAGTATAAACTTGCGCCATTCAAGACATTGGGGTGAGTAATTAGGCGATCGCAAATCTGTGCTATAACTTTGGCAACAGGTAAAGCATCTCCTGCATAACCGCCAATGGCAGCCCCAACGCCAGTTGGTACGATTAAGATAGCGGTATACGGACGTTGCATATAGAGTTATTTATCAGAAAAAGTTAGGTTCAAAACCTCGCCCGCAAGTGGCGCGAAAAAATCCAAGTTTTCTCAAGGTAGGTAAAAACCCCACCCCGGAGTGTCTGTCTGAATTAATTGCGAATTGCGTTAGCGGAGCGGGGCGTTAGCCCATTGCGAATTGCGAATTGCGAATTGTTTTTATTCCCTGTACTAGCTTTGCTGCTCTAATTTTTTTAAAATCGAAGTAACTCTCCAAAGCACAGGTCGGTCTTGTGACCGTTTAGCAAATCCAAATACAACAGGTTCAAATTTATAATTTTGCTGTTTTGCTAATTCTTCAAGCCAGACCTGACTAGGATTATTGCGGTATACAAAAACATCGCTAAACTGCTTTAATTCTTCTACTGTTGGCAGATAAACTTTAAATGTCTTAGAAGGTTGAAGGAGAATTTGTACATTTGGGTTAAGGGAATGGCTTAAAGATAAAAGATAACCCACTTCTGCATCGCTAATTAAAAGAGGATGAGTTGTCTGATTAATAATTTTTGCAATAGTGATATTTTCCCCATTCAGCCCTTTGTTACAGCAAGCTGTTGCTTGAGCATTGACAGCACAGGAAAAAATACTTCCCGAAACTAGGATAACTAAGAATAATTGCCAAAACTTTTGATGCCAAAATTTTAACGAAGGATTAGCTAAATTTCTTCCTAGCAAGTAAGTAATAGCTAATTGCACTCCTAAGAAACTAGGAATTAGGTATCGTGCTATTGCCGAGCGCATTCCTCCGAAAATAAAATCTGATAATATTAAAGGTATTGTGCTAACGCCAGCCAGAAGGATAATCAATAACCAAACTGATATGGGTGTTTGACGACAGAGGCAATAAAAAGCACATACTAGCAAGACTAACAACACTTGATGTACATGAAAATCCCAAGGTTCTTGATTAACATCGAAAAAGAGCCGACCAATGTGCTGAATCCAGATATCCCTTAGTTCTGAGTTTTTAATAACAGAAATAAATACCCAATTGAGAGTTTTCTTGACTTGAGATTGATTAATAATCACAAACCAAGCCCAAGGAAGAAAAACTATAAAACCTAGCAAAGATGCTATAAGGTAACTTTTAAGAATATTTAGATAACGAAACCCATAGATAATAATGACATAAATACCATGAGCGATCGCCACCAATCCACTTAAAAGAAATGTATAAAGGTTTATTACTAAAGTAAGTGCATAAATACCCCAGCTAATTCTATTTTTTAGTCGTATTGCCCGCAGTAAAGCTGCGGTTGAAAGTAAAGTAGTTACAGTCCATAGGCTGTATTCTCTCGACTCCTGAGAGTAAAGCACATGAAATGGTGAGACAGCAATTAAACCTATTGTTAACCATGTAGGTAAGTTTGAAGCGAAAATACCTCTTTCAACAAATAGCTCTTGACACAACCAATAAGTGCATGGGAATACTAGCAAACTAAGAAGTGCAGGTAACAACCTAGCTAATGCTACTGAACTACCAATACTATGGAACCAAAAATTTGCCAAAACGTAATATAATGGCGGATGCTGTGCATCTTCCTTGGCTAGGCTTTCGACTACATCAATAACACTTTTTGTTCCATCAGGGTGCTGATATCGCTGGAGTTCCGTTACACTAACTACTGACTTTGCAAAAAAGTGTTGAGCAACATCTTCTTCGGTATAACCAGAAGCTCGCAGAGATGTGATGGCCTCATCATACCAGTACACTTTATTGTCAAGGTGAGTAAAACGGAAAAATATGCCCAATACTAGCACAATAACGAAGAAAAAACGCACAAAAACCTCCTCTTTTATCCTCAAGGAATTATGTTTATCTTATTGACTAAGTAACCGTTATTTGTTTAGCGGATGTTAAAAGGAATGTAGAGACGTAGCACTGCTATGTCTCTACAAGGGTTTCAGTCAACGAATAATTGATTGAATGACTTCTAACTCTTGACTGTAGTCACCACAGCTTCGACTGTAGCTTTTTGTTCGTCAGTATCCACAGAGGTAATTGCCCAACGCAGAGGTTCGCCTTGTTTCTTCAACTCTGTTTCAATTACTTCTAGTAACTCTGCGGGAGTTTCTTGTAAATCAATTTCTGCGGTAATAAAATGAGTTGTCATTTTGGTAAATCCTGTTGATTTGTAGTTCCTAGAATAGCTGATTTCATCTGCAATCAAATACTTGCGTAATTTATCAGATTTGGTAATTTCAGGGAATAGTTATTCACTTATGAATAATCATCCAATATACTGATAAATGTTCGCTGATTATTTGCCTTTGCCAAATTGTAACTGATAAAGTATATCTTCTTTTTCCGTCTGAATTTTCAAATCAGAAAGGGGTTTGGCAATACAAAGCAATACGTAACCTTGTTTTTGCAAATCTGGACTAACGCCCATACCATCAGTTTGATCCACAGTTCCCTCGCTTATTTGACCGGCGCAAGTTGTGCAAACACCTGCATTGCAAGAACTAGGCAGTTCTAAACCAGCAGCATCGGCAACTGATAAGATCGTTTCATTTTCAGGAACTTGCAAGGTATGAATTTTGCCTTGGTGATCAATTTCTACGGTGTAAGTTTTGGGCATATACAAAAGAAGCGTGATGCAACGGACAAATGTATTAGTTTATCTGAATTAGTTAAAAATATCCAGATGTTACTATAAAAATTTAGGTAAAAGATTGATAATTATAGCAACTAATTCTGAACACTTTATAGATTAGTAACATTATTTACTATACAATACACAAATAAATTAGCTAAATTTGCTTACTATAAATATGCGCGTAGGCGTAGCCCGCCGTAGGCATCGCGTTTCTTTAGAGACTGTATCAGTAAGTCTGCCTTTTGGCATTGGTTCGATGTCTTGGAAAGTTGACACCACACAACGCAAAGCGGCTTGGTCGCTTTATTAGGAATTGTTTTTATAGATCATCAGGGTCAATATTTAATTCTCGCAACTTAGCAGCTAGGCGTTCTGCACGTTGCTTTTCCTGTTCTGCGCGTTGCTTTTCCTGTTCTGCCAATTCTTGCGGTGTCGGCACTAACTGCCCTTGTGCTGTAAAATAGCGTAATTGATTGTCTTGCACACCCAGATATAAATCTAACTGCTGACTCCATAACCAACCTTGGGAATTTGCTTCTATTGGTTGGTAATGAGCGTCTACTAAATGAAACCCTACAAATTCCAAATTATTGGGGTCAAACCAAAAATACTCTGGGGTGCGAAAGATATCTTGATAGATTTGTTTTTTTAAACCTTTGTCTGTGGCTTTTGTAGAATACGAAAGCAACTCGACAATGATATTGGGATATTTACCGTCTTCTTGCCAAATCACCCAACTTTTGCGCGGTTTCTTTTCGCATCCTAGCACAACAAAAAAGTCTGGGCCGCGAAATTCTTCTGATTTAAGTTGACGTTGGCTATAGTAAATTGTCAAATTTCCTGCCGCATAAAAGTCATTGCGATTTTGCCACCACAATTCTAAGCATTGTAATAACAGAATAATTTGGCGTAGATGTAAATCGCTTTCCAATGGTGGTTCGTCACTGTAGATATCTCCTGGCGGAAATATTATATCTTCTCCTGGTTCTAATTCTTGGGCAACTGACATGACTTTCTTGGGGCTAAGAGTGAGACGATGGGATGAACACCTGCGGGTGGATGCACAGATGTAATTACTATCATAGGGGTTGTTAATTTATAGTTATGTGCCATCGCCCTGTATTAAGACTTCACTGTTACTGCTAACTGTAACCCCAAAGCATCCAACAAAGAATTTAAATTATAAAATTCAATTTCGCCTTTCTCTGATAGCATTTGGTCAAGTTGATTGTAAAGTTCTTTTACTTGTGTAGAAAATTGATCAATTCCCCCCTGCGCTTCTATGATATTTTTTAGTGCCTTACTTAACATTTTCGGGTCGCCTTCTTCTAAAACAACTTCAATATAAGCTGCTGCTTCTAGGGGATCTTGAATGTCTTGAATCAGTTTTTCATGATAGCTTGTACTTTTACGCATCATCTCTACTCCTGTAGTCTTCCCAATATTCTTTGGCTTTAGCAATATCTTTATCTTGAGTGCTTTTATCGCCACCACACAAAAGAATAATAATTGTTGACCCTTCCTGCCCAAAGTATATGCGGTAGCCAGAACTATAGTCTATTCTGAGTTCAAAAACACCATCACCAACTGATTTACAATCACCTAAATTACCATCCTCTACTCGGTCAAGCCTTGCTCTGATTTTAGCCTTTGCTTTTCTATCCCGCAGAGAGTCAAACCACTCAGAAAAAATATCTATACCATCAAATCTTAAATAATTCCTGATTTCTTTTGGTTGAACTTCCATGTTGAAATTTTCCCAAACGCGCGATCGCATTATCATTGCTCAATGCAGAATGCGATCGCCCATTAGCTACGACAATATGATTTTAGGCTGTATTTTGCAGCTATAATGAGCTATTTTACTATTAAAACCAAATAAATTAGTTAAATTTGCTGACTATGAATATGCGCGATCGCGTTTCTTTAGAGACTGTATCTGTAAGTCTGCCTTTTGGCATTGGTTCGATGTCTTGGAAGGTTGACACCACACAAAAGAAGGCGGCTTGGTCGCTTTATGTGGAATTGGTGACGCGCATTGCTGTACAACCTTTGGAAGTTGACCAGGGTTTGGTACGAGAAGCGATGAACTCTCTTTATAGTTTATTTGGTACAACCCGCGAAGTTCTCAAAGCCGCCGGGCCGGATGTGGGTGCTTCTCGTGATTCAGTGGGGGGAATTGCCATTGCGGTGTTGAATAATGGGTTAAGGCCGTTTTTGGCTAAATGGCATCCGTTGTTGCAAGCGTGGGAAGCTAGACGACCTGTTGGGGTAAGCCCCAAGGAACATGAGCAGAGTTGGTCGGAGGAACCCAAGTTGCGAAGTGAGTTGGAGGCTTTGCGCGGTGGGTTGGAAGATTACGCCAAGGCGTTGGCGATTATTGCCGGCGTGAACGAATAACAAAAGGAACCTTTGAAGAATGAATCAACAGCAATTTGAATTTGATGTTTTCCTAGCTCACAATAGTCAGGATAAACCAAAAGTTAAAATTATCGCTAATAAACTAAAGCAGCGTGGACTAAAACCGTGGTTAGATGAGGAGCAAATGTATGGAGGAGATACGCCGTACAGAGAAATTCAAACAGCGCTTTACAAGTCTAAATCTGTAGTCTTTTTTCTTGGTTTATCTGGGTCAGGAAAATGGCAGGGAAATTTAGAATTACCCATAACCGTGGACTTAGTTATACAATCAAATCTTAGATTAATTCCTGTCTTGTTACCAGGTGTCAAAGAAATACCACCATTACCGGATTATGGTTTTCTCAGAACAAAATTATGGATAAATTTTGAAACAATTGATGATATAAATGCACAAGAAAATCTATACAAGAGCATTCGTAGAAACGTAAAAAATGAAATAAAACAAGTAGAAACAGATAACCTGGACTCAGAAAAAGGCATAAACTACACCAGACTGAGAGACTTACTAGCAGAAGCAGCAAAAAACGACCTACTCGCAGCAAAAAACTGGGAGGAAGCCGACAAAGAAACCTATCGGGTGATGATTCAGGCTGTAGGTAAAGAAGAAGGCGACTACTTCACCTCATACGAACTCTTAAATTTTCCTTGCACTGACTTACGCACAATTGACCACTTATGGGTAAGACACAGCAATAAACACTTTGGCTTCAGCGTCCAGAAGGAAATTTACTTGAGCGTTGGCGGTAAAGCTGACGGCAAGTATGATGAAAAAGCCTGGGAGAAATTTGGCGATCGCGTAGGATGGAGAGGAGAAATAATAGGATTTAAAAAAGGGATATCATACACCGAAGTTACTTTTAATATCTCATCTCCTAGAGGACACCTCCCGTCTGCCGGGGGTTCTATGGGGCTGTTTTGTTTAAAGGGGTGGTTGGGTGGTTGGGTAACTGTATGGTCTCTTTTCTCGCATCGAGACTTGCTTGCTGTCGATATTTCTTACAGAACTGGCGATATCTAGCGGCGCATTCTTCCAACATCCTCCTCAACTGCAACTAAATCAAACTTTAGTCATCAATGTTATAACTTTGACCCTTAAGGTTACATCATTAAGCCTTAAAGCTATAATATGAAGGCTTAAGGTTACAACATAAAGCCTTAAAGTTAAAGCATTAAGCCTTAAAGTTACAACATTAAGCCAAAGAGCTAGAACATTAAGCCTTAAGGTTACAACATTAAGCCTTAAAGTTATAGCATTAAGCCAAAGAGCTAGAACATTAAGCCTTAAGGTTACAACATTAAGCCAAAGAGCTAGAACATTAAGCCTTAAGGTTACAACATTAAGCCTTAAAGTTAAAGCGATCGCTGATAGCGGTTCTCAATTGCATGGAATACAGACCATTCGTAGGGGCACAGCAATGCTGTGCCCTATTGTCTATTGCTTAAACATAATATTATTTTGTTGAAAATCAACCTTTAAGGATTAAATTCCGAGAAATCACGGACATAAATAAAAAATTTTACTAAAAAAATGCGCTTTTTGCTGAACCAAAACCCAGGTTAATTGAGACAAAATAGCTCTGTAAAGCTTTTAAAAGTGTAAAATTATGACTCGAAGAAAACGTAGTTCCCGGATTTTAGAAAAAGCTGAGTTTAGAGTTGCCGGACTGAAAGCTATCAATCCAAATATCAATTTTGATGATACTCACAACTTGCAAAACCTGACTCAATTAATAGACAATTTTCACACTGTCCTTGATGATTATAACGCTGCTATAGCTATGATTGACTCTTCTAGAAATAAGCTGGATGAGATGGAAAAAACCTTAAGTCAGGTTTCAGACAAAATGCTGACGTGGGTTGGTTGCAAGTACGGCAAAAACAGCAATGAATATGAACTTGCAGGTGGCGTTCGAGACAGCGAACGTATCCGTAAAAGCAGATTGACACGCTTAAAATCTAACACAGATAAAATATCAGATGAAAATACAATAACCGCCACGCCCTAACGGGAAGTCAAAAGTTAAAAGTAGAGACGCGATTAATCGCGTCTGTATCTGTAAAAATTCCAGGTGTTCAGATCCCCGATTTTTAAAGAAGTCGGGGATCTATTTCATCACGAATGATTCATGAATGCTATATAATAAGACTTTGCATTAACCCAGAACTTCCGAAATCTTAAAATTGAATGACCAGGTTTATCCATGATAAATTCGCCAAAGACTATCTAGAAGAACTACTAAAAGATTACGGTGAAGTGAAGGCATCAGAAAAAGTCTCAGGAGAAATTAAAGAAATAGATGTTTTATTCACTCCTGCCAAACAACAAAACTCTAATATACAAATACTAGGTTTATTAGGAAGATTTGCCCAACAGCCTGCAATTATAGAACCATACCGCAATCCAGCTTCCACCGATGAAATCTGCGACTGTATTCTCAAACTATTAGAAATAAAGGCTCTCCTGCGACGAGAAACTAAAGCCAATAAAACCAAACTTCAGGACTCCGAAATTCCCAAATTGTGGGTTCTCACACCAACCATATCTGAAACTAGATTGTCTAGCTTTGGAACTATGCAAAAAGCAGGCTGGTTATCAGGAGTGCATTTTTTGCCAGATGCCTTGCGAACAGCAATTGTAGCAATACACCAACTACCCCAAACACCGGAAACTTTATGGTTAAGGCTTTTAGGAAGGGGAAGCGTGCAGTCACAAGCGATTATCGAGTTGCAAGCGTTACCATTAGATCATCCATACCAAAAAGCAACTCTTGAATTAGTTTACAACTTGCGCGAAAACTTGAGAGTAAACCAAGAATTAGAAGCAGATGATAGGGAGTTAATTATGCGATTAGAACCACTTTATCAAAGAGACAGAGAACAAGCTATACAGTCAGGAGAACAACGTCTAGTTCTACGCTTACTCAATCGCCGTATTGGTGAGATTGATTCGTCATTAATTGAGCAAATTAAAAGTTTATCGATTGAACAATTAGAGAATTTAGGAGAGGCATTGCTAGATTTCTCTAATGTTGCTGATTTAGAAACTTGGTTAAACCAACAATCAATCTAATTCATTTCGGTTGATAAAGAATTAATTATGCGACTATAACCACTTTATCTAAGAGACAGAGAACAATCTGTACAAGAAGGAAAGAAACAAGGAGGACAACGTTTAGTTATACGTCAACTCAATCGCCGTATTGGTGAGATTGATACGTCATTAATCGAGCTAATTCAAAGCTTATCGCTTGAACAATTAGAGAATTTAGGAGAAGCATTGCTAGACTTTTCTAGTGTTGCTGATTTAGAAACTTGGTTAAACCAACAATCAATCTAGTTTATTATTACTACACTTAGCGACTAGAAATCGCGGCTATACAGACAAAACCCACCTCCGTGGGTTAAAAATTCTTGCTTTACTCTTAGTCCACGGAGGTGGACTTTCTTTGTGTAGTAGCAAATTCTATTCGCCTCATAGTTTTCAAACTTTCAGTATAAAAAAAGTTCCTAAGAACCGATTACCAGTAAGGCTTTCATTATAAAAGTAAGCTAAACTTTTATAGCCAAGGATTGACTAAAAATATTTCATAATTAAAGATAGAACATCCCAATGGAGAACATAAAAATGCTAGAACAATATCGTAAACACGTTGCCGAAAGAGCAGCACTCGGTATTCCCCCTTTACCATTGGATGCGAAGCAAACCTCAGAATTATGTGAATTACTGAAAAATCCGCCAAAGGGTCAAGAGGAGATATTATTACATTTATTGCGCGATCGCGTTTCTCCTGGTGTTGATCCAGCAGCTTATGTCAAAGCTGGATTTCTCACCGCGATCGCCAAAAAGGAAATCAGCAGTCCTTTGGTTTCGCGCATAGAAGCAGTGCAATTGCTGGGTACAATGGTAGGTGGTTACAATGTGCAAGCTTTAATCGATTTGCTGCAATGGCCCACCGTATCCGTCTCCGACTCATCTGAAACACCTTTGGTAATGGGTGGACAAGGAAAGGAACCCATCGCCGCTTACGCCGCCAACGCCTTAAGCAAAATCCTCTTGGTATATGACGCTTACCACGATGTTTTAGAGTTGTCTAAAACCAATCCTTTCGCCAAGCGAGTAGTTGACTCTTGGGCGGAAGCTGAATGGTTTACCAGTCGCCCCACAGTTCCAGAAGCGATTACTGTCACCGTTTTTAAAGTTCCTGGCGAAACCAATACCGACGACTTATCACCCGCCCAAAGCGCCACGACTCGCCCCGATATTCCCTTACACGCCTTGGTGATGTTAGAGTCACGGCAACCGGGAAGCTTACAAACCATTGCCGAACTGAAGAAAAAAGGGCATCCTGTAGCTTACGTGGGAGATGTAGTTGGTACAGGTTCCTCGCGTAAATCTGCCATCAACTCAGTATTGTGGCATTTGGGAAATGATATACCTTTTGTGCCAAACAAACGCGCTGGGGGTTATGTTTTAGGTGGTGCGATCGCGCCAATTTTCTTTAACACAGCAGAAGATGCCGGTGCTTTGCCTATTCAGTGCGATGTCACCAAACTCGAAACCGGCATGGTAATTACCATTCATCCCTACAAAGGCGAAATCACCAACGAAGCAGGCGAAATTATTTCCACCTTTGCCCTCAAACCTGACACCATCCTTGATGAAGTTCGCGCAGGTGGACGCATCCCCCTACTTATCGGACGTACCCTCACCGACAAAACCCGTCTTGCACTCGGTTTAGAACACAGCACAGTTTTCACCCGTCCTCAGCAAGCCTTTGATACAGGCAAAGGCTACAGCCTAGCACAGAAAATGGTAGGTAAAGCTTGCGGATTACCTGGTGTGCGTCCCGGCACATCTTGCGAACCCATCATTACTACCGTTGGTTCTCAAGATACCACAGGCCCCATGACCCGCGACGAATTAAAAGAACTCGCCTGTCTTGGTTTTAGTGCAGACTTAGTGATACAAAGTTTCTGCCACACAGCAGCTTATCCCAAACCAGTAGACATCCAAACCCATCACGAACTCCCCGATTTCTTTGCTTCTCGTGGCGGTGTCGCCCTCCGCCCCGGTGATGGTATCATCCACTCTTGGTTAAACCGGATGCTACTACCCGACACCGTAGGAACTGGCGGCGACTCTCACACCCGCTTCCCCTTGGGTATTTCCTTCCCCGCCGGTTCTGGATTAGTCGCCTTTGCAGCCGCCTTGGGTGTTATGCCTTTAGATATGCCAGAGTCAGTTTTGGTAAGATTCAAAGGAGAATTGCAACCAGGTATCACCCTGCGCGATGTCGTGAATGCCATACCCTACGTAGCAATTCAAAAAGGTTTGCTGACAGCAGAGAAACAGAACAAGAAAAATATCTTTTCCGGGCGAATTTTAGAAATCGAAGGTTTGCCAGATTTAAAAGTTGAACAAGCCTTTGAACTTACCGATGCTAGCGCCGAACGTTCTTGTGCCGGATGCACAATTAAGCTGAGTGTAGAGACAATTTCTGAATATCTGCGTTCTAACATAGCATTGCTGAAAAATATGATTGCACGGGGCTATCAAGATGCACGTACCATGCTGCGCCGTGTGGCAAAGATGGAAGAATGGTTAGCAAATCCCGTGTTATTAGAAGGCGATGCCGATGCGGAGTATGCCGAAATAATTGAAATTGATTTAAACGAAATCAAAGAACCAATTGTTGCTGCTCCCAATGACCCCGATAATGTTAAGTTATTATCGGAAGTTGCTAACGATCCAGTGCAAGAAGTGTTCGTCGGTTCTTGTATGACAAATATTGGTCATTATCGAGCAACAGCGAAAGTTTTGGAAGGTGCAGGTGAAGTAAAAACTCGTCTGTGGATAGCACCACCAACCCGCATGGATGAACACCAATTAAAAGAAGAAGGTGTATACAGCGTTTTTGGGGCTGCGGGTGCTAGAACAGAAATGCCAGGATGCAGTTTGTGTATGGGAAATCAGGCGCGAGTTGCTGATGGCACAACAGTATTTTCTACCTCTACCCGCAACTTCAATAATCGCATGGGTAAAGATGCGCGAGTGTATCTTGGTTCAGCAGAATTAGCCGCAGTTTGCGCGCTGCTAGGACGGTTGCCGACAGTGCAGGAATATTTGGATATTGTGGCGAGTCGAATTCATCCTTTTGCCGATGATTTGTATCGGTATTTGAACTTTGATCAAATTGCCGGTTTTGAGGATGAAGGGCGCGTGATTTCTAAAGAGGAGCAGGCTTTGTTAGTATAGTTTAATTAGGTGGGTGTTATGCCCACCTAATTTTTAGCATTTCCAAGAGGAATATTAATGACCAGTCCATCTTTTATAAATGAAAAAAACCTTTATGAACAAGACTTTTACTTGTGGACACAAACAATTGCCCAACAGTTAAAAGAAAATAATTTTAATGAAACAGATATAGCTAATTTAATTGAAGAAATTGAAAGCATGGGGAGGAGTGAAAAACGCGAGTTAAAAAATCGATTAATTGTGCTGTTGATGCACTTGCTGAAATGGCAATATCAACCAGAAAAACGTAGTGAAAGTTGGCGCAGTACCATTTCTGAACAACGTATCTGTATTGAAACATTATTAGAAGATAGTCCAAGTTTGCAACCTCTACTTGCAGAAGTATTTGAAAATTGTTATCAAAAAGCTCGTCTCAATGCATCTGATGAAACAGGTATTAAATTAAATTTCTTTCCTAAAGAATCTCCGTTTACACTAGAAGAAACGTTAAAAAATAGTTATTAGGTTGCATTAAGTAATTTTGAATTGTAATTAAACAAAGTTTTGGATATTGGCTAGCTTAATGTTTAAATAGATGATATTTCAGTATTTTTGCTGTTAAAGCTATTGTATAAATACACTAATTTGTATATAGACTATTGTATTTAAAAACATTCTATCAGCGCGATCGCACCTTCGCATGCTCGCACTTCGCACACAGACCTAACCCCCCAACCCCCTTCCCTGCAAGGCAAGGGGGAGAAATCCGGCTCCCCTCTCCGCTTCGGAGAGGGGTTGGGGGAGAGGTCAATCATCATCTAAAAATAAACATCTATTTTCATACTTTATAAATGAATAATCCAACACCTGAAGAACCCTATCCACTGACAAAAGAGGGAACTCGCAATATTGTAATCGGATACAAAGTAGACTTAGTTAAAGTGCAACGTGCCAAAGAACTCCGTCAGCAAATGACACCAGAAGAAAAAATTCTTTGGCAACATCTTCGTGCTAATCGCCTGAATGGTTTTCACTTTCGCCGTCAGCAGATTATCAATGGTTTTATTGCAGATTTCTACTGTCACGCAACTGCATTAGTGATAGAAGTAGATGGCAAAATTCATGAACAACAAGCCGAATATGATGCAGAACGGGACAAAGTTTTGTTAGCTAGGGGACTGCGTTTGTTGCGAATTAAAAATGAAGAAGTGAGACATGAACTTGATAAAGTCTTGATGCGTATTTCCACAGCTTGTTCTCAACAGACCTAACCCCCCAACTCTCTTCCCTGCAAAGGAAGGGGGAGAAATCTAGCTCCCCTCTCCGCTTCGGAGAGGAGCTGGGGGAGAGGTCAATCTATGCGATCGCACCTGGTAAATTAGGGATGCGATCGCTGTAAACTATTAAAGTCTAACTTCGTCTGAGATTACCACCTTGTTCGATGAAATTTTGCAACGAATGCGGGATAAAGTTTCTTCTCGTCAGTATTTAATGACGCTACACGCTGAAGAAGAAATGAGCGATGACAATCTAACAATCTATGACATTGAAGAAGGCATCTTTACAGGCGAAATACTCGAACGTCAAAAAGATAAAGTGACAGCAGAATCTAAATATCGTATCAGAGGTTTAACTCTTGATGCAGGGGAAGTCGAAATAATTGCCAAGCTAAGTCCAACTGGAAAACTTGTTATCATTACAGTATACATACCCTAATAACAGGAAAGCGGCAAATGCTGTGTGATATTTGTGGAAGCGAAGGTGTAAAAGTCCGCCAAATTACTAGAACTTACGGCAATGGTAAAGACCTGTTAGTAATAGAAAACATTCCAGTAATAACTTGTACTCATTGCGGCGAAACTTATTTAACTGCTGAAACTCTTCACAAAATTGAACAAATCAAAACTAACCGTAAAAAATTAGCTGTTGAACGTCCTGTAGAAGTGGCTAGTTTTGGATGATGAATAATTGCCAAAATTAAATATTGCTTCAGCTATCCACTAATACACATTTATGGACTTCTACACAACAGTTTTGCGAAAGAGTGCGGGTTATTGGGTTGCTTTATGCTTAGAAAATGGACTGGTAGGACAGGGGATAAATCAAAAAGGAGCAATCAAGGAACTTCATGAAGCGATCGCTCTTGATATGGGACGACTATCTCGATTCAAGAGATGAGGTTTTCATCGCCAGAATAATCTTCCCCACTGCTTCAGAGATGAGAAGCACTGATAATCGATTTCCTGGTCTTATCACTATTAAGGCAATCAGAGTAACTACCAAGCCATCCACGGCAAAGCGTGACTTTGATACTTACACTCTGTTTTTATTAACAGATGATAAGAGAAATAGTACCCTAAGGGGTAATATTAAAACTTATTTTTCCACACTATAGTACAAGTATTCTTTGATCAAAACAATAATTAATTTTTTATCCAAAGGAGCTACTATGGTTAGACAGCATGGATTTACTCCTCGTACAGGTGAACAGCAACCACCAAGTGAATTTGCCCAAACAGGTAAGTTCGGCAGATTGTTTCCAAAACTTCGTTCTTTTATTCCATCTGAGGAAAGTTTAAAAGAACTGGGTAATGCACTAAGCGATCCTGACCCCAACACACCGGAAGGAGACAATACAAGTGTCCCAGCAGGCTTTACCTATTTCGGTCAATTTATCGATCATGATATTACTTTAGACACCACTACTCTTAAAGAGATCATTGTTGATCCTTTGGCTGTGACAAACTTCCGAACACCAGCACTTGATCTTGATAGTATTTATGGTTCTGGGCCTGATGTACAACCTTATTTATACCAACTACCTGACCAGGATTTATTTTTAATTGGCACAACTAATCAAAAGCCTGGAGCAGGAGATTCTACCGTTCCCACAGGATTGCCTAATGATCTTCCTCGCGCTTCAAGTGGTCTGGGGCTACTTGGAGATTCGCGCAACGATGAAAACTTAATCGTTGCACAGCTTCACCTGGCTTTTCTAAAATTTCACAACAAAGTAGTTACAGGTATCAAGAATAAAACCATTGAATCAACACGAGCTACAGATAAATCGGATTTTGTAAAAGCCAGAGAATTAGTAATTTGGCACTATCAATGGATAGTACTTCATGACTTTTTGACTCGCATTATTGACAAGGAACAGCTAGAACTAGTGCTTAAAGAGGGCAGACGCTTTTTTATATTGAAAGAGAATCAGGAGCCATTTATCCCTGTAGAGTTCTCTGTAGCTGCCTATCGTCTTGGTCATAGTATGGTGCGTTCAGTTTATGACTACAACCGTGTTTTTACTCCTCTTCCTGGTGGAGTCACACCCGCGACTTTAAAACTTTTGTTTGATTTCACTGCCAAATCAGGTCAGTTAGGGGACTTCGCCGATATTCCAATTCCCAGTGATTGGATTATTGACTGGAGAAGATTTTTTGAAATTGACCCTAATGTGCTGGTTAATCCCAGTCGCAAGATAGATCCTTTTCTTGTTGAACCTTTAAAGAATTTACCCAATGTTCCAGGGGAAAAATCATTGGCTGTAAGAAATTTACTTCGCGGTCGCAGTGTAGGCTTGCCATCCGGTCAAAGAGTAGCTCGGTTCCTGAAATTAAAACCTTTGACTAGGGATGAAATCTCGACTGGCCCTGATGGAGAAGTTGCAGCCAAGCATAAATTTGATATTGAGACACCGTTGTGGTATTACATTCTTAAAGAAGCTCAAATTCAGAATCAAGGCCAACGTTTGGGTCAAGTAGGAAGCCGGATTTTGGCTGAAGTTTTTGTTGGTTTACTAGAAGAAGATAGCAACTCATTTTTGGCGACTGACCCCAATTGGAAACCAACATTGCCTGCCGAAAAGCCTGGTACATTTACCATCGTGGATTTGTTGAAGTTTGTTGGAGACATTAATCCTATTGGCGATGTGAAACAAGAATCGTAATTATACTTATGAGGGTTTCAGGCTGCAAAATTTAGGGGAGTTTAAAAAGATTACCCCATTTTAGTTTCAGCCAGACGATCGCCTCTTGTGACCATGCTGGCTGAAATTTCCTAAAATAGAAAAATCTGTACAGTGACTTTTTATTTGTCACTATGCCAAATTAATATCATCAAGGGTATGAAGTTTGAAGTTCTAGCGTTAAACCCAGAAGCACACAGCAAGCTTATAGGCTATATAGTCCCTCTTCAGAAACGGTAAATTCCTTAACTATCCTCTTTAGAAATATTCTGTGTTTTAAATCTTTCGCCAAAAACATTATCAACTAAACTTTTGAAAAGTGGGTGTTCCCGAATTTCATCAAAGTCTGGGTCAGTTTTAGCAAGTTCCCAGAATCTATCTGGTTCACATTTTATTGATTGTTGTAAATTTTGAGTTGCCAAAACTACATTACTTTGCAGCGCATAACAACAAGCTTTGTTGTACCAGTAATCAGGATAGTCCGACTTGATTTCAATTGCTTTATTGTAGACAACTAACGCTTCTTCATATCTTTGTAATTCCATTAAAGCAACACCTTTATAATTCCAAGCGTCGGTATTATCTGATTTGAGTTCAATAACTTTGTCATAAGAGGCGATCGCATCTTCATACCGATGTAAGTAATAAAGTGCATTGCCACGATCTAGCCAAAAACCATAAAAGTCAGAATAGATAGCGATTGCTCGTTCATAAGAGTCTACAGCTCCTTGATAATCTTGCTGTATTACTAAGGCTTTTCCTCGTAACCACCAAGTATTGCTGTCATCTGGTCTAATTGCAATCACTTTGTCATAAACAGCGATCGCTCTATCATAACGCTGTAGTTTTGCCAGAATTTCGGCTTGATTAGACCAAGCTTGGTAGAAATCTGACTGGATGGCGATCGCTTGGTCGTATGCTGCTAAAGCTTCTTCGTATTTTTGCGAAGAAAATAGGCGATCGCCTTGGCGCTGTAAATCTTGGTAGGCAAAGCAATACTACCAATGAGGAGAAAAAATAGTGGTAGCACTAAACTCAAACTTGGCTCGGTATATTTGAGTGGGTTTAAGGTTAAATATCCCTTATCTTTAACGGAAGTATCGCCACCCCAATATGCTATTAGTGCATGACCGAATTCATGCAAACATAAAGACAATATCCAACCCAAACAGATAAAAACAGCTACTAACCACATGATTTTAATTAGTCATTCATAATTAATATAAATTGTACATTGACAAATACTAACACCCCTCATAGTGCCACCCGTCCTCATTTTTGGGTTACAGAGAAAACATTAGCTATAGCGCAGTTAGTGAACTTTTGTAAATATTGCGTCTCGTCTGCGAAAAACTTATGAGATGGAAATGAAAACTCAACAGACACTACGCTGTAAAATTATCGGGCAGGATTATTTATGAGCTTTTGTAAATAATTGACTGGTTCTGCATAAAATTTTTCCTTAATCTAAATGTTATGTACAAGCTCAAACTTCAACAAACCACTTACACAAAGACTCAAGAGAGCAATTGTGTAACTCATAATAAAAATATTAGTCAATCAGGAGTTTACGTTCTTAACCTTAAAGGGTCTAAATCTCCTTCTAAATAAAACATAAAAGTCTTCTGCCTCTTACCTCTTCAACAAAAGCAGATTTGCGTTAAAGGTAATACAAAGTGTTCTTGCTTGAATCCCACGTTTTCTAACGTGGGTTTTTTTACCTTCTGAATTAAATTTTAGTTTTTTTAATAAAAATCAATAATTTTAAGTATGACAATTTTTGGGAGCATCTCACTTTTGCAAATATAAGCATAAGTGAGGAAAGATAGTTACATTATTTGACACTCCTTAGCAAGTGCAACTACCATGACCAGAAGAGGCAGGGGAGCAAAGAGCAAGGGAGGGAAAGATTTCAAGTTCCCCTGCCACAAGGGATTCAGAGCAAGTAAATTTATCTATGCCCAAAAAAATATTTATTTCGAGATGCACAGCACGAGAAATAATACGTCCTTAGTTCAGAGCCAATACATTTATGTATGGGGTTCTCCCCCTGCTCCCTGCCCCCCCCCTCACAAGTGTAGGTTTTTTACAAAAAACATCTAGAATGAGGTAAGACTAGGTAGACAAGGAGGGAAAGTGGACAAGGAGGAAGAACGCAGAAAAATTATAACCCACGAAGATTTAATCATCTACCAAAAAGCATTTCAGGCAGCTATAACTATTTTTGAGATATCAAAACGGTTCCCAGAGGAAGAAAGATACTCTCTTACAGACCAAATTCGTCGTTCATCTCGCTCAGTTTGTGCCAACTTAGCAGAGGCTTGGCGAAAAAGAAGATATAAAGCCTCATTTATCGCTAAATTAAACGAATGTGAAGCAGAAGCAGCAGAAACCCAGGTTTGGCTGAAGTTTGCTCTCAGATATCAGTATTTATCGATAGAAGAGGAAAAAAATTTATCTGGTGCATATAATCAAGTATTAAGCGGATTAGTCAAGATGATTAATCAACCAGAAGATTGGTTAATTGGTTGAAGAATGCTAAAGAATAAGTATCTCAAAGAATGGGCGAAAATTGTTAGTTATCATTTCCCTGATCTATCTTTGCCAGAAGTAGCAGGTTTAGCTACTTGGAGCTTTGGGATAGTAATGACAGGCTCAAGTAGTCTAACCAGAGTCTCAGAATTTATCGGCAGGCTTAATCAAGAGAACACTAATGCAGTTCGACAAAGACTAAAAGAATGGTATCAAGAAGCAGATGCCAAAACAGGAAAAAAAAGAACTGCTATAGATGTAACTAAGTGCTTTGCTCCCCTACTCCAATGGATTTTGAGTATGTGGAACAGTGAAGAAAAATGGCTTCCTCTTGCGGTAGATAGCACTAATATTGGACAACACTTCACGGTTCTTTCTGTTCATGTTCTCTATCGGGGTTGCGGCATTCCTGTAGCTTGGAAAATTGTCAAAGGAACAGAAAAAGGAGCTTGGAAACCTCATTGGCAGCAATTATTCCAATCATTGAAAGATGTTGTTCCTCCGGAAATGCAAGTCGTTGTTTCAGCAGATAGAGGACTCTATGCTGACTGGTTGTTTGACGCAATTTGCGCTTTGAATTGGCATCCTTTTTTACGAATTAATTATACTGGAACATATCAAATTAGAGGAGAGACCGAATGGCAGTTTTTAGATAAACTAGTACAAAAAACAGGGACGAGTTGGTCTGGAATAGTCACCTGTTTTAAAACTAATCCACTCAATTGCACAATACTTGCCCGTTGGGATGAAGGTTACAAAGATCCTTGGTTAATTGTCACGGATTTACTACCCCAACAAGGGGATGCTCTCTGGTATTCTTTACGTTCTTGGATTGAGTGTAGTTATCGGGAGGGAGCAACGCGAAAAAGTGAGATCGGGGTTTAGTTCTCAATTACACCCCTATATTCTCAACAAAATCTGGTTTTTTAGTTGCGATCGCATCCTGAAACAAGCTATATACGTCCCAGATTTTAGCACCTCACAAAATCGCGTTGCTCCCTTATCGGGATATCAAAAGTGATGGTTGGCAGTGGCATAAAACTCGTTTACGAGAACCAAATAGAGCCGAAAGGGTATGGTTAGCTATGGCTGTAGCTACCCTTTGGACTATAACAATTGGCACTGATATAGAGCCACATTACCTAAATAATTTATCGAAAGAACTTTCTCCAAATCATCTGGACAAAAAACAAGATATTCCCAAAAAAACTGTTTGTAAGATTTCTTGTTTTCTTCAAGGTTTAATTCATATTCTTGCTGACTTACTTAACGGCAAGGCTATTTCTTTAACTGGTTTGTTTCCACAACCCTACCACAGTACATCTGCTGCTGCTGCCAATACTTCCTAATCTCAATGAATGGTTCTGGCGTAAAAAAGCTTCCTTGTCTACTTTCCCCCCAAGTCTTCCAAGTCTTACCTCTTTCTAGATCTGATTGTAAAAAACCTACACTTGTGAGCCCCCCCCGCCCCTTGTCCTCTTCTTTGACCCCTGAAGACTCCCAACGTCTGGAAGCAGCAGAGATTCTTTATCGGAACACCAAGGCTGAACAGCTAAGAAGCTTTGAGAGTTTAGAAAAAACAGTGGACGCTTGGCTGCGTAGGCGTAGCCCGCCATAGGCATCGCTATTTTTGTAGGGACTGTGAAATGGAAGCGGTAACGGTGGAGGCTTCCCCAAAAAGTTTTCATAATAACCCAAGTTGCTGGTTATCGACTGATATGCACTTGTTATCACTCAATTCATGCGATCGCGTACAACAAAGTTGGTGCCTAGCGCCAACGTGCCGATGCCATTGTTGCCAGCATTCAGCTACTTAAATGCCTATTAGTTGTATAAATTACTTATTCAATAAAAGCTTGTTGAAGAGTAAAAGAAAAAATGAATGCTTGTAGCTTAAGTAAAAACCCTTGATAAGTGACTGCATGTATTGATTTTGGAAAAACACAAGTGATACTACTAAACACAGTTTCGATATAATGCCGAGTATGTTGTTTAATATATTGATTCCAAGGCTGGTCTTGACGCTTGGAGTTCTTTTTCCTCATGACTTTTAAAGAAATGTGACTTGTTTGTTCCAAGTCATCCTCAATCGTGTAGTCGGTGTAAGCTGAATCACCATAAATTTCACTACCAGGTGGTAGATTCAAGGGTAAGGCATTTAAAGCACGTACATCGTTGGCACTACCAGGCATAAACACAAATTCGACAGGAATACCATTTTTGGTTGTTAATAACTGAACTCGAACCCCGTAAAAATATCGTTTTTTCGATGCGATGTAACCTCTATACTGCGCCGACTGTATTATTTTTACATTAAAGATACGGATGTTATCGCAGATGGGCACTGGGAACGAGTCTAAAAGATATTCAGTGGAATCACTAATTTCCTTCAGTGCCATTCCCACTTGATGAAACAAGTCGTTGATTAACATTGAGACACTGTGTAATCTCCGGTTAAATCGTGACTTTTCTAACATATTAGATATCAACTTATGTTCTTTCATATAGGTACAAGCCTTACTATGATTACCATTAAAGAACATCGCCGATGTTATTGCCGTTGTAATAATTTCTGCGTCATTCATCTCTCGACGACAATCTTCATTATGCCCAATCGCCTTTAACAGGTCGTCTATGATAGCATATATGGAAATTATTTCGTTTAGCATTTAGCCCTCCTAATTTTCTCTTCTTGGAGGGCATTTTATTGCTTTACTGTCCCAAAGCGATCGCCCATAAGAGTAACTAGCAACTTGGGTTAATAATTACTGTCCTGAACACATTCATAGAAAATCAGGCTTGATTTTCTATGAATGTGTATGATACTCTGCCTTCATCTGTAAACTACGGTTAACCTATCAAATAACTGTAGCTTGCAATTATACAGTGTGCATCAAATGGGAATCACTCCTTATGCCAAAAGATTGGTATGAATGGCACGACCTATACGACACTGAGCCAAAATTGCAGCAGCGTCTAGAAATCGTGCAGGAATATATTGCTTACAGCTTGAATGCGTCGCCATCTGGAACTATCCGTGTGGTAAGTGTTTGCGCGGGTGATGGACGAGATTTACTAGGAACTTTAAAAAATCACTCTCGTGCAAAGGATGTTTCTGCACGGCTGGTTGAAATAAATTCAAATTTAGTTGAGCGTGGACGAGCAACCATAGAGTCTTTGGGTTTAGCCAAGCAAATTGAGTTTATCAATGGTGATGCAACTCTTGCCACTAACTATGTAGGAGCAATACCAGTAGATATCGTGATTGTGTGTGGTGTCTTTGGCAATCTGGCTGATGAGGCTGAACTCAATCGCTTACTAGATAACCTGAGTTTTCTGAGTAAACCAGGTGCTTTTGTCATTTGGACTCGTGGAGACTCCAACGGTATTACTTACTCTGACAATGTGCGGAAAATTTTAAGTGCATCTGGATTTGAAGAAGTAAACTTCAAGCTTACCGCCACGGGAGATATGGGTGTTGGTCTTAATCGATACAGGGGTGAAAACTTGGCTGCACCTAAAGAGCAACAGTTATTTGTGTTTTCCGGCATTCCTAGTAAAGCGAGGTAAAAAATGTCTATTCAAAACACAGTGTCAACTTGGGAAGAAGTTTTAGAGACTGCTAGAAAAAATACCTCTGCGCGTAGGGTAAAGAGGCCGGGACAATCTCCTTCTACTGCACCAATACCCAGCAGTTTACATAAACTTCCTCCAAACACAGAACCGCCAGTCTTGCTTTATCGAGATACTAATTCCTGGTGTCCTTTCTGCGAAAGAGTTTGGTTTGCTCTGGAAGAAAAGGAAATTCCCTTTGCAACTGAGTTTATTGATTTAAGTAATAAACCTAAATGGTACACTGACCTAGTTCCCACAACCCTTGTCCCAGCAGCAAAAATTGAGGGAAAGTTAGTATATGAATCTAAAGATATTCTCTTAGCTTTAGAAGAAAGGTTTCCACATCCAGCATTATTGCCGGAAAATCCAGAGGAAAATACTGTTGCTAGGCAGTTGGTTGAAGAAGCCGAGACTAACGGTTTTAAGGAGATTGCTTACAAATTCCTGAGAGAAACAGCTGTAGATGCTGATGAATTGGCATTACAAGCAGCATTTGAGGCGAAGTTAGATGAATTTGAGCAAGCTTTAGCTAAATATCCTGGCCCCTACTTTGTCAGTACATTTAGCTTAGTAGATATTGTGTATAGCCCCCATCTAGATAGATTGGCGGCTAATTTACCTGTTTATCGGGGATATCACCTCAAAGGAAATCCTCGCTTTCCTCGCATTAATGCTTGGTTTGACGCACTTAATCAGCGTCCTGCTTATCACAGGGTGAAGTCGGATAATATTACTAATAATTTATTGTTGCGTCGCAGATGGGGTGTAGAACCGATTGGAAATCCTTTACCTCTGGATGTGGCAGATAGTGAGAAAATTCAATATCGAGCTGAAGCAGCTGAAAGAGGGAGCAACGCGAAAAAGTGAGATCGGGGTTTAGTTCTCAATTACACCCCTATATTCTCAACAAAATCTGGTTTTTTAGTTGCGATCGCATCCTGAAACAAGCTATATACGTCCCAGATTTTAGCACCTCACAAAATCGCGTTGCTCCCGCTGAAAGATTGAGCGATAATCGGGAAGTTGCGATCGCAGATGTTATCAAAAATTCTGGAGTCCAAGCAATAGCAGCAGATGGTGATTTTACCACAGTTAAAGACGCTGTTGATTTTCACCTGCGACAACTGGCTGATTATCTGATTCATGGCAATGGCGAAACCTTACCTGGTGGTCGGACTGGTGGTAAAAATAGTAGTGTTGATCCCCTATTCGCTGCTGTCGGGGCTATTACTTTTGCATATTTGAGAAATCGCATCTGCGCCCCCCGTGATATGAGTGCTGGTGCAGCAACGGCGTTTCGCGCTGCGATCGATAAATTGTTAACTTCTGTTTATTAATTTTGTATACGTTGCTGAATGAATGAATTTGCCTTATGTACAGACGCAGCAAAAAGTTTGAGCGTTTCTGACTCCTGAATTCTGCTGTACTTTAGAGACTTTATTGAGGAAAAGGAATTGCTAACAGTCCATACGTCCTGCTGGTAAAGTGGGATTGCGATCGCAATCCCCCACTTCCAAAACATTCGATAGTCAAGCGATCGTGCGCGGTGTACAAGCCCAGATGTTCCCGTTGGAGAAGAATTACTTGCGTTCTGAGCAGGGACTTTTGGATTCTCTCGCCAAATTAGAAACGCTGTGGCAGCAAGTACAAGAAAACCCGAAACAAGATACAGTGCGCGATGTGGAATTTTCCCGCCGAGCGGCTGCTTTAACAGCTGTAGCACGATGGGCATATTTTAGCGCCTTACATCGCAAGGAAACGCGCAGTGAACATATTCGCATAGACTATCCCGAAACCGATCCAAATCAGCGTTATTACCAAGCAACAGGTGGCTTAGATAAGCTTTGGGTGAGGCGGGATTGGATTACGGATGCTCCTGCTACACCACCAATACAAACCACTCAAATCATACCTACTGTATCAAAGTTGTAGCAGGAGCATGTCATGATCGAGCTTGTCAGCCATAAACTCTGTATCAATTGCAATTTGTGCGTCCAAGTTTGCCCTACCAATGTCTTTGACTCGGTACCTGATCAACCACCTGCGATCGCCCGCCAGGAAGACTGTCAAACTTGTTTTTTATGTGAGGCATATTGCCCTGCGGATGCACTCTATGTTGCGCCTGAATCTCATACCAATGTTACAGTCAATGAGGATGATTTAATTGAAAGTGGCATCATGGGTGAATATCGTCGCCTCTTGGGTTGGGGATATGGCAGAAAAAACAATAGCGAATTAGATACGGCTCATAAACTGCGCCAACTGCCGCGTCCTTATCAAAGTTAATTTAAACTCTCTAAAGCACTTTTTGTTGTAGTTCTGGAAATACTTTAGAGACTTTATTCAAAAGATAATCGCCATAAGTCCCGCGAAATTCGTGGACACTAGCTTTATCCCAGCGATCGCTTTTATCATCATTCACTACTATGTCGTTCAGTTCAATGGGTTTGACTTCAACGTTAAAATTGGGATCAAAGAAGAACGGGAACGAAAGGCGATGACTTGTTGATAAGTTCTGAACGCGGTGGGGTGTTGAACGATACAGTCCTCGTGTCATGCGATCAAGCATATCCCCAATATTGCATACGAATGAACCAGGAATAGGAGGTGCATCTATCCAACCAGACTTTGATTTGACTTGTAATCCACCAACATTATCTTGTTTGAGTATAGTTAATACTCCATAATCTGTATGTTCACCAACGCCCCATTCAGATTTAGATAATGATGGATTGGGAGGGTAATTGAAAATCCGAAATAATATTAATGGATCTTTTGTATAACGTTCAGCAAAATAGGATTTTTCTAACCCCAAACTTAGAGCAATACCAGCCATTAAGGTGTGTCCAAGTTTGGTCATTGAGTCTATATAATCTAGAACTGTTTCCCTAAATTGGGGAATATTGGATGGAAAAAGATTTTGACCGTGCATTGGTACAGCAGCTTTCACCAATGGATGGTCTTCTTCTAGTTCTGCACCGAAGTAAATACCTTCTTTTAAGTCGGGTTTACCTGATGTCAACTCGTTACCCACAGGGAAATATCCTCGCCATGCTCTACCACCAAGAGCCATACGAATCTTCAGTTTAGTTTCTATATCCTGCGCGAAAAATTGGTGACTGAGATGTTCTAGTCGCTCTTGTAGTTGTTCATCAACTCCATGTCCGACAATATAGAAGAAACCGTAATCTTGGCAGGCTTGTCTAATTTGGTCTGCAATTACATCAGAATAGCTGCTAGTTTGAGAAACTAATGTACTAATATCAATGACGGGAACTTTTGAAAACTCTTTGTTTACAACTTGTAAGATTGTCATACTCTACTTTTATAGTCGTTTTTAGACTAATTATAATGTTGATGTTGGGTATGGCGATCGCTAACCCTAATAAAATATTTAGACAAACTATTCTGAGTAGAAATTTGTAAACTTATTTGTTATTCCTGTAATCCGGTAGAGATAACGTAGTATTATTTAAATAATTCTCAATTATTTCTGCAAACAGCAATAATCTACTGAACAAGGAGTAATTTATTGTCTAATAGAAATTACGTAAAAACTCTTGTTGAATTTAAAAAAATAATCCCAAAATATGCTATACAATCAGCTAGGTAATAGTGATCTAAAAGTTTCCGAAATTTGCCTTGGGACAATGACTTATGGGCAGCAAAATACTATTGAAGAAGCCCATCAGCAGCTAGATTATGCCATTAAACAGGGAATTAACTTCATTGATGCGGCTGAGATGTATCCAGTACCAACTAGTGCTGAAACCTATGGTTTAACCGAAACTTACATTGGAGAATGGTTAAAACATCAGCAGCGAGATCAACTAATAGTCGCTACTAAAATTGCAGGGCCTGGCCGTGGCTTTAAATGGCTACGTGATGGAGCTAAAGCCGTTGATAGAGACAATATCAAACAAGCTGTAGATGATAGTCTAAAAAGATTGCAGACAGACTATATTGATTTATATCAAATCCATTGGCCAGACCGTTATGTACCACGATTTGGACAAACAGTTTTCGACCCTAATCAAGTCGGAGAAACAGTTCCCATCACTGAACAGCTAGAAGTTTTTGCCGATGTCATAAATGCAGGTAAAATTCGCTATATCGGCTTAAGTAATGAAACTCCTTGGGGCATTGCACAATTTAGCCATGCAGCTAAACAATTAGGATTACCTAAAGTTGTTTCTATTCAAAATGCTTACAATTTACTCAATCGAGTTTTTGATGGCGCTCTTGCAGAAGCAGTTTATTACGAAAACGTTCCTTTACTAGCTTATAGCCCTTTGGGATTTGGCTATTTAACTGGTAAATACCTCAACGGTAAACCAGAAAAAGCAAGAGTTACTTTATTTGAAAACTTTGGTCAGCGATATTTAAAACCAAATGTTAGCAAAGCAGTAGCCGCTTATGTAGAAATTGCCAAACGCCATCAACTAAGTCCTGCACAATTAGCGATCGCATTTGTGCGGAGTCGTTGGTTTGTCGCCAGTACGATTATTGGTGCTACCACACTCGAACAACTTAAAGAGAATATAGAAAGCATCAATGTAGTTCTTGATAAAGATATCTTGGCTGAATTGGATTCAGTTCATACTCAATATCCGAACCCAGCACCCTAACAATTCGCAATTCGCAATTTGCAATTCGCAATTCGCAATGACGCTTCTACGTCGCTAACACAATTACGTTTTGTGATGGGGATTTAGATTTAGGCATCAAAACGCACTGCTTGATAGAAACAGGGGATTTAAACCCCTACCACTTGTTAAAAGTGTTGAGTTTTGAGTGCATCAAAGTAGGTTGGGTTAAGCTAGCGCAACCCAACAAAACAATACAAATTTGGGTTTAAAAATAGTCTCTAGTACCCTTAAATTTATGATGATCACAACAGCATCAGTTGACCAAAATACTATTCGTCGCCGTGGTACTGGTTTAAGAGCTTATAATCCTGACAAAGTATTCAAAGGTTATACCCTTTTTACACCACTTACAGGTAACGGAGAAGTATATCTTCTAAATCTAGAAGGAGAAGTAGTACATCAATGGAATCTGCCATATTCACCGGGTTTATATGCTTATCTTTTACCCAATGGCAACCTTTTTTATAATGGGAAAACGCTAGATATTCCGGCACATTTTCCTTTATGGGCTGCCTTTAAAGGTGGCGTTGTCTTAGAAGCAGATCCCAGTTGATTTCACCTTTTACCCTTGGTTTGAGCGTTGGGCTGCACTGAAGCACCATCGAGGCTTTGCACTACCAGAAGAATTCACTCGTCTACGTCAATGGAAAAAGGCTTTAAAACAACGTGATTCTGTGGTGGCGTTCGCTAACAGTAAGGAATTCTACATAGAGCGCTATGCTAGATTTACTACTCCTGTTGCTGCCTAGCATTACTTTTTGGTAGTCAAAATAATTTTCTCCCTAAGTTTTCGCTGCTCAAAAAGAATTTGAGCGGCGAAAAACTAAAGATTCTGGAGAATTTTCAGCCTGAAACTGCTATATAATAAAAAATGCCTAGATTTTATAAAAAGTTGCAAATTACATCTTATCTGGCTCCCAATTGGTTCGGATTCTATCAGGCGATCGCAGCTTATTTAGGTCGTGTTTTAAAAGTAGAATTCCAACTACAGCCAGGTGAATGTGATCCCTTAGAAGATCTCCAGTTATTTGAAGACCAAATAGACCTAGCTTTTATTTGTGGATTACCACTAATTCGGTATAGTCAAATAATTTCAAATCAATTCCAGACATTAGTTGCGCCAGTAATGCAATCATCACGATATAGCAACCGCCCTATTTACTATGCAGATATAATTGTCAATGCTAATAGTAATATCCAAAAGTTTGAAGATTTAGCAAAAAAAACATTTTGTTATAATGACCTTGGCTCTAACAGTGGTTATAATTTACTTTGTCATAAATTAATTGAAGAAAAATATCCTGAAAGTTTTTTTGGCAAAATGCTACAATCAGGTTCGCATCAACATTCAATTCGCTGGGTAGTTGAGGGATTGGCAGATTGTGCATCGATTGATAGTGTAGTGCTAGAACAGGAATTAAAAGATTTTCCCGAATTATTAAAGCATTTGCGTGTGGTGGAAGTGTTGGGTCCTTCCCCGATGCCACCTTTAGTAGTAGCACAGCGTCTAGGCATATCTTTAATTCAGCAAATGCAGTTAGCACTACTCCAACCAGATGCAGAGTTGCAAACAGTGATGGAACAGTTTGGAGTCAGACGTTTTGCTGTAGTGGAATTAAAAGACTATCAGATATTAAATCAGATTTATAGCGTAAGCGTAGCCCGTCGTAGATATCACTCTTGTGTTAGCTTGTCTAGGTAATATCATGTTCGCATAATTAGTTATGATTTCCAAAGTCATTGTACCCCACCCCTTAATCCCCTCCCCGCAAGCGGGCAGGGGAGACAAAGCGTAGCTTTGGTAGGGTGGGGTTCTTCGGATTTAATCAGTTTTTAAGACATGGCATAATCCCAACTCTGCTTTTGTGCTGACAAAACCACATCTTGATAAACTTGCTCAAATAATACTCGCTGTGCATGACTCCCTCCAATCTCATGCAAGCGTGGTAAAACAGGTTTCAATTCCGTAACAGTTGTGTGGAAATCGCCTTTGGCATGAGCTACCATTCCTCTAGCTGCGGGAATTGCTACTTCTATCCAACTCCGTCGCAGAAAGGGATTAATATTTAAGGTGTGATACTGCATATTCTGAAGCATTTGGTTCACCCAATCATGGTGTCCAGCTTTGGTAAGGGCATAGACATAATGCAAATCTTGGAATGGTAATGCGTGTTCATCAATCCGGCTGTAAAGATAAGGACTGATGCTTTGCCAACGGTTCTCGACATTTACACCGCACAATTCTAGGCGCAATAATAATGAAATTGCTCCTACTTGGTCTTTAGGAGATTGTTTGTTGGCACGTTCCCAAATATGCGTATCATAGAGTTTGAGAACTTTCTGGTAGTTTTCTAACTGCAAATAATATAGTGCAATGTGCCACCAGTTGTGAGTGTAGAGCATAGAGTTGCAGTTTTCCCAGGTGTCTGCAAAACTCTCCATCCAAGCTATCCCCTCATCGACTCTTCCCTGAGTTTCCATGACATGAGCGATCGCATGATGCGCCCAAGGATCATATCTATTTAAGGCGATCGCTTGACGTGCCATCTTTTCTGCTGCTTGGAGTTGATGACACTGTTCTAAACCAAATGCCACCATACCGGATAAATAATGATTTTCAGGATTGCTTAGTAAAACTTTTTGGGCAATTTCCAGTAATTTATCTTTATTGCCTGTATAAAAATAGTGATACTGTCCCTGCTGAACAGAAATCAAATCACGGGGAAACCTATTGGTAATTTCCTCATGAATAGCGATCGCTACATCAATCTCTTGATTTGTCCAAGCTGAAATTGCTTGCACATATAACTGTTCTCTAGGGGTAATCTTAGTGCAATATTGTTGTGCTGTTTGCAGATATGGTAGAGCTAGCTGCCAAGCTTTGCGGTTTTCTTGGGTGAGATAATAAGCAGCCGCATAAGCATTAGCTAATGCACAAGTGGGATCTGCTGCAATTGCTTGTAAAACTACTGTTTCTGCATCTTTACCATAACCAAGCATCTGATCAATAAAATGGTTAATTCCTGCGATCGCATTGGCTGAATCTGTTGTAACTACTAGTCCTTGTGCATCTTTGAGCATTATTAATTTCTTGCAGCAGATTTGTGAAGCAATTTATAAACTACGGTAAATCTATAGAAATAATGGACTTACAGGCTAGAGTATGTCATAGCTACGATAAAATTGCAAGGATAAAATACTGTAAATCGATAAAATAACCGTATTTTATTGTTATAAAGGTATTTTAGATGGGTTTGCCCTGAAGCGATGGCAGATGCTCAATCATACACTGCGATCGCTTTTCTATGCTTTTAAGTGCAACTCCCTTGTCTCATCCTCTTGACAAAATCCTTAAGAGATTGAATGAAACAGCCCTGCTTGTCCTCAAGTCCTCTTCCCCATACCCAATATGCACATTTTGTCGCACCTTTACTAGCAGCTAATTTATAAATTTAAGATTTCCTTTATGAATAGACTCTAAACAAGCTGTTTGAGATCATAAAACTTTGTATGCTGAATTAATAGGTCTTAAATAGTTCTTTTAAAACTGGTGCAAGAAGATTTTAGGTTAATTGTTGATTTAGTTTTAGTTTTAGGCGTTGCTGCCTGCGGTGGACTGTTGGCGGCACTTTTGCGACAACCTGTGCTGCTAGGGTATCTCATTGGGGGGATGATCATTGGCCCAGCCGGACTGGGATTGATTAAAGAACTTATTCAAGTAGAGACTCTGGCACAGTTCGGTGTCGCCTTTTTGCTATTCGCCTTGGGTGTGGAATTTTCTTTTGCGGAACTCAAGAAGGTAAAAGCGATCGCTCTTGGCGGAGGTGGACTCCAGATTGCTTTGACAATTTTGGTCACAGTTGTAGTATGCGGATTAACCGGAGCCTGGGGAACCTTACCAGCTAAGGGCATGTTCTTAGGGTGTATTCTATCCTTGTCTTCCACAGCAGTTGTCCTCAAGTGCTTGATGGAGCGCAACGAAACAGAAACGCCTCACGGGCAAGTGATGCTAGGGATTTTGGTAGTACAGGACTTAGCACTGGGACTGATGTTAGCAGTCTTACCAGCCCTCAACCAACCCCCAGAAACCATTGGTATCGCCGTACTAACAGCACTGCTGTGGATTGCTTTATTCGCTGCTGGTGCAATAGCTGCGGGGATTTGGCTGATACCGCCTTTGTTGCAATTGTTAGCCCGTACCGAAAGCCGAGAACTATTTTTATTAGGAGTTGTAGCCCTTTGTTTGGGCATTGCTCTGTTGACAGAGTATTTGGGGCTATCGATTGAGATGGGGGCATTTGTCGCCGGTTTGATGATTTCTGAGGTGGAATACGCTGATCAAACCTTGACTTATGTGGAACCATTGCGAGATATCTTTGCCAGTTTATTTTTTGCCGCCATTGGCATGTTAATCGACCCAGTGTTTTTGTGGAACAACCTGGAATTGATTTTAGGACTGGTGGCACTAGTTTTCGTAGGTAAATTTTTGATTATCACGCCCCTAGTAAAGCTGTTTGGCTACCCTTTGAAAACAGCGATAATCGCCGGTTTGGGACTGGCGCAAATTGGGGAATTTTCCTTTGTTCTCGCCAGCGAAGGGCAATCTTTGGGGCTGGTGTCCCGACAGATATACTTATTAATTTTGGGAACTACCGCAGTCACTCTCATGCTGACTCCCTTTGTCCTGCGGTTAGTGCCATTTTTATTTAATTTTGCCGAATCAATGCCCTGGTTGAAACCTTATTTACAAGAAGATCAGGTACGGGATATGTCGGAAGATTTGCCTTTTAAAGACCATCTGGTAGTCTGCGGCTATGGGCGAGTCGGCAAAAATTTAGTCAAGTTATTCCTGCAACACGACCTACCTGTGGTAGTAATCGACCAATCAGAGAGTAGAATTCAGCAGTTGCGTGAGGCTGGGGTGTCTTATGTCTATGGCAATTGCGTAAGTTTACATGTTCTAGAAACTGCCGGAGTGAATCATGCCAAAGGAATGGCGATCGCACTTCCAGACCCCATAAGTACCCGTCTTTGCTTGAAACGCGCTTTGGAATTGCGACCAGAATTAGATTTGGTTGTCCGTGCTACCCAGGATAAAAATATTGAAGTGCTGTATCAATTGGGGGCAAAAGAAGTTGTGCAACCAGAGTTTGAAGCCAGCTTAGAAATGGCAACTCATTTATTAACTAGCTTAGGCTTGTTGTCGCCAGCTGTCGTCCAACGGGAAATGCAGCAAATCCGCAACGATCATTATTTAGATTTTCGCCCAGAGCGTTCTGCTACTGAAGTTGCTCGTGATTTGCGCCAAGCAACTCGCGATCTAAATCAGCGCTGGTATCCTCTACCATCTGATTCGCCCTTAATTGGTATGAGCATAGAAGAAGCAGATATGCGCTACTTAACAGGAGCGAGTTTGATGGCAATTCGCCGCGCTAACGGCGATGAAATCGATTATCCCAATAATCAAACCAAATTGGAAGCAGGCGATCGCTTGCTAGTAGTGGGAGCAGATGAAGAATTGGCGGCCTTGGCAGAATTCGCCAAAGGACAAGCTGCTGTTCCCGGAGAAAATAGTGCTTGCCAGTGGGTTACAGTCAATGCAGATACGCCAACCCTTGGTAAAACCCTTGCAGATTTAGATATCACCAAGCAATATGGAGTACAAGTACAGGCGATCCGGCGTGATGGTAAGTTTATCCGTTATCCTGATGGCAGCATGGACTTGCGAGTTGGCGATCAAGTATTGTTATGCGGTAGCTTGACAGGTTTGAGTCAACTAGAAGGGTTATTTGCGATCGCTACTTCAGTACCCCTTTCCATCCCAATAGTCAAAGCTGCTGAGGCAGAAGCGCTTAAAGAGTTTTTGCCTGCCGATAATGTGAGTGATTGATAATCGACTGGCGTCAATAAGCCGTTCAATCCAGCGATCGCTACTTTGGGGTGGTAGTGATATCAAGTCCGGTTAATCACTTATGATTAACGCATCTGTGCAAAAATCCCAAAGTATATATCTTCATCTTTAATTATTAGTGGAATTATCAGGGTAATGTTATACAAAAGCTTACATATCATCACAAAAGTATCTGCCAATCTGGTCTGTAAGCTTTTAGGACAGCCTAGTATTAGTAATTTAGAAACTCAACTGCATGATAAACACATTCAAATTCAGCAGCTAGAAGAGCAAGAAAGGGCACTTTACCGAGTAATTAGCAAAATCCGAGCTTCTCTTGAGTTAGAAACAATTTTTCGTACAGCCACTAAGGAAACTTGCAAGTTACTCCGCGTCGAGAGGATTGCCGTTTATCGTTTCTATGAAAACTGGGGCGGAGAATTTGTCAGCGACTTTGAGTTTGCAGAAACAGGATGGGATGATGTAGAGAAATTAGGAAAAAATACAGTTTGGAGTGACTCTTATCTACAAGAACATCAAGGTGGACGGTATCGTAATAATGAAACTTTAGTTGCTTCAGATGTCTACGTAGCAGGCTTGTCTCAATGTCATTTAGAAATTTTAGAACAGTTCCATATTCGAGCTTATGCAACTGCACCAATTTTTGTTGGAAAAAAACTGTGGGGAGTGCTTGCTGCTTATCAGCACTCACAGCCACATGAATGGAAACAATTAGAAATTCAGTTTCTGTCTCAGATTGCAATACAATTAGGATTTGCAGTTAAACAAGCAGAATTTTTAGCTCAAGCAGAACAAAAAGCAGCAGAACTGTATAAAGCGAATCAGCAGCAAGATATTCTGTTTAACTTAGTTGCTGAAATTCGTGAATCTCTAAATCTAGACATCTTGTTTAAGACTACTGTACGAGAAATTCGTAAAGCTCTTCGTAGCGATCGCGTCAGTATCTTTCGATTTGACCTAAAATCAAACTATACCTCTGGACAATTTGTCTCCGAGAATGTATTGCCTGACTACGATTCTACGATCGCCATAAAGGTGAAGGATCATTGTTTTGGTGAAAAATATGCAGTTGCTTATCAGCAAGGGCGTATGCAGATATTATCAGATGTTCATCAAGCTGGGCTAAAGGATTGCCACCTTCAACTGTTAGAGCAATTTCAAATCAAGGCGCAAATTATTGCACCTCTAATGAAAGGGAAAATTTTATGGGGATTACTATGTGTTCAGCAGTGCCGTTGTTCACGCGAATGGGAAACCTCTGAAATTCAATTTATCCGACAGTTAGCAGCTCAGTTTAATGTAGCTTTAGAACATTCCGAACTATTAGAGCAATCCCGCTCTCAAGCTAATCAACTTGCTCAAACGAACCATGCTTTAGAACTTGCAAATTCTCAGCTAGAAAAAATTAGTAAGTTAGATGCTCTAACCCAAATTGCAAACCGTCATTGTTTTGATGAATTTTTAGAGCAAGAATGGAATCGATTAAAACTAAGTGAAAATTATTTATCTTTAATTATGTTTGATATCGACTATTTCAAGGATTATAACGATTCTTATGGACATCTAGCTGGGGATGAATGCTTAATACAAGTTGCTCGTGCAGCACAATCTGTATTAAAGCGTCCAACCGATCTACTAGCTCGTTATGGTGGTGAAGAATTTATTGTCATTTTGCCAAATACGAACGAATCAGGTGCGATTAAAGTAACTAAGTTGATTCAAAAATCTATTCAAGAATTAAAGATTGCCCATAAAAAGAAAGATAATTTTCAATATTTTGTGACTGTCAGTTTAGGTGTTGCAATTCAAAGACCAACAGATAAAAGTTCAGCTCAAGACTTGATTAACGCAGCCGACAAAGCTTTGTATAAAGCTAAAGACCAAGGACGCAATAGGTGGGTTTGTGCTGCAAAACTCTAAGTCTAGTGACGAGGAATAGGGATTCAAAAAGAGGCAGGGCAGCAGGGGGAGGTTCAGACGGGGATTGAAACCCTTGCTCCACTTCGTTTTACAGCAGGGCAGAAGGAGCATTCTCCCTGCCCCTGCTCCTGTGATTTTTCTGCCTCACTCCTAACTCACTTTTGGCTTGATGTAGGCGATCGCCTGTTTCCAAACGGTGTGCTGACTGTTTGCATCCGCAATACAGATACACTGTGGATCTTGCCATATAACCTTTCCTGTCAGCACATCACCAGTTAGCAGCTTTAACTCTACTGGCGTTGTTTGTTTAATCAGGTTTTGGACTTGGATAATACTGGGTAAAGTGGTGTCAAATTCGGTAAGCATTTTTAGTAAAGATGAACCTACAAGGCAAAATAAAGAGTAACTAATCCTTGATAATTCATCCTTAAAGAAATGGCAATCGAATTTACTAAGTATCATGGTCTAGGCAACGACTTTATTCTGATTGACAATCGCTCGTCATCAGTGCCTGTAGTGACTCCAGAGCAAGCCATCAAGTTGTGCGATCGCCATTTTGGCATCGGTGCTGATGGTGTAATTTTTGCTCTACCTGGAGAAAATGGCACTGACTATACCATGCGGATTTTTAATTCCGATGGTTCAGAACCAGAAATGTGTGGCAATGGCATTCGCTGTTTAGCTGGCTTTTTAGCAGACTTAGAAGGCGAATCCCGAAATCAAGACTCATATCACATTCATACTTTGGGTGGTGTAATGACTCCCCAACTGTTAGCTGATGGTCAAGTTAAAGTAGACATGGGTTTACCCAGGTTACTCGCTAGCGAAATTCCGACTAATCTTACACCCGCCCAAGAAAAAGTAATTTCTCAGCCGTTAGAGGTGGCGGGGCAAACTTGGGATGTCACTTGTGTAAATATGGGAAATCCTCACTGCATTACCTTTGTGGAAGATGCAGCAGCAATTGAGCTAGAAACCATCGGCCCGAAATTCGAGCATCACCCAGCTTTCCCTCAACGCATAAATACCGAATTTATTCAAGTGGTACGCCGTGACTATTTGAAAATGCGGGTGTGGGAACGGGGTGCTGGAATTACATTAGCTTGCGGGACTGGTGCTTGTGCTTCTTTGGTAGCTGGAGTGTTAACTGGGAAATGCGATCGCACTGCCACTGTAGAATTACCAGGTGGCCCCTTGCAAATTGAATGGTCAGAAATCGACCAACGAGTTTATATGACAGGCCCGGCTGAACGAGTATTCACGGGTATACTGTAACCGACTTACTATTGGCATTACTCAAGTAGTAGTGCCAATGGTAATTCTTGCTGTGATGTCTGCGGTGGGCTGTGCCATCAAGTCGGGCGATCGCCTGTTTTGTCAATTAACAAGCAAAAACCTCACAAGTTCCTCACATTTTATTTTTATATTTAAACTGAAGCAATAAATCAATAAAAAATATTATCTTTTGATGAAAGCATATCCAATGGATCTCCGCGAAAAAATAGTTAAAGCACATATTCAGGAGAAAATATCAATTCGGAAAGTGGCAATAAAATTTGATGTCAGCAAAAGCCTAGTTCAAAAACTGGTAAAACAACAAAAGCTTGATGGAAATTTACAACCGAAGCAGCGAGGAAAACCGCAGTCTAGTCATCTCAGAAATGCTGAAGTAGAGTTAAGAGAACTGGTTGCAGAAAATCATGATGCAACAATAGTAGAGTTATGTGAATTATTTGCAATGAAGACTGGAAATTGGGTGAGTCGAAGTGCAATGTGTCGCTCCTTACAAAAATTGGGATTAAATCGGAAAAAAAAACATTGCAAAGTAGCCAAGCAGCAACTCCAAGAGTCCAAAAGCTTAGAGTAGAATACTGGGAAAAAGTCAGAAATATAGAGCCAGAAAATTTAGTATTTTTAGATGAGACAGGAGTTTTACTTGGTTTGGCAAGAACTCATGCACGTTCACAGATAGGAACAAGAGTATAAGAGCTAAAACCATTTTTAGGTGTTGTTCCTTCTGCCTTCTGCCCTCAGCAAGAACTGCCTTTTTCAAATCAGGTCGAACCCGTTTCTTATTTTGTGGAACTGGCGGATGGATCTATTTCTGCTGGAGATTGGATATGGGTATTAACTTTAGATTGTATAGATTCTTTATTAGAAATTGCTAGATATATACCCCCTACAATTAGAGCCAACCCTAACAAGTTAAAAATACTCAAGTTTTCCGAGAAAAGTATCCAAGCAAGAATCGCAACAATCACTGGATTGAGTAGTAAAAGTAAAGAGATAAATCCTGATGAAAAATTTTTGAGGCTGTATACAATTAGCCCATGACCCAAGGCTTCGCAAATAGCTCCTAGCGCAAATATTACTAACCACCCTGACAAGGTAACTGGAAAAACTTGTTTTTCAAAGATTAGTACTACTGGTATCATCAATGTAGTTGCGATCGCACAGCGCCACACGAGGATGGTGAGAATTGAAAACTTATTGCTGATCTGCTCGATAAGTAAAAAGTTTGCTGCATAAAATATCGATGATATGAGAGCAACAACATCACCTGTAATATTATTATTAGAACGCAATAAATCTTCAAATCCGACTGCGATCGCACCGATTATGGCTAAGATCAGACCAATGATAAATTTACGTCCAAAAATTTGATTAAAAAATAGCCATCCTCCTAAAGTAGTAAATAGCGGATTGAGGCTACCCAAGGCATTAGCATTAGCAGCACCAGTCTGAGTTAGCGCCCAAGTCCAAGATAATCGACCTAATACATGAACTAGACCCACTGCGATTAAAAGCGCTATCTCTTTGATTGGATAAGGCTGCTGTGGTAAGACAGGTTTATCTTCTGTAATTTGAGTCCGTACTTGGTTAATTCCACTCCAGAATCCAAAGATAATAGTCGCTATCCATAATCGATTAAATAATGTAGCAACAGCGCTCATTTCTCTAACAGCGACTTTAATAAATATTGCTGTTGAAGATAAAGCTAATAATGCAATTATTACTGCGATTATTGGCAGGATTTTTGAAGTTTTATCAGAGTTTTCTGGTGTTAGGCTTAATTGATTTTCTGGCATTTAGTTTATATTTATTATACGAACCGCCTTCTCTACGAAAGGCTTCCGCCAACGCGTAGCGTCTCGTTAGAGAAGTGCGCTAAGGGAGAAAGAGTAATTATTTGGGATTACTCAGGTAATAATGCCATAGAAGTCTTGCCGCAACTGCTCGCCACGGTCGCCAGTGCTGTGTTGTGGCTTCTAGTTGTGCTGGCGTTGGACGCGTCGCTAAGTTTTTGAGTTTTTGGAAAGCGATCGCGATCGCTAAATCGCCTTTAGGAAAGACATCAGGACGTTGCAGCGCCATTAACAAATAAATATCAACTGTCCAGTCTCCTATACCTTTAAGACGCTTTAACTCAGTTCTGATAGTAGTTTCATCCATTATTTCCAGCTTAGTTAGCTCAAGCTGACCAGTTGCAATAGCATTCGCCAATCCACGACAGTATAGAATTTTTTGCCGACTGAATCCAATTGCTCTCAATTCAACATCATCCAATATCAGAAAATTTTCTGGCGTCAGAGTTACAACAACCGCACATAGCCGCGTAAATACAGCCCTTGCAGCTGCTACCGAAACTTGCTGTTCCAGAATTATACACAACAGCGTTGCAAAACCCGGTTGTCTTTGCCACATCGGTGGTGGCCCTAGTGTTTCTAAAATCCAAGCCAAATCGCTATCAAGATTGGCAAGCACCATTAAACCACGGGTAAGACTTTCTGGAGTCAACGATTCTATAGGAATCATATTTAATTTTTGAACAAAATTAGGTATTGTAGGGTGTGTTAGAACGCAGTTCGTAACGCACCAAACCCTTGATGATGGTGCGTTACGCTATCGCTAACACACCCTACGTATCTTTTCAGAAATCAAATACTAGTCCTATAGTTCAGGTCTTTGAGCCATCTTTGATAAATTTCGATTCTTGTGTAAGCAGTTTTTGTTTGCGCTCAATTCCCCAGTGATAACCACCAAGACTGCCATCACTCCGCAGCACCCGATGACACGGTACAATTAGCGCGATCGGATTAGCTCCACAAGCATTACCTACAGCGCGGACTGCCTGGGGTTTGGCAATATTATGGGCAATATCAGTGTAAGTGCGGGTTTCGCCATAAGGAATTTTTTGTAATGCTTCCCACACCTGTTTTTGAAATGCTGTCCCACGGACATCAAGTGGTAAATCAAGGTGTATTTCACCTCCTGCAATGAAGTCGAGGATTGCTTGTATCCATTCTTTGTGTGTGTGGTCATCACGCATAATGTGCGCTTGGTGAAATTCCTGGTTCAAGATATGTTCAAGCTTGTCTGCTTCATCACCTAGCTTAACGGCACAGATACCCTTCTCTGTTGTTGCCACAAGTAAATATCCTAGTGGACATGGAGCGATCGCATAAACTATGCTGATTGTCTTTCCAGCTTGTTGGTAAGTCTTTGGTGTCATTCCCAGTTGTTTAGGTGCTTTCTCATACACTTGGCTACTTGAACCATATCCCGTGTCGTAAACTGCATGAGCAATTTCTTCGCCTGACTGAAGACGCTGCTTCAATCGTTGGCTACGCAGCGCATCTGCATATTGAAAAGGGGATACGCCAATTATTTGCTTGAATACCTTTTGCAGATAACTGGGACTCATTCCCACTTGAGAGGATAATTCTGAGAGGGTTGGGATGCGATCGCCTTGTGCTTCAATGTATCGACATGCTGCTAAAACTTTCGCCTTAGCCGGATTTGGAACTGTTTCAAATTGTGGCTGACAGCGCTTACAAGCTCGAAAACCTGCAATTTCAGCCTCTTGTGCCGATTGGAAGAAACAAACTTGATTGCGATTTGGTCTGCGACTAGGGCAAATAGGTCTGCAATAAACGCCTGTAGAGCGAACACCGTAGAAAAACTTGCCGTCAATTGTGGGATCTCGATTGAGAACTGCTTCCCAAAAAGTTTCTTCCAAGACTGGTGTTTGTTGTAATTGCATTAATGCCTCCTTCAATATATTTTTTATTAAGGAATTAATTTGCTTTCATCACCCTATCGTCAATGACAACTAAATCCGCAAAGATGAGCCTGATGCTGGTAAATGTTCACTGAAGATAAACGTAACCGTTCACAATAATGAATAAAGTGATGATAATACGTCGTTGAGTGAGATCATGCACAGTTTAAGTCTACGCAAAACACAAGAAACGGATCTCGATTATGTTCTGCAAGCCGAGTATGATGACGATAATCGACAGTACATCATTCCTTGGTCATATCAACATCATCTTCAAGCGATCGCTGATTCTGATATTGCTCATCTGATTGTGGAAACAGAAACAAAAATTGGCTACGTTATTTTGGCTGGACTGCTTAATTTAATGTTAGTAAATCTATTCATGTTCTAAGTGAGAATAGATTAGCTGTATCGAAAAACTACTTTCTATCTGATTGTTGCGATCAAAGTTGATTATCTCAGTTTTTTAATGTACAAACTCGTGAGCGCAGATCCCCGACTTCATAAAAGTTGTTGGGGTTATGGCTTATTATGAATGATTCAGGGTAGGCAATTACTCACCAAATTTCTACCAAATCTAAAACAAATCCTGGCAAAACATCTTCTCTCGATAAACTTTTAGGACTTTGTAAAATCTCAACTTCTCGATTGGGATGATAAATTTCTACCTGTTGCTGTCCTCTATTAATTAACCAGCCTAATCTGGCGCCATTCTCCATGTATTCCCTCATTTTGGTTCGCGTTTTTTCTAAGGAATCACTTGGAGACATTAACTCAATTACAAAATCAGGACACAAAGGAGCAAATCTTTCTTTTTCTGCTTCGCTTAAAGCATTCCACCGTTCCATTTTCACCCAGGAAGCATCTGGAGAACGCTCTGCACCATTGGGAAGTTTGAAACCCTTCATCTTGTATCTAGCTTCCCTCTCCAATATATCGGCTACGGTGTACACACAAGTCGAATTACCCCCCTTAATCCCCCCGATGTATTGGCTACGGTGTACACACAAGTCGGAAAAACTTCATCTACTAAAGATTTGCAGTTCGTTACGCTGGCGTGACAAAGCTAAATTCTTGCAATCATTGCGTACGCATTTGTTATTTCGGCGTACTCATTTGCTATTTCGGGGTACGCAT